>DINU01000017.1 GCA_002426885.1 Patescibacteria group bacterium UBA5532
ATTCAAGTTAGTTTACTATAAAAGCGTCCGATCTGGACGCTTTTTTATTTTATAGCCATCACATCGCTTCATTTCATTCTTCCGTTATTTTCTGTGCATCAAGTAGATACTGTATGTTATCCTTATTATTCAGATAGAATACAGAAAGATACCGCTTCAGTTCTGTATCAAGACGATTATTCCCTAGATGATTCAAGAAATCCTGCAACATGCGAAAATAATATATGAACAAAATTACATCACCATCATTCCCAGGGATGCTTGGTGCAGAGAGCCAAATCTTGAGACTCAGAAATTCCTGAAGATACCGAAAGTATTCTTCATATTTTTCCCTATATTCGTCGTAACTTTTGGCTCGAAGAGAATTTTGTATCTTCAAAATCTTCTCAGGAAGCAGTGCTTCCATATACCGTTGCCTCAGTGCCCCCCTCTCTTCGTCTGTATGTTTTCAGACATAAATATATTCCCGTCACACCTCGTATGTTCTTGATTCTCAGAGAATATCGATGATTTGTATCTGAACCTTATTTTGTATTCTGGCAAGAATATGTGCACGAATAATTGCTTCCCCCTCTTGGATAAAAATCTCTTGCATGAAAAGTGTGTAAAAATTATGTGGAATTTCTTATTCTTCTCGTGGCTTCATCAGTGGAAAATACTGGCATTCTCGAAGTGGTTTTCACTCCAGAATCGCAAAAAGTCGCTCCCCGAATCAGAAGCCACATGTCGGTGGCATTCCATGTTCGAGCATCTCGACGAACTCCCAGTCAGGCATCATCGCCTCCTCATCTCCATCTTCCAGGAGTTTTTGCTGAAGCTCAAAACGAGCGCGTTGATCGAGAGGATTATTCAGCTCTGAGAATCCATTTCCCACTTCACTTCCAGCAATAATCGGCTGAAATCGCTCGACTTTCCCTGGGAAATCTCAGGATTCTCGAGAAAGTGGAGAGACGAGTTTCGGATGATGGATGAGAAAAACCGGTCATGCGATGGTTTTCCGGACATACTTCCAGAGTGAATCCGTCATTCGCTCACGATTATCTCACTCATAGACGACACCGAGTTCATCGAGCTTTTGTGCAAGCGCTTCGTCAGATGCGGAGAGAAGATCGATCCCTGTCTTTTCCGTGACGATATCGACATAGTCGATCACTCTCCAGTCACCTGCGAGGTCAAAACTCTGCCCCCGATATTCGAACTTCGTCGTGCCATAGATCTCGACTGCAATCTTCTGATAGAGTTCCTGTACGAGCTTCATTCCGTCCCGATAATCCGCATACGCCCAGTAAAATTCTAGATTCATAAATTCTTGTAGATGTTCCGGACTCGACCCTTCATTCCGATACGCTCGCCCGATTTCGAATGTCTTCTGAAATCCAGCTGCCATCAGACGTTTTTGCCAGAGTTCTCCGACACAGATCCGCAGATACACCTCCATATCATAATCATTATGATGGGTGATAAATGGTCGCGCCTCGGCTCCACCAGTCGTAACTTCGAGCGTCGGTGTATCGACTTCGGAAAATCATTTTTCTCGGAAAAAATCCCGCGCAACACGCCAGAATTTTTCTTTTCGAATCAGAAGATCACGAACTTCTTCATTCATCACGATATCGAGATAGCGCTTTCGGAAGCGTTCGTCGTCATCAGAAATCCCATGCCATTTCTCAGGAAGCGGACGGATTGCTTTTGTCAAAAATGAGAAAGATTCGACAAAAAGGGTACGTTCACCTTTATGTGTAAAAAATAATTCCCCCTGAACACCGATAAAATCCCCGAGATCCAAGAGTTTCTCAGCGAATTTATATGCCGTTATCGTCTCACTTTCATCAGATAATTCTGAGACGGCTTCGTTATTTTTCATGATTTTACAGTTCTCACGTGAGAAGAGGATCTGAATCTTTCCTGTACCATCAGTAATCGTCGCAAAACAAATCTTTCCGAAAGAACGATGGAGTAAGATACGTCCCGCGACGCGAATCGTCGCATGTGGTGATGGTATAATCTCGTCGATCGGGCGTGTCCCCTCAGCTCAGAAAGCACCCAACTGTGCACATGTATGATTTGTATCGTATTTCGACGCGTATGGTGAAATCCCGAGATTTTGCATACGCTCGAGTTTTTTCAAGCGATCGAGTGATTCCTGTGAGTATTGTGGATTCATAGAATGAAATTATTTTGGAAGAATTATACAGAAACGCTTCAGAAAGCCAAGAAAAAAGAAATTTTTGATTTTTCACATTTTTTCTATATCATCCTTCAGAAATGAATGAAAATACGAACTATTTTAGAACTTTCCAACCCTCAAATTGTCTTTCAATATCCTCTCTTTCTGTGATTATTTTTCTATTTCTTCAGTGCTTGACGGCACTCTTTTATAATTTTGCAATATGGATCCTTCTCTCTTCACATTCATGACATTCGTGGTCGGAATTATCCTCGGATGAGCGTGACTCTTTCTCTTTTTTCAGAATGGGGAAAAAAGTAAATCTCGCGGAATCGTAAAAGAAGCAGAAAACATCGCCAAGGAGCTCCTGAATAAAGCAGAACAACAGGTAAAACTCACAGAAAAACAAGTCGAAGATATGCGTGTCGACATCCGAGATCGGAAGAAAGAAATCGCAGAAACAGAAGAAAAACTCTCACAAAAAGATCTCCGCCTCGAGAAGAAGCTCGATGAGATCGAACAAAAACAAGAAGGAATCTATAAGAAAGAACAGCTTCTCGATGAGAAAATCACAGAAGCAGAGAAAAAACGCGATGCTCTCAGTACGAAGCTCGAAGAAATCGCGAATATGAGTACAGAAGATGCTCGTGCGCTCCTCCTGAAGAATACCGAAGAACAATGCGAACGAGATATTCTCGAGCTTCTCGAGAAGAAAAAGAAGGATCTGAAGGCGCGAGAAGTCGAACTCTCTCGTGAGATCCTCATCAAGTCTATCCAGCAATATGCTGGAGAAGTCACAGGTGAGACCACTCAGACGATGGTGCATCTCGCGAATGACGATCTGAAAGGGAAGCTTATCGGAAAAGAATGACGCAATATTATCGCATTCGAGAAAGCTGCGGGAGTATCGCTGATTATCGATGACACACCAGATACAGTTTTCATCTCGAGCTTTGACCTTTTCCGACGCTATATCGCGAAGAAATCGCTCGAGGAACTGATCGAAGATAAGCGAATCCAGCCCGCTCGTATCGAGGAAATCGTCGAACAGAATCAGCATGATGCAGAGCGTCTTATCGCTGATCTCGGACGAAAGACTGTCGATGAGATGGGAATCACTGGGATTCCAGACGAGATCGTTCCATTGATCGGTAAATTCCGATTCCGCACAAGCTATGGTCAGAATATCCTCATGCACTCGAAGGAAGTCGCCTATATCGCTGAAGCGATCGCGAAACTGATCGGTGCCGATGCGGCACTCGCTCTGAAGTGAGGACTGCTCCATGATATCGGAAAATCGATGGACCACGATGTGGAAGGGACACATCCAGAGATCGGTGGACGAATCGCACGAAAGTACGGACTCGATGACAAAACGATCAATATTATCGAAGGACATCATGACGATGTTCCACAGATTTGTATCGAGACAAAAATCGTACAGATCGCGGATGCGATCTCGGCAATCCGCCCATGAGCGCGACGCATGAATGTCGAAGAATATATTAAGCGTATTCAGGAGATGGAAAATATTGCTATGAGTTTCTCAGGTGTCAGCAAAGCATACGCACTCTCTGCAGGACGAGAAGTACGCGTCTTCGTCGATGCGGATACAGTTTCTGATCTCGATGCCGAGAAAAAAGCACAGGAGATCGCCGCGCAGATCGAAGCAAGCTGTAACTATCCATGAGAAGTCAAGATTAACCTCTATCGTGAGAAACGTGTCATTGAATATGCACGCTAGGAGAGTCTCCCTCTAAAATTTCATTATGTACCCAATCATAGAAATAATCCCGTGATGACTCCATATATATGTGTTTGGTGTTGCGATGAGTATCGCATTCCTTCTGTTTTTTTATCTGGTAAATCACCTCGCGAATCAGGTCGGTGTTCAGAGGAATATTTTTTCGGATATTATTACTTTTTCACTTGCGATTCTTATATTCTGACGTCTTTTTTATATTCTGGCAGAATGGAGGGAGTTCGGTACCTACTTCCAGGATATTCGTACATACTGGAAAGATATCCTGCTCATGCGAGAGTACAGCATCTCTCTCATGGGAGGAATGCTCGGATTTTTTCTCGTATTTTACTGGAAGACACGGGAGTATCCCCGTGATAGAAAAATACTTCTCGACGTCGCAACGCTTTCATTTTTTATCCCAGCAATTATCGGATATATCGGTGCTTTTTTCTGAGGACAAATCTACGGACAGGCTTCTATGATCGGACTCGCACCTGATCCTGTAAGTGGTATTATCGGATCGACGGGACCGATTTTTCCGCTCGCGCTCTTCTATGCGTTTTTCTGTTTTCTGATATTCTTTTTCCTTCTTTCTCTGAGAAAAAGACAGACCTATCACGGATTTATCGCTTTTACAGGGATGGCACTCTATGGATGACTCCTCTTTCTCGGAGAATTTTTTAATGGATCGAGTGATATGTTTCAGGCAAAAACCCTACTCACACTCTCGCAAATCGGTGGAATTATTTTTATGATATACGGAATGTACGGCATTCTGAAAAAAATGCAGGGATAAATAATCGCCTATGTCCTGGATTCATCCGTCCATCCTCTTCCTCACTTTTGGGTTTTCGATGATGTGGGGCATTCTTTTCGGGGGAATCTTCAGTGAACAGAAATATGAATATATAGGGGCACTTCTCGTTTGAGGAGTGTTTTTTTATTTTTTATTTCGATCGCTTCGTCTTCATATTTTGCTCGGAATTCTGGGACTTCTCATAGGATATCTATGGCTCGAACATGCGGAAGATATACACATATCTCGCAGAGAAGAACTCGCTCGTCTTACATGAGCATTCACCCTGACACTTCCGATCGAATGAGAAGTGACCACGACACTGAGTCGTCGTGCGAATATGGTGCGGTATGAGCTCCTTCTTGAGAAAGTTGGGGAAAATCCTGTGACAGATACGATTCATATTTTCATCTCGGTTCCTGAGAATCTGACACTCGCACCTGGTGATCGGGTCGGATTTACCGGGAAAATCAAGGCACTCCAGTCAAATGAATCATTCGATTATGAAAAATATGGGTGGATTCATCGGACATATGGCGAGGCAAATGCCTTTACATTCGCTCGACTGAAAGCCGATGAGGGATCGCTTCGTGCATATATCGCCCTGATTCGTGCATCACTACGAGAAAAAATACGGATGATATTTCCTCCAGATACAGATGCACTTGCGCTTGGGATGATTATCGGAGATACACATCTTTTTACTGATGCGATGAATAGTAATTTCTCACGGAGCGGACTCTCTCATCTTGTCGCTGTAAGTGGGTCAAATATTGCCCTTGTTATCGTATTCTTGAGTATTTTTCTCCGATACTTTCCACTCAGGCGATGGGGACGTGTCGCCATCATTCTTATGTGAATTCTCGTGTATTGTCTGATCGTCGGATGGAATATCCCGGCGATTCGTGCTGGTTTTATGGGAATGATCGGCTATCTTGTCCTCGTATCTGGGAAAAAAATCTCTATTATTCCTTTTCTGCTTCTTACGGCACTTCTTTTTCTCATACGTGAACCATTTACACTTGCCTTTGACGTAAGTTTTCAGCTCTCATTTATCGCTGTGTGGGGACTGATCCACCTGCATGATCCGATCAGTCGACTGCTTCGATATGTTCCAAATACATTCCTACTGAGAGATGCGCTGACGGTGATTCTCTCGGCATCTCTCATCACGATGCCGATTATTTTCGCGAATTTTCAGACGATCGCACTATTCTGAATCATCGCGAATCTCCTCGTCGCCCCATTTATCGCGATCGGGACGATTCTCGGGATCGTCAGTATGGGTGTCACATTTATTTTTCCGCTTCTCGGACATATTCTCGGATATATTCCTTTCGGGATTTTTACCTTTATACTCTGGGTCAGCAACTGGATCGGATCATATTCATGAGCCGTAATTTCGGCTGAGAATATCGCGCCATATGACACTCTCATACTGATCGGAACATTCTTCTATGTGACATGGATGAGCTTCGAGCATGTATATGACACACGTTTCTCGAGGGAAAAAGATGTCTAAAAACCTGATGAGGAAATATTATTTGCATAATGTGTATATTTGTCTACAATTTCCTGAATGGTTTCATGGTGTGGGTACCTATCCTTATATACAAATATGGAAACTCCAAGCAGGCAGAATGAAGGTCCTTCTCTTCAAAATATTCTCGACATCATGTCCTGAAGTTTTGAGGGAGATAGAAGAAATACGGACTGGAAAGAAAAAAGAAGTGCACTTGCAATCCTTCTTCAGTGTTACCTTATGCAACAGTCAGAGGATGAAAATCTCAAATGGATAACGACATACAGTGGACGATTTCGAGAGATTTTTGATGAGATGCTCCCTGAAGATGCATGAGAAATGCCACAATATCCAGAAAAATGGATTGAGTGTCTGGAAGAAAAACTCTACGAAAAGCCTGGATGGCAAGATAACATGATGCTATATGAACAACTAGTCTGTATCAAAGATGTATTACGATGAGTGCATGCTCGATATCTACAGGCTATATTTTCTCTTGCTGGCATGCAGATGCAAGTCTTGTTACAAATATTGGGAATAATGTCTCTAGAGCACATTCTTCTTCGTCAGAAAAATTCGACACCACCCACTGAATAACTGGAATATCAGCACTCCGCCCGATTCCGACTTTTATCCGTGGAAATTCAGATGTTCCAAGACAATCGATAATCGACTGGATTCCTCGCTGTCATCACGAACTCCCCTTTTCCCGATAGCGTATCTTTCCGAATTCCATATCGAGATCATCGGAAATCACGAGGATATCTCGCTTCGGATCGAGCTTATAAAAGTGTACAATACTCGCGACCGACTCTCACGAGAGATTCATGTATGTCTCGGGCTTGAGAAGAATAATTTTTTCGCCGTAGAGCATGCCTTCGCTGATGACTCACTGAAACTTCGATGACTTCCACTCTGGGAAATCATGTTCTTTCCGAAAGAAATCGATCACGCGATATCCGATATTATGTCGTGTGTGCTCATATTTTTGTCATGGATTTCCGAGTCAGATGATGCATTTCATAGAGAAAAAGAGGATATGGGAGCTATTATAAAAAAAGCGTCGCAAAAGAAAAAACTATTTTGCCATTCATCGTTTTTTGATTACACTACGCACATGTCTCCCACTACGTATTCTGACCTTGTAAACACGCCGACGTTCTGAAAAAAACGTGAAAACTTCTCGCTCGAGCGCGGAGAAGTATGATTTTATTGTAAAGATTGTGGTAAAATCGTCGAAGTCGACCGACTCCCCCCACCACCGACGAAGTCGAAGAAAAAAGCCCGAGAATATATTTTTCAGTGTCAGATATGCCATGGCACGAATATCGCCATCGGAACAGAAGAATCCCTAAAAGAATTCTATAATCGAAAATCCTAATGTCTCTCTCATATAAGAATCTCGCAAATACGTATCGTCCGCATGATTGGGAAAGTGTCGTCTGACAAGAATATACGAAAACAATTCTTCGGAACGCACTCACATCGGGTCGAGTCGGCACGGCATATATTTTTCATGGGACGCGCGGAACAGGAAAAACCACGAGCGCCCGTATCCTCGCGGAGTGAATCAACTGCCTCTCATTGCGTGATGGAAATCCGTGCCACGAATGTACCAACTGTATCGCATTCGAGAATAATGCACTTCTCGATGTGATCGAGATCGATGCCGCGAGCAATACAGGAGTCGATAATATTCGTGATCTGATCGATAGCGCACGTTTTCAGCCAAATCAAGGAAAGTACAAAATCTATATTATCGATGAGGTGCATATGCTCTCAAAGGGAGCATTTAACGCGCTTCTGAAGATTCTCGAAGAGCCACCATCGCATGTAAAATTTATCCTCGCGACGACAGAAATCGAAAAAGTTCCAGAGACAATTCGGTCTCGAACACAGCGATTCGACTTCAGGAGAATTGCGCAGGAAGATATCGCAGATCAGCTCGAGAAAATCTGTACGTCAGAGTGAATCCAGGTGGATCGTAGTGCACTTATGCTGATCGCTCGACTCGCAAAGTGAGCGCTTCGTGATGCGATTACACTCCTCGAGCAAAATCGCGTCAATGATGCGATTACTCGTGAACACATCATGCATACACTCTCGATGGTCGATGAAGCGATTCTGAAGAATGTGATCCAGGGGATTCTCTCTGGAGATTTCGGGAGAATGAAAGATCTCCTCGTAAAACTCTCACATACGCATATACAGGTTCGTATTTTTGTCGAGGAACTCCTCTTCCTCCTCCGAGATGATCTCTATTCTGAGACAGATATGACGATCTGGAAGCAGAAAGTACAGATATTCGATGTTCTGACAGAGATGTATGGAAAGATAAAATATACTCCCGATACGTTTCTGCTCCTTGAGATGACGCTTCTGAAGCTCACAGCAGGCGGAGTGAATCCATCAGAGCAGAAAGTCGCTCCACCACCACAGGCCCCAGAAAGAAAGCCTATTTCTGAAGCACCTCCTGAAGTACAGAAACCGGAGACTTTCACAGAAACAGTATCCCCCGAAAAAAAAGATTTCTCCTTTTCTCAGTTTGTCGCGCGAATACGTGAGCGGAAACCCGCACTTGCACTCGATCTGAAAGAGACAGGATTTCGTGTGGAAAATACGACGCTCATCCTTATATCGACGAGCGAACTCCGCCACGGTCGACTGATGACACCCGAGCATCGTGCGATTATCCAGGACACACTCAGAGAATTCGTCGGTGGAACATGGAAATATCAGACACTTCTCGAGATCGAGGGAAATACACTGAAAGATGCTGTCGATGAAGTCTTCTAGAGGAGTGAGTCGTCTTCATCGTCCCCGACAAGCTGATAGAGAAAACTTTTTGTCAGAAGTAGGATCAGGACGCCCCCGACGAATGAGACGATCGCACTCAGAAAATACGAATCAGGAAAAAGATAGACATCAGCGATCATCCAGATTCCGCGCCAATACAGCACGATTCCTGTGCTGATGATAATCGCGTCGATCCCTTCTTGTACGCGTTCGATGAGAGATTTTCGTTTATGGAAAAAGAACATAGAGAGGATTATCAGATAAGTCCTTCGAGACGACTCCGATCGCGCATATGCTGGATCGCTGATTCTGGTGCGATAATTTTTCGTTCGATCAGATCGACGAGCGCATCATCCATGAGATTCATCCCATTTCGTTTCGACATTTCGAGCACACTGTAAATCTGTGCTATCTCACCGCGAGCGATAAGATTGCGCACGGCGTCATTATTAATGAGGACTTCTCGTGCTGGCACCCGTCATGAGTTATCGATCCGCGGGATAAGAATCTGGGAAATAATCCCGACAAGTGAGAGACTGAACTGCATCCGAACCTGATTCTGCATTTCTCATGGAAATGAGAAAATAATACGATCGACACTTTGTGCGGTATCATTCGTATGGAGTGTCGAGAGCACGAGATGTCCAGTCTCAGCGAGCGTCAGAGCTGCCTCAATCGTCGCGAGATCACGCATTTCCCCGACCATCACAATATCTGGATCTTCTCGGAGGATCGATCGTATTCCTGTACTGAACTCTTCGAAATGTGCTCATTTTTCACGCTGATGCACGAGTGCTTTTTTATTATTAAAAACATATTCGATCGGATCTTCGAGTGTGATGATATGTTTCGGCTGGGTCTCATTGAGGCGCTCGATCATGGAGGCAAGCGTCGTCGTTTTTCCACTTCCAGTCGGACCAGTTATCAGGATAATTCATTTTTCCTTACTGAAGAGACGGATCGCAGCGGGTGAAAGTGAGACATCTTCTGGTGTCGGAATATCCGTCGGGATCGTTCGCATGGCAATCGACTTTCCTCGGACATTTTCTGAGATATTGACACGAAAACGTCGATTCTTATGAACATAAGAACAGTCGACCGTTTTCCCTTCGAATGGACGACCCTCGAGAAGAATCTTTATGATCTCTCGCATCATCATCGTATCCACTTCTCAGAATGTCTTCACTGGATGAAGATCGCCAATGTGCGTCCGAATATATGGGACATCACCAGTCGTGATATGAAGATCAGAGAGCTCATCGGCGATAACTTCGTCGATCAGGGTGGTAAATTTTTCTGCAATGTTCATAGAAAAAATAATATAGTGACATTGTATCATATCTTTTTTGTCTCTGCAAAATTTAGAGAAGTTTTACTTTCTCGTGATTTTTTATACAATTCCCCTGTTTTTTATCTTCCAACTATGGCACGTGGTGACGTAATTCTCCGATTTGATGAAGTAACATTCGGATATACGCTGAATCGAGAACTCCTCGATGAGGCAAGCTTCTCGGTACGAGATGGCATGAAAGTGACGATCGTCTGACAGAATGGCGCAGGAAAAAGTACGATCTTTAAGATGATCACGAAAGAGCTCACCCCAAAAAATGGAAAAATCCATGTTACGCAGGGTGCACATATTGCGATCGCAAAGCAGACAATGCCTCGTGATGATGCTGAGCTCACCGTCGCAGAATATTTCAGGAAATATTCTCGCAGTGATGCGCATAATATCGATCGTGATATTCGTGATATTCTCGAGGTTGTGAACCTACTACCGACACCGCCGAAGGATAGTGATCTGACCAAGGAGCAGGTTTTTACGAGCTTTCTCGAGCGGAAAATCCACTCATTCTCATGAGGACAACAGGCTCGTCTTCTGCTCGCATCGGCACTGATCCAGCATCCAGATATTCTCCTGCTCGACGAGCCGACGAATAATCTCGATACAGATGGAATCTGGAATCTGACACAATTCCTCGTGGAATACGATAAGACTGTGATCGTCATTTCCCATGATGCGAACTTCCTGAATGCTTTCACGGATGGCATTCTCTATCTCGATATTTTTACGAAAAAAGTCGAGCAATTTCTCGGAAATTATCACGATGCCGTCGAGCAAATCGAACGAAAAATCGAGGCACAAAATCGAGAAAATGCACGCCTCGAGAAAGAAATCATGGCGAATAAAGAACAAGCAAATGTCTTCGCACATAAGTGAGGAAAGCTCCGTTCTGTCGCGAAGAAAATGGTCGAACGTGCGGAAGAACTCGAGTCGATGAAAGGAAGTGTACGTCGTGAAGACAAGATGATCCGATCGTTTACGATCCCGAATCAGGAGAATATCGGTGGTCAAATTCTGACACTTTCTCAGGTAAAAATCATCCGAAATCATGCGCCAGAAATGAAAGATGTCGAGATTTCTCTCGGAAAAAATCGTCATCTTCTCCTCTCTGGACCGAATGGAATCGGAAAATCAACACTCCTGAAGAGTATCGCCGAGGGGACGCTCGAAGGAATGCATATCGGCGAAGGGGTAAAAATCGGATACTACCGACAGGATTTTACCACGCTGAACTTCGATCAGACGGCTTATGAATCGCTGATGGAGAGTGCTGATATGGACGTGAAGGAGCAGGACCTCCGATCGCTCGC
Source organism: Patescibacteria group bacterium UBA5532 (assembly GCA_002426885.1). Lineage (GTDB taxonomy): Bacteria > Patescibacteriota > Gracilibacteria > BD1-5 > UBA2023 > UBA5532. The sequence continues at coordinate 11,681 of DINU01000017.1, forward strand.
GGCTGGTTTTCTGATTACGGGCGAGGTAATGAAGACGCGCATCGGCGATATGTCTGAGGGTCAGAAGTGACTCCTCATGTTCTGTAAACTCGTCCTCGAGAAGCCTGGACTCTTGCTGCTCGATGAGCCGACCAATCATATTAATTTCCGACATTTACCGATCATCGCGGAAGCGCTCGATCAGTATGAGGGGACGATGGTACTCGTCTCGCATCTCGATGAATTCGTCTGGCAGGTGCACATCGATGAATATCTCGAGCTTGAGTAAAGAGAAAAAAATCGCATCACCGTCTCGCATGAGTGAAATGGGGTACAAACACGGAAACGAAAGAGTTACATTCCTGCGAAGAATCGAAAAGAAACATGTTCCGAAAAAAGAAACCATTTTTCACCCCCTGAAATTTATTTCCTTTTCTGATTCTGACACAACCATATGAAAGAACTCGAAAAAGAAATCGCTCGGCGAATCGATCAATACGAAAATCCGAAGAAAATCGCTTTCTCGAGAAGATATCCAGTCCTGAAGAAACCCATTATTTTCTTGCATCAGATCGGAAGACATGTCCGTTATTTTCTCGATCCTCACGTCAGATACGAAAAAAGAGGGGATTTCTTCCCCCATGTTATCGCGAGACACCAGTCAGTTCTGAGGCGAAAACTCGGAACGAGTGATCCACGACTCCAAGAACAAAAGATTATAAATCTGAAACAAGCGGTAAAGAAACTCGATGGGATCGTCATCGAACCAGATCATATTTTTTCTTTCTGGAAGATCGTCGGAAAGCCTCGGTACAAGGATGGGTACGTCGATGGGATGCTCCTGTCACATGGAAGAGTGATCGAAGGGATCGGTGGTGGCTTGTGCCAGTTATCGAATTTTCTCTACTGGATTTTTTTGCATACATCAGCAGAAGTCCTGGAACGCTACCATCATTCACATGATGTTTTTCCTGATTCTGGGAGGACGCTCCCCTTCGGAAGTGGCGCGACACTCCTGTATAACTTCGTCGATCTCAGGATAAAAAATGTATGAAAATATCCGCTCCAGCTGAAAATCTGGGTAACCGATACGCATCTCAAGGGGCAAATTCTTGCACCCTTTCAGGGCGAGGAGAAAATTCATATTTTTGAAAAAAATCATGTCTTCGTAAAAAGAGGAAAGGAATATTTTCGATACAATGAAATATATCGTGAGAAAAAAGTCGGAGGAAAGCTACAGAAAATAGAAAAAATCGCCACCAACTTTGCGCCAGTATTGTATGAAGTCACAGAGGAATATCTGAAGGAAAATGATTTTACAGTGCTGGATTTTACCGAGAAAAAGATATCCGATACGAAGTAAGTTCTTGAGAGCTTTCCGCGAAAACATCACAGGAATCGATTCGAGTTGTCTTTTTTGCTCTTTTTTTTATACTATTTCTCATCTATCTCTCATTTTCCCACCATGTGAAACGCGTACGATCCGAAAGCAAATGAGCCGAAATGGCAGACATACTGGCAAGAACAGAACATCTATCGATTCGATCCCGAGAGTCCGAAGCCGATCTACTCGATCGACACACCTCCTCCGACGATCTCTGGAAAGATCCACATCGGACATATTTTCTCATATACACAAGCAGAAGTCATCGCACGATATAAGCGTATGCGCGGATATAACGTCTTTTATCCGTTTGGATTCGATGATAACGGACTTCCGACCGAGCGACTCGTCGAGAAAGAGATCGGAAAAAAAGGATCAGAAATGGATCGTACCGAGTTTACGAAGCTCTGTCTTGAGACGACACAAAAATATCAGGAGATTTTTAAGAAACTCTGGATTTCTATCGGTATCAGTGCTGACTGGAGTCTTGTCTACTCGACGATTTCCCCCCTTGCTCAGCGTATTTCTCAGCGATCATTTCTCGAACTCCTTGAGAAAGGAAAGATACGACGTGAAAATACTCCCGCGCTCTGGTGTACCGAGTGTCAGACTGGGATCGCGCAGGCAGAACTCGATGATAAAGAACTCGAGAGTGTTTTTTATGATATTGCGTTCTCTGGAGAGAATGGGAAAGAGATCGTAATCGCGACAACGCGCCCAGAACTCCTTCCTGCATGTGTCGCAGTATTCGTCCATCCCGAGGATGAGCGCTACACGGAATGGCATGGAAAAAATGTGACAACTCCGCTCGGTCAGGAAGTGCCTGTAATAGCCGATGACACCGTCGCAAAAGAAAAAGGGACAGGCGCTGTGATGTGCTGTACCTATGGAGACGAGACGGATCTCATGTGGCGAAAAAAACATGATCTACCGGAGCGAATTATCATCAGTAAGACAGGACATATCGAGGGAACGCATATCCCAGAACTCGATGGACTCTATCTGAAAAAGGCACGGGGAACGATCGTCTCACTTCTTCGTGAGAAGTGAGTGATCCGAGGGGAAAAACCGATTCTGCACGTCGTAAAAACACATGAACGATGTGGGACACCGATCGAGATTATCCCGACATCGCAGTGGTTCGTCGATATTCTCTCGATTCAGGATCGGCTCATCCAAGCAGGAGAAGAGATGGTATGGCATCCGGAATATATGAAAAAACGTTACATGGAATGGGTCGAGAATCTGAAATGGAACTGGTGTATTTCACGGCAGAGATTTTTCGGGATTCCGACGCCAGTCTGGTACTCGAAAAAGACGGGGGAAATGATCCTCCCAAGACTCGACGAACTGCCAGTCGATCCGTCACAGTCATATCCGAAGCATCTCCCAGCATGACACACACTCGACGATATCGAGCCAGATATGAATGTCCTCGATACGTGGGCGACTTCTGCACTGACACCTGAGATCAATGCTCACTGGTGAGAGCCAGACTCACGAGAGTGAAAACTCCTTCCGATGAATCTCAGACCACAAGCACACGATATCATCCGCACGTGGACTTTCTATACGATTGCGAAGTCGATCCTGCATCACGACCGGATACCATTCTCAGATACGATGATCTCAGGACATGTCCTCGCGAAGAGATGAGAGAAAATCAGTAAATCAAAAGAAAATGCAGGAAAAACACCCGAAGAACTGATCGAAGCCTACTCTGCAGACGCTGTCAGACTCTGGGCATGTGGCGCGAGCCTCGGGAAAAATACGATTCTCGACGAACAAGAGATCGTAAATGGGAAAAAACTCATCACAAAACTCTGGAATGTCGGAGCCTTCAGTGCGATGATGCTCGAGGATTTCGAGAAAAATACACACGTCCCACGTCTCGAAGTCGTGGACGAGTACATTCTCATGCGCGCGCATGAGATCGCAGATGAGATGCGGAAATATCTCGATTCATTCGAGTTCGGGCTCGCACTCGGCGTATTCGAGCGATTTTTTTGGCATGATCTCTGTGATAACTATCTCGAGATTATCAAGGATCGACTCTATAATCCAGGGAAGTATGAGAATGGTGATATCGCGCGTAAATCCGGGCAGTACGCTCTCTATCATGTCGTTCTCTCGACTCTGAAGCTCGTAGCTCCATTTATCCCGCATATTACAGAGGAAATCTATAGTCAGTTCTTCCGCGAGTCAGAAGGAGAAAAAAGCATCCATCTTCTCGCCTACGAGGCAACAGGTGGGGAAAAAATCACACACTCGAAAGAAGAGCTCGAAGCGACGATGGATATATTTCTCGATATTATCGAGCAAGTCAGAAAATATAAGACCGAGAAATCACTCAAGCTCTCGACCGAGCTCCAGACAGTCATAATCACTGCACCAGAAGAAATAATCGAAAGACTCGGAAATATCGAGAACGACATTCGCGGCGTGACGCGTGCGGATCGTGTCATCCGAGAAATAGGAGAAAATTTCTCGGTGGGAATCGAGGAGAAATAGAGAAAAAGAGTGAGATGAAAAAAACAAGAAACGCCAGTTTTTGTCATAGTCTCCTACAAGCAGGAATCTCTTCGGAAGAACAAGTGAGAAGTCGTATCTCGCAAAGTATCTTCGTAAGAAAACCAAAAGACAAAAAGAAGCTATCATTCCTCTCGGAAGCAGGAATCCAGAAAGAAACAAAAAAAGAGCCGTCAGATCCACTGACGGCTCGGGAAGGACCTACTTCTTCTCTACATAATCATACGCTTCTATGAAGCACATGACCGCCACGAGCCCATGCACCCACCATGTTTCACCCGACACCCATACGGACACAAAATTGCTGAAACCCAGAAAAGCCCACACGAAGAACATAACTTTTTTCCACATTTCTTTCTCCTGAAGCAAGTCCTATCCGACCGAGAACTTGCCATTCTGAAGAAAACAAATACTTCTGTCGGATGAGTGAATAATATATATATCTTCTTTTGTCAAGTTTCTCGAATTTTCTCCTACACCACAGCCAGAAGAATCGAAGCGAAGCCTCCGTTACACCCTGAATATTTACGCTTTCAGGAGAGAGCTCCGTTCAGAAGAGAAGCAAAAACACAGTGGAACTGTGTCATTCCCTCCCGTAAAAGAGGAATCTATACCCGTGAACGAATCGAGAGCTAGATTATACTGCACGAGTCACCCGAAAAATCATTTTCCAGAAAAATCCGAGAGAATTCATACGCATTTTTTGAAAATTTTCCCGAAATACGCTACAATGGTGCTATGAAAATACGCCTGAAAAATATTCTCCATATATTCGCGATCAGTGGGATCGTCCTCTCTATCGTGTTTTGACTTCTGCTTATCCCCTGACTGCAGAATTTTTTTATCTATTCGACGCACTTTTTCGTCTATCGTGATGATGCCGTGCAGAATACTATCTACACAGAGTCATTTTCCCCATCGAAAAATATCGTCATGATCAAGATCGATGACGTCAGTCTGAATCTCCTACAAGCACAGGGCGATACGCGGACGCTCACGATCCCGAAGTCGATCTATATCGATCTGATCGAGAGACTCGAGTGAGTCGGCGTGAAAGGGATCGGATTCGATATCGTGTTCGAGAATACTGATCCAGACGAGGAAGCCTTCCGAGCCACACTCGAAAGCTATCCCAATATCGTAATCGCGACGACTGCTGTATCAGAGTGTAAAGATGTAGAAGATGGTGGTGGACTCCAGCGTATCGGGACGGGCGAAGTCGCTGTGAACTCGTGAAGTACTGAGTCATGAGCGCGGATCATCACAGATCAGTATGGCTATGAGAATTGCGCGGGGATTCCACGCTCTCTCTACAAGAATGTCACATGGTGAGTCACCGATATGGCACTTACCGCTGATCGACGTATCGGAAAATTCGATATTTCTGGGACGCCATATGCAGACTGGAAAGTCGAGTCACTCATCGATACGTTCGCTCTCGCACTCTACAAGAAAACGATTTCCGGATCGATCGCGCCAGCACAGACAAATCCTTTTTCTTTTATGCTTGGCACATGGAAAAACGCATCGTCCATCACGACGGATGAAGTGCTCTCTCCATTTTTCTGAGGACCTGACATATATAGCTCGGTCTCTCTTGCCGATGTCCTCAGTATGAGTAGAGTCGATCTGATTAATATCTTCCATGATACTGTCGTGATCGTCGGAGAAAGCGGGACCAAGATCCACGATGCTGTCATCTCGCCGGTCACCGGGACGAATATGTCAGGGATGGAGACGCATGCGAACTTCTTCGATGGGCTTGAGCAGGGAAAAATCCCGCATGCTCCAGCAGAATGGCTCACATATCTCATGCTGATTCTCACGACACTCGGTGCCGTCATAGTGTATACGAAAGTCCCCGCCCGCTATAATCCGATTCTTGCGATTCTGATCTTCGTATGAGTGATATTCTTCGGACGATGGGCATACAGCACGGCCTGACTTGTCATCACGATTTTTCCTTTTCTTCTTACGACCTCGCTCATCTCCTACCCGGTAACTTCGATCTATGAGTATTTTATCCTCGGAAAGAAAAAACGATTTCTCGAGTCTGCATTTTCTCGATATATCGATCCAGAAGTCGTGCGGAAGATCGCGAGTCAGGATACACCGGTCACGCTTTCTGGGGAAAAACGCGATCTGACGATTTTTTTCTCAGATATCGCAGGCTTCACGACGATCTCAGAACGCCTGACACCACAGGCACTTTTCTCGCTTATGTCGGACTATCTCTCGACTATGACGGATATCTTAATCTCAGAAAAATGAACGCTCGATAAATATATCGGCGATGCGATTATGGGATTTTTCTGAGCGCCAATGACACTTCCGAATCATCCGCTTTCAGCAGTCACGACGGCGATCCGCATGCAGGAAGAACTTCCGAAGTTTAATGCGAAGTATGCAAATACAGAAGTTGGAGAAATTCATTTTCGTGTCGGAATCGCGACCGGAGAGATCATCGTCGGAAATATCGGATCGAAAGATCGATTTAACTACACGGTACTCGGCGACACAGTCAATCTCGCCTCTCGACTCGAAGGCATCGGAAAAGAGTATCATACCAGTGTTACTGTCACTGAAGAAGTCTATCTGGCGACGAAGGAGCATTTTCTCTTCCGAAAGCTCGATCGCATCCGCGTAAAAGGAAAGACAAAACCCGTCACGATCTATGAGTGTATCAGCCGTCCAGTCGAACATATTCCGGAAAAATATACAGAATATGAACGCTGTCTCGAGCTCTACTTTATGGGAAAATATCTTGATGCCGGGGTCGCATTCGAGAAGAATAGCATCGATGATCCTCCATCACTCGTCATGGCAAAGCGCTGTCTCGAGCTCATACAAGAGAAGAGAGTGCTCGAAGATGGAGTCTGGGAAATGCTGACAAAATAAGAACGTACCTCCTTGTGAGAAGGAATAGAACGTCGTGAAAAAGAATATTTGACAAAAAAGAAGAAAATAAGACACTGTACTCGTACGATGTTTTACTTTCATATCTTCGTCCGCACCCTTCCATGAGTACGAACTGAAATAATATGGACATCCCCCGACATGTGCCAAAGCCTATTTTTTCTCAGAAGAAAATGATGAAGCTATTACGGGGTGATGATGGGATAGGTCAATGGATGAGGAAATTTCTTGCAGAAGAAGATGCGAACAGACGAATTGCTACCCTCCAAAGTCTGAAGAAATTATGTCGGCCGAATACATGACTGTCAGAGAAAGTGCTCCACATATTGGAAGCCGTGTGAGGCATAGAAAGAAATCCGAACACATGAATCACGATACATCCTGGGAATAATTCTCAGATTGCCCATCGAGTGAATGCGATCCTGATCATGCATGCACTCGATCCCGAGAGGATGTATCCGATCATCCGTGCAATCTTGCAAGGGGGGAATCTTCCCCTTCCGCTCAAGCACGCAGCTCTCAAGGTCCTGAAGGAACTTCTGGATGAAGGGCAGTATGCTCACGCTCTCTGTGGGGAAATCTACCACATGATGCCCCCTTTCATAAACTGTGACCCAGATCATCCTGAAGATCGCGCTCGCGCAATTATGAAAATAATAGGAGATCCCAGAGCAACATACACATGTATGGATTCAGATAATTTACAAATAAAGAATCAAAGGCGCCCGCATCAGGGAGGGATAGGTCAATACACTCCTCCTGAAAGAATAGGAATAGACCCTTCTGGTACTCTTGCAGACGCCGCCTAGAAAGCTATACTCTCACCATCTCGCAGGAAGATTTTTTCCTCCTGCGCGTACGAAACGAAGAGAATAATAACAAGCTATCTCTATGAGTATACATATCCTCGATGAGAAAGAAGATGGAGTACAAGCCACAGAAATAAAAAATGTCCACACCGCATTTTTATGAGAATTTTGTATCACATGAGAGGAATGAATGTACGATAGTAATGAGGGTATATTCTCTCATCTCCTATCTTTTTCCCGAGAAACGTGAGGAAAAAATCCCAAGCGAAGAATCTCCGCGACAGAAATCATCTTTACGCATTTTCGAGATATTTTTCCTGAGCAAGTTCTCGCTCTTGCCACAGAAGCTACAGAAGATGCCGACCCTGAAATACGATATCTCGGATATGAATATCTCTTTTCATGATCGATACTTCCATATGATCAGTATATCCCTCGACTCGCTATGTATCTTATGATAGAGGAGAATGTTCCGAAAAATCTCGGAAAACTTATGGGATATTTTTTCGCTCGAGAAGATACGAGGATGATTCCAACCATGCGGATAAAGTATATCCTTCTAGAAAAAGTCAGAAATGCTCCAGAGAGAGATGATGCGTACCTCATTCTCATGAGTCTTATCTACGTCCATGACCTTCCCCTTCTCGAGAAAGTCCTCGACATGATATCTCAGCATGAAATCCGAGGGTGGGATCCTCAGCTTCCCACCATTTTCTCAGCACTTCTCGTGAATTTTAGAGACGCTCCATCTGCCACACAGGAGATAAAAGCTGCTTTTTTTGACAAGTTACGATTTCTCCTAGGTCGAAATAGTATGAGGGATATTTTTCTGAGAAATACTTTTTCTCTCATCATTCCCCATCTTTCTCTCACAGAAAAATGACAATTCCTCGATATTCTAGATGAGTATCCAGAAAATCTATCGACAAAAATGCAAGAAGAAATACATACACTGCTTGCCAGTCTTATCGAGGAAAAAACTCAGAATTCCACACTTAAAATTATATAGATATTCACTCATAACAAAAAGCTTGCACTCAGAAGGATTCCGATATAATCTTCGGACTATGATTACCAGTCTCACACTTGCATCATTTCGTGCGTATACGAATACGCGTCTCGAGCTCACACCCATGACGCTGATCACTGGTGTGAATGGCTCATGAAAGACCCATATTCTCGAAGCGATTCACTGGGCATGCTGAGGAGCGCTTTCACCGAATCTCCTCGGAGATGCGGAATATGTCTCTCTTTCTGGGATGACCGACCAGATTCCTTATACGAGCGAGATACGCCGAGAAGATCGCAGTACTTCGTATTTCTTTCAGGGAAAAAAATATTCACGGACAAAATATCTCGAGAGTCTTCCGGTTCGCAGTGTGATATTTTCCCCATTCGACATGCATCTTCCGTATCTTGCGCCGTCGCTTCGGCGAGATGCACTGGACTCGATTCTGGATCGATCGTTTGCGCAGTTTCATGCGACGAAACGTCAGTATGATCAGGTTCTGAGACAGAGAAATGCTCTTCTGAAAGCGATACAGGAGTGAAATGCTTCTGCATGAGATCTGGACTTCTGGGATGAGAAATTTGCGACACTCGCTGATACGTATGCACTCTATAGAAATCGCTATCGAGAAGCGATTCTCGAGCAAAGCGCGATGATCACATCACATCTTCCAGATTACACACTCCAGTTCCGGTATATTACGAAGTACGATCTTCAGAATGTAAAAGCATCGATCCTCTCATATCTTGCAGAGAAGCGTGCCCGCGATATTCTCTCGGGACACACGCATATCGGTCCGCATCTCGATGATTACACATGGGAGATTATGATCTGAGAAAATGCTTTTCCCGTATCAGAGTACCTCTCTCGCGGAGAAAATAAAATTCTTCTTCTCGGGATGAAGATGGTCGAGATCGATTTTCTCGAGAAAACGACTGGAAAAGAGATCATTCTCCTCTTCGATGATATGTTCTCGGAGCTGGATAATACACACTCTGAGGAGCTACTCGGAGCATTTCGTACGAAGCAGATCTGTATCACAGCACAACATATCCCCTCATTTTTACGCTCTTCAGACGATTTTACTTGCATAGAGACTGAGAATCTATAAAATCATCGTATTCTGAAGAATTTCGCTCATTGTCAGGTTTTTGCGTTTTCTGAAATTGTATGCTATACTACTTTTGAATTCTATTTGAGCCTTTATGTTCAGACTGCGAAATACGATAATTTTTCTCTTCATTGTTCTTGTTTCTTCTTGGACTTTCTTTGTATATGGTGCGACGAATTCATGACTTACAGCCGATCACTTCGAGCTGACAGTCGCGTCGACGGTGAAGACAGGAGAGGCAGTAGACGTGACAGTCCGTGCGCTCAGTGCGTGAGGAAATGTCGTGACGAACTACCGAGGGACGATCGCGATCGACACGACCGCCGAGGGTGAGACACTTCCTGCAGAAGATGGATATACATTTCAGGCAGAAGATAATGGAGTAAAAACCTTTTCGAAATGACTTATTTTTAAAAATACAGGAACATATAAAGTAAATGTAACCGATATAACGACAGATAATATTAAGGGATCGAAGACAGTCACAGTCACACAATGAACGACGACAGACACAGGGACGACGACCTCCACGATCACGATCGACTCACCGAAGAATAATGATGTGATCACGACAAATAGCCTGACTATTATCGGAACAACACAAAAAAATAGTCGTGTTCGGGTTTTTATGAATAGTAACGAGGTAGCAGACGTACAATCGAATGAGTCATGAGTCTATACGGCGACCATCGATTCTCTTGTCGCCAAGTCAAATGCGATACAGGCACGCCTCTATAATGCATCGAATGCAGTCACTGCGACATCGTCGATCGTAAATTTTACCTATAATAGTTCCCTTCCTTCATTTCTCGGGATTACCTTCACTGAAGGGACGACCGTAGAGGCTGGCTCGACTATCCATGCATCGATCACGGCGACACCATGACTTTCAGAAGTGAGTATGCTTATCAATGGCACGATAGAAAAATTTATTCAGGATCCGACAACATCAGGAAAATATAGTCGTATCTTCGTCGCTCCGAATGTACCAGGAGAATATCCGATCAGTGTCACGCTGAAAAGTGTCACTGGACAGGAGACAACCGAGTCAAATGCAGTTACGCTCGTAACGACAGCAAAACAAAGTACGACATCGTGAACCCTCACAAATACAAATACCGGAACCAATACAGCAACCGTCTTTCAGAATGTACGTGTTACGACCGGACAGAATCGTGCGACTTTCTCATTCGAAGTCGTGAATCCTCCGAGTGAACTCATAAAGTTTAAGATTCGGTACGGAGACTCTCCGACATCGTTAACGCAAGAAGCGACTACCTACACCGTCGATCGCATATGGAAAAATGGAACCTATAACTGGTATATTCCAAATCTCACCGCGAAAAAATGGTACTTCGTAATATACGGAGCGACCATCGATGGGACGATCATAGAAAGTCTTCGATCGGATGTCCTGACTGCTGATCTCGCGAATGGAGCAACATGTACGATCGCGAATGTCTCATGAGTCCAGGTAACCTCACTCGATAGTAAAGTCTTGCTGACATGGGATGCAGTCGCGGGTGCGACTGGATATAATGTCTATCGTAAATCCGTCGATGGATCGTATGCTCTTCTGACGAAAGTCGATATTCCTCAATATACCGTCTATGTCTCACCAGGATCGGTAACATATGCAGACTTCTGAATCAAGGCGGTATGTTCTGATGGACAAGTCGAGTCAGCTGATTATGCCGAAGCGACTCATGTGCAGACTGGTCCAGAAGCGGTTCTCATTCTCGTATTTTTCGCCTCTTTCGTCGCGCTCGTCATATCACGCAAGCGCCTCTTCTTATGACATATCTAGAAGCTATTTCTCTTTTTCACAGACAGAAAAAAGATTTCTTCCTCACGGGAAGATACGATTTTCTCGTATAGTAAAGCCGGTATCGTGAAATAACGTATCGAGCTCATCACATGTAAAACCGTGATAAAAACGTGTATACGAACCGATCTTAATCTGGAAATCACCATTTCCAGTATGATGCGACTCGTATCGAGGCTGATCGAGTAGATTCCAGTTCGTCATGAAGAGTTTTCATCCTGGTACGAGGCGATGGTAGATCTTCTCGAGGACATCCTTCCGTTCTTCCTGAGTTCTCAGATGATGAAATGAAGCAAGCAAAAGAATAGACTCGAATGTGTCTGAAATCGTTTCGACATCCTGCATCTTGAGCGTCTCAAAGTGAAAACTGGGATGGAGTCGTCGTGCCTCTTCGATCATGCCTGCAGAGGCATCAATCCCAAGATAATGACTCAGGGTAAAGTTCAATCTTTCCGCCTCTTCGAGAAAACGTCCATTTCCACATCATACATCGAGGATGCTCGTTATTTTTGCTTCCTGAAGGAGTTGAATAATCGTGTCAATTTCTTTCCAGGGATGATTTCTTCGAGAACGAGAAAATGTAGCAGAAAAATCATCGTAATTCATACTAGCGAAAGAGAGAGTCAAGCGTGTGTGGATCTTTTCTCCAGTTTTTTGCGACTTTCACACGAAGGAGAAGATGTACTTTTTTTCAGAAAATCGACTCGAGAAGTAGGCGTGCATGTTTTCCGATTTCTTGGATTTTTGCTCCACCTCGACCGATGAGAATCTTTTTCTGGGATTCTGTCTCAGATGAGACATACGCGAGAATCTTCATGAGTTCGGGCATATCCTCGATCTCTTCCACATTCACATAGCACGCATATGGGATCTCTTCATCAAGATGAAGAAAAAGCGCTTCTCGAATACACTCACTGATCCGAAAATCTTTTTCCTGAAGGGTATAGTATGACTCGTCGTACTGGTGTGGTCACAGTGGTAAAAACTTCTGGATTTGTGCGAGAAGCTCTGGGAAGCCATTACGCGTTATCGAAGAGATAGAAATATCCGAGTGTGGGACAGGAAAACGTGCGGGACGATCCGACTTTGTACTGACACGAAGAATCGGTCGAGAAATAGCATCAAGCACCTCATCGATCTTTTTTTCTTCTTCCCCGTATGGACGTGTCGGATCGAGAAAACGGAGAATCAGATCGGACTTCTGCAGTGACGCAAGAATTTCTTCATGAATCCGTGTCTCGAGATATGCCTCTCCATCGAGCAATCCCGGCGTATCGAGAAAAGCAATTTGCACCTTCGAATCCGTGTATATTCCCAGGATTGTACGTTGTGTCGTCTGCGGACGTGCAGAGACGATCGATACTTTTTCATCAAGGAGTGTATTAAGAAATGTCGATTTTCCAGAATTTGGCCTCCCGACAAGAGCGACAAATCAGAATTGTGTTTCAGAAGTATGAGACATGTGAGTAATTATGGGAGTGTATTTTCGTTTGGTTTTCTTTTTTCTGAGAAGTGTTTCTTTGCTTCGTCGATCTTCTTCCTGAGAGTATCGCTCGCCTTGACTGGATTCATTCCGAGTTTTATATCAGCATCGAAGAGGACAACCGGTCATTCCTGACAGTGATTTTGGCACATACACGGCTCGATAATCACATCGACAGGATATGTATAAAAATCACTATCCGCTCGTAATCGGCGCTCGATATATTCTGATCACCGCATAAGGCAGGTTTTTCATTTACAGATACGTACATGCATAAGAGAAAAAATTAGAATCAACCTTCGATTTCCATGCTAATAAGGACATTGAGTTCGGCTGCGTACTCAAGTGGGAGCTCTTTGACGAGTCACGAGAGAAATCCATTTACGAGGAGCGTCTTTGCTTGTTTCTCAGAGATTCATCGACTCATAAGATAAAATAGGTGGAGATCGTTAATTTTTCCGACGGATGCCTCATGAGCGAGGGTGACATCAGGAGCTGAGACGCGTATATCAGGGATCGTGTTACTGACAGAAATATTATCGAGGATCAGTCCATCACAGTCGATCTTCGACACGGCTCCTCGTGCAGAATGGCGAACGTCGACAAGTCATCGGTAAGTGGAAATTCCTCATCATTTACTGATCGACTTCGAAATAACCTCGCTTGTAGAGCCTTCACCGAGATGAATAACTTTGGCGCCCGTGTCGGTGTTTTGTCCACTATTGGCGAAGGAAATCCCGAGGTGTTCTGCGTGTGAATACTTTCACTTCAGTATCGAGCATGGATAGAGCATCGTAACACCGGATCCGAGATTTCATCCGACCCACTCGATCGATCCCTCATCATCGATGATCGCACGTTTCGTATTCAGGTTATAGGTATCGATCGACCAGTTCTCGACTGAGGAGTATCGCATGTGTGCATTTTTTCAGACGAAAACCTCGACGCATCCAGCGTGAAGACTCGATGTTCCGTATTTTGGGGCACTGCATCACTCTATATAATGCACTTGTGCCTCATCTTCCAGAATAATAAGCGTATGTTCGAACTGTCATCATCCCTGCAGATTCATTCGGAAGTATGCTTGAAGTGGCTCCTCGACGACGACTCATCGTGGAATATAGAGAAATGTCCCCCCGCTCCAGACTGCTCCATGAAGGGCTGCGAAGATATGGTCTGTCGATGGGACCAGGCGCATAAAGTGTTCTTTTATAAGAGCTTCATGCTCATGAAGCGCGACAGACATATCCTGAAAAATCACCCCCTGCGAAGCAAGCTCATCACGGAGACTATGATAGACAACCTCGCTATCATACTGGGCTCAGACTCATCCGAGAATCTTCTGTTCTGCTTCTGGGATTCAGAGTCGAGTAAATGTCTGCTTAATAGACTCAGGAACATCATCCCATGTATGTGTATCTTTTGTGCCTTCTGCTCGGGCATAATAACTGATAGCTCCGAGATCGAGTGCATCAAGAGATGGTCACCATGCAGGAAGTCGTGACGACTGGAAAATCTGGAACGAGCGAAGTCGAAGAGCGAGCATCCACTCAGGTTCATGATTGGCTGTCGATATCTGTCGAATAACCGCTTCAGAAATCCCCTTTTCTATGCGAGTACTATATAAGATATCATCGCTCTGATCAAGAGAATCACGGGTAATCGTACCAAAAGGAAGAATGTCATCAGGTGGCGAAGGTTGTCGCATGTTGTCGAAGATATTAAATTTTCTCGAATCCAGATATTCGTATCTTGGCTATCAGTTCTCATTTCCCAGATGATACGAGCGCACCCTTCTGCATAACAAGAACTTCGTCGGGCGTCAGTGTATCAAGTAGGTGAAAGTTATGTGTAATCAGGACGATACATTTCCCTTCTTGTTTCCATCGTTGCATTTCCTGTGTAAGAATACTGAGTGCATCGATATCGAGTCCTGCATCGATCTCATCGAGAAATATGTACTTCGGATCGAGAAGTCGGATCTGGAGAAGTTCGATTTTTCTTTTTTCTCATCCGGAAAATCCTACATAGAGATCACGCTGGAGGAATGCTGGATCGATAGAAAGTTCTCGACATTCCCGCTCGAGAAGACGTCAGAAGAGAAACGATGAAAGTGGCTTCGCCTCAGGATGTATCGTAGCAAGATGAATATTATAAATAATACGAAGGTATTCCTTCAGGAGAATTCCGGGTATTTCAGGGACGTTCTGAAACGAGAGAAAGAGTCATCGAGTCGAGAGCGAATCAGGAGAAAGTGTCGAAGTATCATCTCCATCAAGGAGAAGTACTCCTGACTTCTGATATCCAGGATGTCAGAAGAGTGAGAAAACAAGTGATGATTTTCCACTTCCATTCTGTCCAAGGATACAGTATATCTTTCCGGGAATAAAACTATATGAGAAGGTCTGGATTATGGTCTTTTCATTCGATGGATCAGCCAGTTTCACAGAAAACGAATCGAGAGTAAGCATGTAAAGAGAATAACAGGGAAAGTGTCTGGATTATACCCAGACATCGACCGAAAGCAACCAAAAATCCCCTTCAAAAGAAGGGGATAAATGGGAAATGAATCAGGAGTGATTATTTCGAAGCAGTAGCAGTAGCCGAAGAGACACCGACATAGCTCTCGCTATATGGAGTTCATCCGACAGTATATCCTACTTGAGTAACAGAAACCTGAGTATAGTCACCTGACACGAAGAGTGGCTCTGGATCGAGGTACACTTCAAATGTCATAGAACCAGTACTCTTATCAAGGAATGTACTTGCAGTAAGACCTGTAAGAGCTATGGTTGTTGGATTTGTAAAGGTTAATACAGAAGTTCCAGCGGTTGTACCAACACCTCCACATGAAGATGAAGATCCCTGATCACGGAGACAGACAAGTGTTCCAGAAAGAGCAGTTGAAGAACCCTGTCCTGCATAACGATACTGGAATCGGAATGTTACCCCAGTTACAGTAAGACCTGTATTTGCATCGACATTGTTAATAGTAACAAGGTAACGATTCAGATCAGATGTCTTTTCGACTCGTACTGTAGGAGGCTCAATACCGATAGTATATGCCTTCAGGTTCGTAGTCGTACCGAGAAGTGCAGCACCTGTAAGTGTATTCCCATTTGAGTCACGAACAGCAGTTACACTGGAAGGGGAGAGAGTAAGCTGAACACCCTGTCCATAGTAAGACTCGAGAGAAGTCGTATTCAGGAGAATCTTGAAATTCTTCGTGACATTTTGAGCGATAGTATAGCTCATATCCTCGAACTTAAGTGTATTACTTGAAAGATCTACAGTAGCAGCGATCTCACTACCACTATCGAGATCGATAAGACGTGCACTTGTCGTGCTGATAGCAAGATTCTGAAGTGTTGCTGTACCTACATTTGTAAGGACGACATCCTCAAGACGAATTGCTTCATTAGAAGCTGTAACAGCAAATCGACCGATTTCTTGTTCTGCAGAAGAGTAAATCTTCGCAGAAGAAGGAGCAGCGATAGTAGCACTCTTCAGTGTCAGAGTAGCAGTAGCGACAGTCGTTCGGTCACCACTTGTACTTCCACCTGCACCGATAGTAGCAGTGTTGTTATTGATATCACGAACTTCAGAAAGATTTACTGTGAATGTATAGTTATTCGTTCCTGTAGGAGTATTACGAATATTACCAACGATAGTAATCTCAGCTGGAGTAGTAGGATCAACAACGAATGAAACTGGTAATACGACAGCACCTGTAAGTGAAGTGAGAGTACCGATTTCAGCACCGTTTACACGGACAGAAAGTGAGTTATTGACGAAGAGCTCGATACCACTACCAGAAATAGATGGAGTGATAGTAAGCTGCTTGATAATAAGAGGAACTGCTGAAGTGAGTTTTCCTCCGAAGAATGTTACATTGTTTGTACCAGGAGCGATCGTCTGAGAACCAGTCGATGTCTTAGAGAATGTAACTTGAAGGTTCTGGAATGTGATAGTGCTATCATAACTTGTGTTCGATCGAGTTGCATACCCAGTCGAAACTTCTGTAGCAGAAGCATCGCTTGTAGTATTTACTACGAGCTGGAGTGAGTTATTTGAAGATGAAGAATCGACAAGTATATCACCACGGAGCTCATATGTCTGAGTGTTACCAGCAAGAAGTGTCTGGTTTACACCTGAGATAACGATCTTATCACTTGTAACTGAAGCAGTACCGACCTTCGCACCATTTTGGTAAACGTTAACGTTATTGAAACGCTTTGTAAGATCAGAAGCACCAGAACGAGTAAGAACGATAGAGTTAAAGATAGTATCACGATTTCCAGCAACAACATCGATCTTCGCAAAAACTTGCTGAGATTTTCCTGGAGTAACGCTTGACTGATTATGTACATAATAGTTAGTCGTTGCAGTTACGTAAGAAGTTGTATTGAGGAATCCGAGATCTACTGGAAGTCCGCTGACTGTAGAAGTATTAGAATTAATACCTACGAGAGAGAACTTATGTTGGCTATTCTGTGCACCATTGAGTGAAACAAGGATTGAAACAGGAACAGAAGTACCAGCAGGGATAGTAAGAGCTGGAGTGAAGTAAAGCGTAGCCTTCTGTGAAGTGGCGTTATAGTAGTCAGCTGTAGAGCTTACCATAACACCGTTTACAGATGCGTGGATACCGTTAGACTCGATATCGCTTGCGTTACCAAGACCAGAACGTTGAACAACCATAGATTGGATTGTTACAGCGCTTTTTCCTGCTGTAAGTAATACAGTTCCGACATTTACAGAAGAAGCATTCATAGGAACGTATGCTGCAACTGCAGTACCAGAAAGAGAAGCGACGAGTGAACCAGAAACAGTAGGAATTACTATTCCTGTATTTGTATCTCCAGATCCATTTGTAGGAGGAGTTACTGGAACGACATCGACACCTGCGACACATGCTGCGATCTTAAATGCTTCTCCTCGAGAAGAGTTTGCATTTGGTCGGAAGTATGTAGCGGCTCGTGCACATCCGAGCTCGTACGCACGATTGATGTATCCTTCAAGATCTCCAAGAGAGCTTGTAACGTCCATGTAACCAGCACTTGTCGCGCTAGTAGACTGTCCGACTGCTCCAAGAAGCATCTTTACCATTTCTGCTCGAGTTACGAGATCAGAAGGGCGGAAATTGCTATAATTCACAGAGACGATACCTGCATCTGCTGCTGCTTCAACGTAAGCACACAGAGAGTTTGATGTAGGAACATCAGAATACATATTACCAAGACAACCAGTAGGAACGACTCCTGCAAGATTGACAGCGATTTTCGCCATCTCAGCTCGCGTAATAGAGTCAGCCAGTCGGTATCCAGACTCAGCTACCTGAGTATTGATAATACCATTACTTGCGAGTAATTCTGCGTAAGGAAGGAACTCACTTGCAGCACTTACGACAGAAGTCGCATAAGTAGAAACAAGTATCGTACCGACACTCACCGTAGAAACCACTCGTGTGAGAAGAGTACTCATAACGATAGAGGTTAGAAAAATAAAAGCCAAACGGCTTTAATATATATCATTTCATTTCCGAAGAAATAAAATGTATAAAAGGAGAACCTCGGGTCAAGAGGTGTTTCACTCACAGTTCTAGGAAAACTCTGAGCGAAGAGGAAAAAGCTTTAACCTCTGTCATGTGCATGAACGAGAGGAAGAAGTCACGAGGTACTTCTTCCTCCCTTCCATTTTTACACGGCAGAGAAAAAAGAAAAATTGAAATCGAAGATGTTAAGGAACAAAAACATTTCAAGAGGCTTCTCCGAAACGCGAGTATATTATCGGAATGTGAATCGAAAGTCAAACGAAAATATCGTCTCTTCACATGTTTTTCACCAAAAAATACAGAAAAATATAAATTATAGATTTCAGGGAGTATAGAGTCAAGAGTCTTGATTTATACGATTTTAAGGAGAAAGCGCTCTGTATGACTCATATTTTTATCAAAATACGCAGAAGAGGGATTTTTTTCAAAAAGAGTAAAAAGACACAATCATGAGAAAAGTATGCACAAATGGCTCTCTGATGAAGAAATCACTACTGTAGAGAGTATGAAAATGAATATTTTCGGGAAAATATCTATTTCATACTCAGAACAAAAAATCGAAATAAAGCAAAATGGGTATACAAATACCCATTATAGTATGCTGTTTTTATCTATAAAACAGAGGAATATTCTCAAGAAGAATATATGTGACACTGAAGAAAATGCTTTTTATAGGAAATAATCTCTCGAAAACCACTTATCCGAGATATTTCTTGCGAAGCAGAGCGTATGGTGCGGGCTTTTCTGGGACATTTACCCAGAGATCAATGTGTCATCCATGTCATACCTCACGTATTTCTCCGTCATCAGTCTCGATATGTGTCAGTGTGTAGCGAATGCTCTGTGAGGGGCTTATCATACGGATTTCTTGTCCGACTTCGAGACGGTTTTTTACAATGATCTTTGCGAGCTTTTTCTCTTCGTTATAGTCGATCACGATTCAGACTGGTTCTTCTTCGTGAAGTTCTTGATTTTTCTCGAAGTAAATCGCTTTTTCTCATGGATTTCAGACGAGAAATCACGGAGTATAGCCACGATTTGAGATCGCAAAGACCTCTTCAGAAAGCCCCATTATATCATATGTTTCTCATTTTTCGACCGCATCGATCGCTGGTCGATAGGCTCGTCCGACTCCAGCGAGATAATTTACCGTTTTGGATCGTCACTCGACTTTAAAGGAAATAACTCCTGCATCTACAAGCTCCTGAACATACGACAAGAGGCAGATATCACGCGAATTCATAATATATGTCCCATATTCATCCTCATCTATAGGAAGTAATTCCCCTTTTCGCTCTTTTTCCTCGAGGTAAAACTCTCACGTAAGTGGAATATATTCCTCAGGACGACCCGTCGAGTCGTAGAGCTCCTCCTCTGAGACGTCCCGCTGAAAGACTTTATATTCCCAACGACACGAATGTGAACAGGTTCACTGATTCGGATCACGATGAGAAAAATAATTCGATAGGAGGCACCGCCCAGAATACGCCATACAGATCGCACCATGTATAAAAAACTCGAGTTCAACATCAGGACACATTTCATGAATTTCGCGGACTTCCTTGAGCGAGAGCTCACGAGAGAGGATCACACGCTTGATCCCGACTGATTTCCAGAATTGCACCTGCGCCCAGTTCGTATTATTTGCCTGTACAGAAAGGTGTATTTCTGCATCGGGAAATTTTTCTCGTACAAGATAAATGAGTCCCGGATCGCTCATAATATATGCATCTGGCTTCAGTGATTCCATCTTCTCGAAAGCGTGCAGAAATGGTTTTATTTTTGTATTATGTGCGTAAATATTTGCCGTAAAATATATCTTTTTCCCGCGAGCATGGCAGTATTCTACCCCTTCAGCAAGGGTCTCCCAAGTAAACTGATTTTCTCGAGCACGAAGCGAAAACATGGGAACACCAGCATAGACGGCATCTGCACCATATGCGATCGCATATTTAAGTTTTTCGAGATTTCATGCAGGCATAAGGAATTCGAGTTTTTTCATAAAAAAATTCTAAGAAACTAAAGATTATATGGTTTACTTCCCTTCTGGACGTAACTGAATATGGAGCTCTCGGAGCTGAGATGCATCAACTGCTGACGGTGCACTCATCATAACATCCTCGGCTTTCCCTGACTTCGGAAATGCATAAATCTCTCGTATATTCTCCTCATCCCGCAGAATCATGAGAAGTCGATCAAATCCGAATGCAAAGCCACCAT
Organism: Patescibacteria group bacterium UBA5532; assembly: GCA_002426885.1. Taxonomy (GTDB): domain Bacteria; phylum Patescibacteriota; class Gracilibacteria; order BD1-5; family UBA2023; genus UBA5532. Next base: position 32,500 of record DINU01000017.1, read on the forward strand.
GAGGCGGAACGCCATACTGAAACGCGGTATACATTGCCCCAAAACGTTCTTTTACCTCTTCTTCTCACTTCCCTACTATCGCGAACGCTTTTACAAGCGCCTCTGTATCATGATTTCGGATCGATCCAGAAAGGATTTCATAGCCATTACATGCCATATCATACTGGCATCCATAGATCGTGAGTGGATCGGGATTATTATCGAACGCATGGACTCATCCGTGAGGCATGGAAAAAGGATTATGCTCGAAATCATATGATCCATCATCTTTCTGCTCATACATAGGAAAATCTGTCACCCAGCAAAACCCAATTTCTCAAGAATTTACGAGTCAGAACCGATCACGACATGCAAGTCGCACCTGTCAGAGGACTTTACAGACAGTTTTTTTATCCCCTGCACCGAAGAAAATCATATCCCCTTCTTTCGGCTCCAGCTGAGTTCAGAGTGCCTCCAGTTCAGCAGTATTCATAAACTTTAGAATCGGAGACTTTGGCCCATCGGCTTCATAGATAATATACGCAAGTCCGCCCGCTCCGTTTGCCTTCGCGACCTCTGTCAGATCATCGATCTCGGAACGAGAAAGGATTTTTCATGTGAGTTTCATCGCTTTTACGACCCCTCCGTGCGAGATGGCATTCTGAAAAAGAGTAAAATCACTCTGTGCGAATGTGTCCGTGAAATCTTCGAAATGCATATCGAATCGAATATCTGGCTTATCAGAACCAAAAAGTGACTGTGCCTGTGTGTGTGTCAGGCGAATAAATTTTTCAGTATCGGTCGCCTGTTTCTCGGCAAGAGTGTCATCATGTGTTATGAGCTTTTTATTCTTTTCGAGAATTTTTTCTATTCCTCGGAAACCTCGTGTAATTTTCTTGGTCGTTAATGTACTCGTTAATTCCTGTACAAATGTCTCTGCCACATCAAACACATCATCTTGTTCGACAAAACTCATCTCGCAATCAACCTGATAAAATTCACATGAATGACGATCGGCTCGCGGATCTTCGTCACGAAAGCATGGAGCAATCTGGAAATATTTATCGACTCCTCCGATCATAAGAAGCTGTTTATACTGCTGTGGAGCTTGTGGAAGTGCATAAAATTTTCCAGGATGAATCCGCGAAGGAATCAGATAGTCTCTCGCTCATTCTGGCGAAGATACTGTAAAAATTGGCGTCTGTACTTCTATAAAATCGTGATCAGTAAACCAATTTCGAGTGAAATGATTCATCGTTGCACGAAAGGCAATCTTGTCGAACGTTGTCGAACGTCGAAGATCAAGATATCGATATTTCAGTCGAATATCTTCATTCGCATTCGTGTAATCTGAGACCTCGAAGGGGAGTGTCTTCGACTCAGAAAGGATAACTACTTTGTCGACAATAACTTCGACACGACCAGTCGAAAGTCGATCATTTTCTTGTCAGAGAGGACGGGAACGTACGGTTCCATGAACTTGAACGACATATTCAGAACGAAATGAATCCGCCAGAGACCATGCAGTCGCATCAACCTCAGGATCATAGACCGTCTGAGTAATACCATAACGATCACGAAGATCGACAAATATCAGTCCTCCATGATTTCGACGATTTGCTACCCATCCAGCAAGTATAACACGTTCGCCAACAGAATCGACAGTAAGTTGTCAGCATGTATGAGAGCGATGCATAGACGAAAAGAAAACAAAATAAAAAGTACAAAAATACTTTGTACTTCGGTTCTGGTATTATCAGAAAGGTGCCACCGAAAGTTATACTTGATTCGACTCTATGACGGGAGTGCCCGAGGAGTTCTAGTCTGCATAAAGCATTTCTTCTCCTAGCTCACGAGTGTTAATCGTTCAGACGCGTTAGCATAAGAATATGAAGAATCTCGAATAAGTCAAACATAAAAATCGAAATATACCACCTACGAGGATTTCTTTTTCTGAGGCTTTTCTTTCTGAAAAACCTTTTCTTCTTCGAGAATTTTCTGAGCAAAGTCTTTGATTTTTTTCTCTACGAGAACACGAGGTCTGGTATACTTTTCTCGACTGACTCGCAGAATCGTATCGATCCCCTGCTGATGTTCTGTATTTTTTGACTGTCATCGAAATGGCGCAAGCGTCGTAGCCGAAAATACCGAAGAGGGCATACCCTGAATCAGAAGCTTCAGATAGACATCGTATTTCGGAAGATTCATGATATCTTGTGCCGTAATCGTATCGCTCCCTCAGAAAACTTCCTGGAGAAAAATAGCATCCTGATATCCGAGCTGAAAGGAGAGAATGGTTCCGACATTTCAGAAGACTGCATCTTTAATCATTGTCGACATTTGTCAGACATATTGGTTCGCCATCGTCAGAGAAAGCTTGTACTTACGAGCTTCTGAGAGAATAGTGGCGAAGGAATCGGTGGCGAAGTTCTGAAATTCGTCGACATAGAGGAGATACTCGACTCGATCTTCTTCTGCCATATCTGCCCGAGTCATAGCGTCGAGCTGAAACTTCGTGATCATCATGGATCCAAGCAAATCACTCCCATCTTCGCCAATTTTTCACTTCGACAAATTCATGACGAAGATCTTCTTATGATCCATAATCCATCGGAGCGAAAAAGCATTTTTTGGCTGTCAAAGAATATTGCGCAAGAGCGGGGAAGAAAGAAATTGTCAGACTTTATTTAAGATCGGATTCACTGCCTCTCCCATCATATTCGGAGGCATTTTCTCGAATTCTTGTGTCCAGAACTGTCGAAGAATAGGATCGTCAATCTTCGCCACAATTTTCTTTCTATACGATTCATGCGTCAAGAGAAGGGGAATCGAGAGGAGTGTCGAGTCTGGAACAAGTAAAAGTGTCAGAATCGTATTTCTGAGAATATATTCGAGTCGTGGTCACCAGCTCTTTTCTCCGAAAATTCGCTTAAATACAGACAACAATCAGCTTGCAGCAATCGGAAGAAGTTCTGGACGAGATGGCTGCTCAAGCATATTAAATGCGGTCGGAAATTCACGATCGGAAGGATCAAAAAGAATGACATCATTGGTTCGTGTTTTCGGAATATTTCGGAGTACTGCTTCCGCGAGGTCTCCATGGGGATCGATCACAGCGACACCTCTCCCTGCGAGAATATCCGCGTAGATCATATTTTCGAGCAGTGTCGATTTTCCCATCCCAGTTTTTCCGATGATATACATGTGTCGAGCTCTATCGGTAGGGGAAATACCAAAATGTGTTTTTTTACCACGGAAATTCGTAACGCCGATCGGCGTCATATCCTGTCGAAGTTCCTGAAATTGCGGTGGCTCAAATTTCCGTGAAAGAATCCAGCGAACACCCGGTGTTTTCACAGCATATGTCGGAAGATGGACCATCTCCGCGAGTTCTAGCAAATTCAGAATATTATAGGAAGCGGGAAATGCACGAAACTGATCCGTGCGTAGGATTCACTTTGGTTTTTCACGAAAAGCATTTCCATTCGGATCAGAAAAAATAGAAAATGTACGCGCAAATCATCCGAGCAGCTTCTGAGCGTGTTCAGGCGAAGGGGAAGCAACTCAGAGCCGAATACTGACGCCATACCCGTAATATTCCTCTTTTTTATATGTTTTTTCTTTTCACTCTCGTATAGTTTCAGGAGTTCATGAGGATCCAAAAACGAGAAACAGGAAACGAAATGGATAAAAAAGTACAGATATAAAACCATAATTGTTCAAAAATATCTTCTTAAACCAATTCGGATATTTCGTATGCGAAAGAATCATGAGTTTCTTCTCGTGGCGCCAGAAGTCATCAGAAAGTGGTGTAAAATCGATATGCAGTACCGCGCATTCCCCAGTCTCGATCTTCGCCATTGCACCAGTAATAATCGAAAAAGGATCAGCTGATGCATCTTCATTTTTATCTGTCGAGCGAGAATACAGTTTTATTGGCTGAAGCGAGAACTGCTTCTGATGCATGTCTGTAGTAAGAAAAGATGCAAAAGAGGCGAGTGGATCGGAAACTTCTCGGATAGTAATCGTCGGATAATGTGAATAGAGCTGATCTTCGAAAAAATGCCGATGCTGTTTTGCGACAAGAAAATAAAAGGATATTTCTCATCCTTGTGCGATAATCTCAAAAGTAAACCATGGTTTCTGCAAGTGAGTTTTCCACACATGCGGAGCAAAGCTATGGAGTGTCGCCAAAATCTGAGACGCCACAAAAGTTCCTTTTTCATTCGTTTTGTCGATACATACTTCGAGGATACTCTGTGTGTCTGGATGCATTCTTAAAGACAGGAATACTCATATCATAGCAGAAACCGAGGGAAAAAGAAAATATTATCACTTGTTATTTCAGAGAGGATTTTTATACTTTAAGAAATAATTCTTCTGGATGGCTCCGAAATACATTTTTCATCTCTCAGAATGAGAAAAACTTCCCGATATACTTCCACTAGGAAATGTGTATATTATCGATGAGAATCAGGAAAGTGAGTATACTTTTTCTGTGAGAGAGGGGACCGAATGTCATCTTCTTCGGCTCGGTCTGATGGGAACGATTTCTACGAAAATATGTACAGAAATTGAACCAAATGGAATCTGTACGATTGATGGTATCTTCCTTGCAGAAAAAACCAACGTACACATAGAGACGACTATTGCGGGAGATAACGCATTTGGGAGGGTCGAGCTCCTTTGTCTTGCAAGACAAAAAACCGACATGAAAATCAGCGCAAATATGTCGGTCATCGAATGAATACGATGATTTTCTGCACACGTACGCCAGCAAAATATCCTTCTCTGAGGTGATGCAATAATACGTGGTGTCCCTATGCTTCATGTCGCCAGTAATGAAGGAAATATCTGACATAGTTGTACAGTCACTCGCATTCCCAAAGAGCATGTTTTCTATCTTACATCGCATGGAATGGATCGGGAAAGTGCCGATGCACTTATCCTTGAGTGACTCATCAGAAAGCGACTTCAGTGCTTTACAGACTTAGAAATATACTCCTCTCTTCAAGAGAAAATTATGCATACGCTCACTGAAATATCCTAGTGTTTGTGTCAAAGATACTGACGAAGCGCTTTCCCAGTATACGATCCTTCGACATCAAGAATTCCATCTCGCATTCCAGCATAGACAAGATGCCCACCATTGACTCATCCTTCGGGTCCTATATCGATAAGTGCATCTGCATTGGCGATCACATCGAGATTATGCTCGATAATAAGTACGGTATTTCACTTCTCGACAAGTGCATCGAGAATATCGAGGAGTTTCTGAATATCTGAAAAGTGAAGCCCTGTCGTCGGTTCGTCGAGAATATAGAGTGTCGTAGATGTCGATCGTTTGGCGAGATCGTATGCGAGCTTTATGCGCTGAGCTTCTCAGCCTGACAGGGTCGTAGCAGACTGCCCCAGTGCTATATACCCCAGTCCTACATCGAGTAGCACCTGAAGAATACGATGAATCCGAGGAAATGCATGGAAAAAATCTATTGCTTCTTCGACAGTCATTGCCAAGACATCGGCGATATTTTTTCCCTTAAAGTAGATATCGAGTGTCTCATGATTATACCGAGTTCCATGACAATTTTCACATTCAACATACACATCAGGTAGAAAATGCATAACCACCTTCTTGTATCCTGATCCCTCACATATTTCACATCGTCATCATTTTGTATTGAAGCTGAATCTTCCCGGTCCGTATCCTCGTTTTTGGGCATCAAGAGAAGTCGCAAAAACCTCACGAATAAAGGTAAATACCCCCGTATACGTGGCAATATTAGAGTGTGGAGTTTTTCAGATCGGAGACTGATCTATAATAATTGCTTTGTCGAAGTTCGACACACCTTCGACACGATCATGTTTTCCGACTGGATAGGTCGTTCTTCAGAGTTCATTCATACAGACGTTCGCCAAGATATCCATAATCAGAGACGATTTCCCACTTCCAGAGACACCTGTCACAACAGTGAGAAGTCCCACTGGAATGCGTACATTAATATTCTTCAGATTATTCTCTCGAGCTCAGAAAATGGAGACATACGCCTTTGGTTTTCGTTTTCTTGGAGGCAATTGTACCTGCAGTGTTCGATTAAGGTATTTTCCTGTTTCGGACGAAGCATCACGTAATATTTCATCGTATGTTCCCGCAAATATAACTTCGCCACCATGAACTCCTGCTCGTGGTCAGATATCGACGATATAATCAGATTCTCGCATAATATCTTCGTCATGTTCGACAACCAAGACTGTATTCCCAATGTCGACAAGACGTTTGAGATTCGCAATAAGAAGGGTATTATCTCGAGGATGGAGTCCTATGGATGGCTCATCAAGAACATAAATAATTCCTTCAAGTCGAGTTCCGATCTGCGTCGCCAGGCGAATTCGCTGAGATTCTCATCCAGAAAGTGTACTTGCTCTTCGATCAAGTGTCATATATTCGAGTCAGACTCCTATGAGGAATTCGAGGCGTTCTGCGATATTTTTGAGTGCTCATTCGGCGATTTTTCTCTCAGTATCCGAGAGAACTACTGTATGAAAAAAATCTTGTGCTTCAGAGACAGAAAATGCAGAAACTTCACCAATATGTTTTCCAGAGATTTTCAGAGAAAGAAATTCTTTTTTCAGACGATATCCAGAACATTCTGGACAGGGAATCTCTGTGGCGAAGTTCTCGATGCGCTTCATATAAGCGTCATTTTTATTCTCTATATCGGTGTATCGTCGCTCGAGATTCGGGATGACTCCTTCATATTTTGCATGATGGTATTCTTGTGATTTATCACGTGTGATATACTGAATATCGAGCTTTTCTCCTTTACTGTTCAGAATCTTCTCTTTCTCCTTCGACACAAGTTCGCCAAATGGAGTATCCATGTCGATGGAATGCTTCTGGCAGAATGCTTCGAGCAAGGCAGTATAGTATGGATGCTGTCTCCATGGCAGAATCGCTCATTCGCGAATCGAGAGTTCAGGATCTGTCACAGACTCTTCTAAGAAGCTTGTCTTGAGTCCAAGTCCATGACATTCTGGACAGGCTCATAAATGAGAGTTAAAAGAGAAATTTGAAATAACAAGGTCTGGGATGCTGTATCCACATTTATGACATGACGCTTGTGTGGAGAAATCTTCTGCGATTTTATGAGTCTCATTCCAGATACGAATCTTTCATTCATCAGCCTGAAAAGCGAGCTGAATAGAGTCTTTCAGACGTGATATAATCTGCGCATTTTCGGATCCTCGCCAAACCAGTCTATCGATCACAATCCATACCTCTTTCTCATGAATCACTGTATCCTCCCGATCTGCTACTGTATAAATCGTATCTCAGGCTTTATAACGGATAAATCCGCGATTTGCAACAAGATCACTCACCTGTGCAATCGTCTGAAATCCATTATCGAGCGGAACAGGAATCATGATATAGAAGCGATCTTCGAGGGAAAAACTCTCGATATATCGCAGAACATCATAGAGTGTATTTTTTCGAAGAATAACTTCTGGGTGATTGGGACAATACCCAGTCGCAATCGTGGTAAAGAGAATACGAAGATAATCATATATTTCTGTGACTGTTCCCACAGTCGAACGTGGGTTGTTCGACACTGTTTTTTGATAAATGGCGATCGTTGGCGAAAGTCCCCGAATTTCTTCGACACGCGCGTCATCACCTCATTCCCCCACGATCATTCGTGCATACGTCGAAAGACTCTCAAGATATTTCTTTTGTCCTATCGAATAAATCGTATCGAAAGCGAGGGATGATTTTCCACTTCATGATACACCCGTAATAACGACGAGTTTATTTTTCGGTATTTCGAGAGAAATATTCTTCAGATTATGTGTATTCGCACCCCTGATAGAAAGGAAGTCTGACATAGAAAATGTGCAGTTATTAAACCATTAATGTACAAATCGAAGAAAATCTTCGTGAATGCTATTCGCAGCGAGACATCATTCTGCCGCAGACATAATCGTTTGTCGGAATTTATTAGAACCATTTGTGACATCTCCTGCGGCAAATAATCCTTGTATACTTGTTTCTTGTCGACGATCGACACAGATTGTCCCATCATCATCCTTATCGACAAACATATGATCGAGAAGTGACGTATTTGGAGATGTTCCAACAGCGATAAATATGCCATCTGTGGTAATTTCTGTCTTATTTGTCAGAAGGAGATTTTTTACTCCCATAGCATCTCCTCGAATCTCCTCTACCTCTGTCTCATAATGGAGTGTGATATTTGGCTGTGCATGTATCTTATCCATCCAGACTGCTTCTGCACGCACCGTATGTGAACGCACGAGAATGTGGACATGACTTGCGATTTCTGCAAGATAAAGTGCTTCCGTGACAGCTGTATTTCATCATCCGACGACCGTCACGACCTGATTCCGGAAAAAATTCCCATCGCATGTCGCACAGTAGGAAACTCCTCGTCAGAGAAATTCATTTTCCCCAGAAACTCATAAATGTCGATACGAATTTCCCGTTGCAAAGAGCACGAAAGGACTCGTAAATCGCTTCCCACCGGAGGTAGTCAGTGCAAATGCTCGCTCACCAGTCTTTTCAATTTTCTCTACTTTTTCTTGCAATATCTCAGAGCCTGAAGCCTTTGCTTGTAGGAGGAATGAATTCATAATATTTCCACCACTTTCTGAGAGAACTCATGGCCAGTTCTCGACATTATGTGAAGTCGCGAGTGCACCTCATGGCATTTCTCCGATAACAAGATTTTTTAATTTATAACGTGATGCATACATCGCGGCAGGAAGTCCTGCACTCCCAGCTCATATCACTATGAGATCGTAGTCGAACATATTCGGAAATAAAAGAACTCTTCCACTATATAGAAATCCGATCAAAATGCAAAAAGTTGCATACATATTTTCATCGTAATTTCCAAAAAAGAAAAAAAGATTTGCAAAGAAAAAAGAAATGTATATGGTGTGTATACTTTGTATACTTTTATGATCGCTCTCACAGAAAAAGAATCTCGTATCGTCCAGAAAGTGGAAGAATGACTTGCTCAAGGTGAGAAGATTACGATACGTTTTCTGCAGGATGCGCTCGGATATGCCTCGCCTCGATCTATCTCAGTTCTCCTTGAGAAAACCATACAAAAGGGGTGGATATATCGAGATAGTAGCGGACAGATTCGACTCAATGCACAGACACATACCCGAGAAGATGATATTCGCTATATACCTCTCATCGGAAATATCGCCTGCGGAACGCCAATTTTTGCAGAGGAAAATATCGTCACACATATTCCTGTATCGAACACATTTCTGAAGAAGAATTTCTCATATTTTCTGCTCCAGACACAGGGGGATTCGATGGAAAAGAAAAATATTCACGAAGGAGATCTCGTCCTGATCGAGAAATCTGATACAGCTCAAAATGGTGATATCGTCGTCGTGACCCTTCATGATATGGCAACTCTGAAAGAATTCCGTCAAGAATGAGATACCGTCTATCTGATACCGCATTCATATAATCCGATTCATACTCCGATACTTCTCCATAAAGAGGATGAAAATATTTTCCTGCAAGGTATTCTCGTAAGGCGTTTCCCTGGAAATTATTTTATCTCAGAAAATACAGAGACGTAAAAAAACAGTATTATTTTTAATTTATTTTCTTTTTTTCTTCATTATGTCACTTCCAGATAATAAAAAAGAGGCTCTCAAATCAGCCCTCTCTCAAATCGAAAAACAATTCTGAGCCGGATCCGTCATGATGCTCGGCGAAAGGACACATATGCAGATCGCAACGACATCATCTGGCTCCATCGGGATCGATGATGCCCTCGGATGAGGATATGCGAAGTGACGTATCATAGAAATCTATGGACCAGAATCTTCAGGAAAGACGACCCTCACTCTACATGCGATCGCGGAAGTACAGAAAGCTGGGGGAGTCGCTGCATTTGTCGATGCAGAACACGCGCTCGATCCGAGCTATGCGGAGCGAATCGGAGTGAAGATCGGTGACCTTATCGTCTCTCAGCCAGACAATGGAGAGCAGGCACTCGAGATCGTAGATGCTCTCATACGATCGAATGCTGTCGATCTGATCGTGATCGACTCGGTCGCTGCACTGACACCAAAAGCAGAAATAGAAGGAAATATGGGAGATTCCTTCATGGGACTTCAGGCGCGACTTATGTCACAGGCACTTCGAAAAATTACTGGTATTATCGGGAAATCCTCCACGACTGTGATTTTTATTAACCAGATTCGTATGAAGATCGGGGTCATGTTCGGAAATCCTGAGACGACAACAGGTGGAAATGCACTGAAGTTTTATGCATCGCAACGAATAGAAGTACGTCGAAAAGAGAAGATCGAGAGTAAAAGTGGTGATGATAAAGAAACGACGGGAAATCGTGTACGTGTAAAAATCGTAAAAAATAAAGTTGCCCCTCCATTCCGAGAAGTAGAAGTAGAACTCCTCTTTAATGAGGGAATCGGACACACGGGAGAAGTGCTCGATATCGGAGCCGAGAGAGACATCATCAAGAAGTCAGGAGCTTTTTACTCATATAATGATGTGAAGCTCTGACAGGGGAGAGAAAATGCGAAAGAATTTCTGAAAGAAAATCCGAAAATTATGAATGAGATCGAGAAGGCAATCCGAGGGAAGGGGAAGTAGTGTCTCATTCGGAAAGGATTCATCTTTATTCTTTCGCTCAGAATATATATGTATGGTAATCTTCCAAAAAATAAGCCTACCAGTGCCGTGTCGAAAGAATATACAAATCCCAGAAGTTGGAAGAAGAAAAATATTGCCACTGAACAATCACAAATACTTGTGTCACAGTTCAGAGAATATATAGAATGAAGGGTGAGTATAGAAGCTTTTTTGGATATCCTTTCTCCCAATGATCTTCATAAACTCGCGGATCTTTTCAAGAAACCCTCATTTTGCATATTTTATGATGTCCATAAGCATACCCTTCTATATAGATCAAAATTTACTAAAAAGCTTATATCTTTTAAAGAATGAACGGAATATCCTTTAAGGAAAGGCTTATTTACCCTTATCCCTTCATATAAAAAAATTCTAACTCTTTTTCTGGAAGCGGAGAAGAAATTCCTATATTTCAGAGAAAAGATCATGGACACTGAGTTTCGGGAGAGGCTTCTTGCCTGAGAGACGAGATTCTGAAAGTACTAACGCTTCACAAAAGTGCAAACCATGCATATAAACAAAGAGGGACGTATGTGGCCACAACAGGAACTGACAGAAAGAAGAGAGCGGGAGTTTCTTAAACAAACTGCTCTAAGTCGCTCAAAAAAACTGTTCGAGTATCTGCTTCTGTCCGAATGCAAGAGACTCCAGATCTGGAATCTCTTTTTTCTGTATCCATCAGAAGTCCTGAAGCGCATCATGAGCAAGTTCGAAAGTATGAATCTCTTCTGGTATCTGAATGAGGAAATAGAATGACTGGAGCACAGGGTCATTCTGCACTGTGTAAAATATCCTTTTCTCATACGAAGAGAGGTCGATCGCGAGCTCTTCTCGAAGTTCGTGATCCAGTGCATCCTCAAGTGTCTCATCAGGCTTGACACTTCATCATGGAAGTGACCACTTTTATGCCTCGACTTTCTCCGACTTAGTTCGCTGTACTAGGAGAATAGAATCACTCAAGGAAATGATACATGCATTGTCGGTACAGAGCATAAGCTATGAAATTACTCGTACCATCATACGAGAATCAGCATCTATTTCCAGGCTAAAAAAGTCGGCTGATAAAAAATGGAAGAAGATCAGTAAAACTCGTAATATCTCGTTTTTCCTCAGGATTGCTATCATGTACTGCAAAAAACCAGCATTTTTCATTCTCATATCCGAGGGACTTCCAGACAGTATGAAAGTATCAGAGCGTATATCTGTGTTCCGGTCAAAACCAGGGATCATAGAAGGAAATATGTTCTGCGTCGATGCATCGCACGATCGAGTAGTGATCGACGTGTTCTCTCGGAAGATAGTAGCACACGATCACGATATATCCCTGATTCTGATACTCCTGCAGATCTTCTAGTGTTGCATTTCTTTTTACACAGTAATCAAATTTCAGTTTTTCTGCGACTCTCGGAAATTCACGATGCCACGTTCCACGGATTTTGTTGGTCTTCAAGATTCGTACGATCTGTCTTTCTGACTTTTTTATCCCCAGTTTCTCGAGTGCCATGCGCATTACAGCTGCACCACATGTCCACGAAGTTTCCTGCGAGTGAAAAGGAAAATCAGTCATATTGGTATGAAATTATGTATTTGGGGAGATTTTTTCTATGATGCCTCATTCTCGCCCCGAGTATACACCTTTCAGACATATTTTTCAAGTATTCTATGGAAATTGGCAAGTTCTTCAGAAGAGAAACTTTCCCAAGAGAAATCCTCCTCGAGTGTCTTCCCACTTTGGAAGTTCTGCAGTGAGAAACGCTTTGCCCCACGAATCCTCTCACCGATCGCATGGATATCTGCCTCGGAATGGATTCCACGCACAACTGTCGTCCGAAATTCATAGTCTGGCGCTCGAGAAAGAATCAAGTCAATACTCTCCTGATATCGTAACTCATCCTTGCTTCCACCGACAAGATTCTGGTATTTCCCCGGTGCATGCTTCACATCCATGGCGATATAATCGAGAACCCCCGCATCGAGAAGGCGCGCAAGTACATCGGGACGTGCACCATTTGTATCGAGTTTCACGAGAAATCCCATGGAGTGAATCCGCTCACAGAACTCAAGAAGCCCAGACTGGATCGTCGGCTCGCCACCACAGATAACGACTCCATCGAGGAATCATTTCCGACTCTCGAGAAATCGAAAAAAAACTGCCTCAGGAATCACATAAGGTCGTATCTTTTCGACTTCGTGGGGAAGTACAAATTCTGGATTATGGCAGTATCGACACCGGAGATTGCATCCGAGTGTAAACACGATCGTCGCAACTTTTCCAGGATAATCGAGGAGTGTCGTCTTTTGGACAGCAGAAAGAAGCATGGAAGATTCGAAGAAAATAAATATGACTGAGATTCTCTGGAGAAAAACCTCAGTCTGATCAGAAAATCTTCTGAAGAGACGATCTCAGCGAGAAACAAGACTACGAGAATTGCTCGATAAATCGTGAATTTTCAAGAGCTTGTTCTGAGAAATATGCACGCGTGTAAAACTCAGACTTTTTCCCATTATTAAAGTGAGAAACAGGACGATAGTATCCCATAACACGTGTATAGATTTCGCACTTGGTGCGTGCCGATATGTCAGCCATAAAAGAAAAAGTAAGAAAAATAAAATGTGACCAAAGATTTAAATGAGGGATTCTTGAATGTTTTTCATTTTCTCAGTATCAGCAGTGTATTGCGCGCGAAGTTCGGTATCGTATTTTTCTCCTGTATATCCGATCTCTTTATCACATTTCGGACAATAATCGTGTTCTCAGGCGATATATCCATGCTTCGGACAGATAGAAAATGTCGGCGTAATGGTAATATACGGAACTTGATATTCTGAGATAACTTTCTTCACGAGTGTCTTACATGCCTCTGCATCTGTGATTCGCTCGCCCATGTAGAGATGAAGAACGGTTCAGCCGGTATATTTACACTGAAGTGTATTCTGATAGGTCAATGCTTCAAATGCATCCTGTGTGAAATTAACCGGAAGCTGAGAAGAGTTCGTATAGTATGGATGATCCGACGTCCCTCACTGGATAATCCCGGGAAGTTGCTTCTTATCTTCACGAGCAAAACGATAGGTCGTTCCTTCCGCTGGCGTCGCCTCGAGATTATACATATTTCCCGTCGATTCCTGGTATTCTCGAAGTGTGTCGCGCATAAAGTCAAGGATCTCGAGCGCAAATGCCTCTCATTCTGGTGTCGTAATATCTTCTTTCCCACCCGTAAAATTCAGGATCGCTTCGTGCATACCATTGAGCCCGATCGTAGAAAAATGATTGCGGAATGAACGAAGATAGCGAAGTGTATAGGGATAGAGTCCACGCTCGAGCCATTTCTCGAGTGACTCACGCTTGAGCTCGAGTGATGTCTTCGCGAGATTCATAAGATGCAGGAGATGCGTCTTAAATCCTTCTTTGTCGCCTCGGTAGTTATACCCGATTCGTGCCATATTAATCGTCACGACGCCGATCGATCCTGTCATTTCCGCAGAGCCAAAGAGCCCATTTCCCCGTTTCAGAAGCTCGTTCAGATCGAGCTGAAGCCGACAGCACATCGAGCGAACTGTCCCTGGCTTGTATGCCTTTTCATTCTCTACTTTTTTCCATTCTCCATTCTCATCCTGAACGCGCTCATACTGGGAGCCGATAAAATTCTGAAAATAGGGAAGTCCATATTTTGCTGTCATCTCAAAAAGCATATTCGTCTCGGGATTATCCCATGGGAAATCCTCTGTGATGTTATACGTCGGGATCGGGAAGGTAAATGCGCGCCCACGATAATCTCCAGCTGCATACACCTCGAGGAGTGCGCGATTGATGATCATGCGCTCATGATCGAGCTCGCCATATTTTTTCTCATATTCTCCGCGATCATATCCCCCGAGATGAAGTGCTTTTTCGCGAAGATCTTCTGGACATGTCCAGTCGAGTGTGATATTGGTAAAAGGCGTTTGCGTCCCCCAACGAGAAGGCACATTCAGTCCGAATATGAAGTTCTGCATCTGCTGAACGACGTACGCATATGTTTTTTCGTCGATATATTTTTCTTTCTCCTCTTCAGTGGAAAAAGTCATGCCATAGGTCTCGATATCATGACGAAGCTCTTCGGAATGCTTATGGACAAAAGGCGAGAGATAGGTATCGAAAGAGGAAAATGCCTGCGCCCCAGCCCATTCATTTTGGAGCGTCCCGAGGAAATTAATCATCTGATTGATCGCTGCTTGGAGATTCCGCGGTGGTGCCGACTCGATACGATTTGGCATCCCATTAAATCCTTCTTCGAGGAGTTCTCGGAGGCTCCATCCAGCACAATATCCACAGAACATATCGAGATCGTGAATATGATAATCTCCATTTCTATGTGCATTTCCGACTTCTTTCGGATAAATATGTGAAAGCCAGTAATTCGCGGTGATTTTCCCTGCGGTGTTCAGGATGAGTCAGCCGAGTGAATACCCACTATTTGCGTTCGCATTTACGCGCCAATCCGATCGATGAAGGTATTCTTCCATCGTGTTACCGACTTCGACGACGACCGAGCGATGATCTCGAATCTGCGCATGTTGCTCACGATAGAGAATATAGGCTTTCGCGAGAGCATCGTATCCATGATGCATGAGAATCTGCTCGATCGAGTCCTGAATCATCTCAATATCTGGGAGTTCGTCCCCTGCCTTTTCCTCTGTGAGGACGATAATCTCATCGACAAGCGACGGAATCTCGGTCTTTTCGATCCCACCGACAGACTCGACCGCTTTTTCGATCGCATTTCCGATCTTGTTGCGATCAAATGTCACGATAGCACCATTTCGTTTCCGAACTTTATAGAGAGGCATACAGAAGAAAAAGATAAAAAAATAAAAACACACCAGATAATGTGTACTTTGATTTGTGTAAACCACTATATATTGTTCTCTGAATTTGCAAAATATTTTTCTGAAACTCGCTTGACGTTCGAAATATCTGTGAAGAAATGGTGAAGAAGAATGCTTCAGAAAAACAAAACACTCCCAGAAACATGAGAGTGTTTTGTGAAATCACGAGAATCTACGGATGATACCACTTGTCTCAGAGAAAGTATCGCAGATCGTCTTCCGTGAAAGAATATTCCTTTTTCTCATAATCCCAGTGAACTATCTCTCACGACTCATCCCGAGCAACGAGAAGGAGTCCAAGCCGATAGACATAAAACTGAATTATCGGTGCGGAGCGATATGGTTCTGATTGAGAAAGAAAATAGAGCTCTCTTCGCTCAGTTCCTGTATAACGAGGATAGAAGCAATGGAGTTTTTGTCTATTGTCAGAGAAATCGAGTCCACCACAAGGAAAATTATAGAGTGCCCAGTAATTTCCAGGAGAAGACAGCATCTGAGTGTATGTTCCTGTGGAAGATCCTCCTACCGATATGAGAAACATCGGATAAGAGAAACGGGGATGATATACAGGAATAATCTGAAGCAGTGTCCCTGTTTGGAATGGGGGTATTCATTGTCTGAGTATTTCATTCATTGCATTTGAAAACTTATTATCTTCATAACATCCATCAAGTATGAGATGAAACATCCGATCAGGCACCTCTTCGTGATAAATATTCTCATAGGGATTCTCTATCGCATAGAGTAACTCTGTCTCGCATGTTACACCAAGAGAGGCATGAGTGATTGAAATATTTCAGAAAAGGAAGATGGGAAGAAGGAGAGAAAAAATGAAGATTCGCATAAATGAGAGAAAAAAATCTTATGGATGATGCCACTTGTCTCAGAGAATATCCTGAAGTGTTGCAAGTTCATCAGACGGAGCTTGAACTTTCCAGCGTGTTTCCGCATCGATGACTATTCCATCCTGATCCCGTACAAGAAGACTTACTCCCCGTTTATGCTCTATATACTGGATCATAGAAGTATCCGTGAGATTCTCATATTCATTGAACCAAGTACTGATCTTAAAAAAAGTTAGACTTTCCTGAGAGAGTACGTTAGTTCATGAGTTATACGCATTTGTACGAATACCCTCAAGAGGAAGGATCACAAAATAATTTGCAGGTATCCATTCATGGGTGACAATATGTTTACAATCGATAAACCAATAGAGGGTATATGGGACACCAGGAGAAACTACGAGACTCGGATTTACGTCATTCATGAGGTAAAGTGGAATGGGATAGTCATTGTGAAGTCGACATCCTGTCAGCTCGAGATTCGTTGTCATTGCTTTTCTCGCGGTTCTCTGAGCATAGAGAAGGTCGGAGAGGCGAAGTCATTCATGATAGAGATTTCCATATCCTTCCTCGAAATAAAACATACTGCTCGCGTAGATAGAAGGGGAAAGTATGAAAAATACCAGAAGGAAGGATATGATCTTTTTCATATAATTTTAGAGAGGAACGGTTACGATACTGACGAGACTCATTCAAATAATATCAGGATTAACTCCAGGAACATTCGTACTTGTAATAGCAGTATCACTTGGAATATACTTGTCAGGGAATCATGCTCCCCATCCAAAATTTACGTGGATCATTTTACTCGGAGTCGACTGGTAACCATACGCAACCATGATATGTCAACTCGGAGTAGTAGGACTACCGTTATGGTAATTCACAATGAGTGGTCGCTGTGCATTGACTTCATTGACGACGCGGATCCATGCACTCCATACTCCTCAGACATGTGTCCCATTCGAGACACTGTATCCACGATCTCGCGCATACTGCATGCCAAGTGCGATAGAACCAAATGAAGTTTCACCACCATTCGCAGTACACACCGTCCCCATATAATTTCCGATCGATTGTACCATGCTCGCATCGACGGAGACATCGGAAGCGATGACTGATGCATTTCCATAAAGATTCGGATAGGTTCCCTTTCGATCATAATATCAGAAGATGATCGCAAGAGCAGTGGGTCAGCAACCACCAGAATTTACACATGTTACCCCATTATACGTTGCTGTTGGCTGATCATAACACGGAACTGCACTATTACAACGCCAGGTTCCACTCGTCCAGGGGACATCTTTTGTCACAGTACCTGAATATGACATTCCTCCGTCTTCATCTTTAAATTTTAATTTTCCACTCTTTCTGATTTCTTTCGCTCGTTCCTTTGTTTCTTTCAGAGCATTTTTCGCATCTTTTTTATCAGTCATTATTTGCGTTGTATCCTCGAGATCTTTTACGGTTACTTCATCCTGAGATGTGCTCTCGACGTACTGCTCGACCGCACTGTAATAATAGAGCTTATTCTTATTTTTCTCATATCCCTGTGTCAATCTCTCATAGTTCGCGAGTCCATCGGTCCCCGCTTCCATTACCCTCGATTCTCCATCGAGAGTAGCAATAATAACTGAACCACAGTCGAAAGTATTATCACACTGAATTTTCCACTCGTAGACGATCGGACTGCTTGTATCATCCGTGTAATATGGAACAGGATTCCCTGCGGGCTCGGGATTATTTCACTTCCAGAAATGATCGTACGGTTCCAATTCTTCTATATATGACTGAAGCAGTGTCTGAGCCGCCTCGACATCTTTCTTATTTATTTTTACCTTTTCGATAGAGCTATCCGTTTCTTGGAGTTTCAGGGAAGTCTCAGACAAAAAAGAATTATCTGATGATAATTCTGAGGTGGCGTACACATATGAAGAGAGAAATGTCTGCAAGCCAAATACCAAAACGAGGGTACATGACAGAGAAAAACGCATTTTCATAAAGAAAAATAATTATGAAGTAGAAACGTATCTCTAGAGACAAAGAAATCATATTCTTTTTCCTGCATTTGCAACGATTTTTTTTGGATTGACGTTCCTGATATCTGTGAAAAATGCGTGAAGGAAATCGCTTTCAGAAGAAAAAAACTCCAGAAAGATCAGAGAATACCGAATCCCCCCTGGTGGTGATGAAAGAGGATTGTGTCATCATACATGCAATCTGAGTGGAAGCATGAAGCTAGAAAAAAACGCCAGTTTTTCTACTGCTTCGCGGAAGCGGAAATCTCTGTGTGTAAAAAGACAGAAAGTCGAATTTCCGTGGAGGAATTCCATGCCAAGAAAATATAGATTCCGAGATAAATCCGGAATGACAGAACTCTAGCACCATCATCTCGCGCAAAATCGATACGCATGAACGAAGTAAAAATAGAATTCCAGTACACAGAGACTGAAAACACACATATTTTTTGCAAAAAAGAAAAAAGATATATACTCGAGGCAATAGTCTCTTACGAACCCTTGCCATGGTCGCACAACTTGATACGTCATGTTCTGTATTTTCGCTTGGTGTATAGGTTTTTTGAGAGTCAGAAAACTCCTGCATCCAAGCGGGAGTTTTTATTTTTTTATTCTAGAAATCATGCAAAAACCTGAATTTTATGGGGCTGTCTATGCTCTCATCGAGAATGATACATGAGAGATGCTCTTCGTAAAGCGAAAAAATACGGGCTATCTCGATGGATGGTATGGCTATCCTGCGTGACATATCGAAGAATGAGAGACACTCAAAGAGGCGATACAGCGCGAAATACGAGAAGAAATCGGTCTGGAGATTCCAGAATCCGATCTGGAACTCGTTCACATATGTCATCGTATTGATACCACTGATAGGACATATTTTGACTGCTACTTCAGAGTAAAGCAATTTCATGGAATGCCAATAAATGCAGAGCCCGAGAAATCAGAATGAGTATTTTGGATTGACTGGAACAATGAAGAGCTCATCCAGAATAAATCCATACTCAAGAAAATCTCTGCTGGAGCATACTTTTCTGAGATAAAAAATCTCGAGATCATCTTCTAATTTATAACTTTTTCACTATGTCTTCTCTCTCCACACGACGCCACTCGCTCTCACATATCATGGCGCAGGCAACTCGCATGATTATGGGAGCCGATGTGAAGCTCGCTATCGGTCCCGATGTGGACACATGATGGTATTACGATATGGATTTTGGCGATACTCCGCTCGAGGAAGCACGACTGAAGGATATCGAGAAAAAAATGCAATCCATCATTCGTGAAAATCAGGAATTTCGACAGTTTTCTCTTTCTCTTGCGGATGCAGAGACCCTTCTGTCGGCGCTCGGGGAAAAATATAAACTCGAGATGATCCGTGACCTCGGAGAAAAAGGCGAGACAACCATCTCTTTTTTCGCGAATATCGGAAAGTATGAAAATCCTGCATACAAGGATTTTTCATTCCTAGAAAATCCGAAGACGTGCGCAAGAATCGAAGGAGAGGAAGTAGTCGTCCCGGTCGAGGAAAAGAAATGGAGCGACTCTGAATATGACTTCCGAAAGGCGACTTTTATCGATATGTGTCAGTGACCTCACGTGCAATACGCGGGGGAAATCCCAGAGTGAAGCTACACGCTCGATAAGCTCGCAGGCGCATACTGGCGCGGAGACGCGAAAAATCCTCAGCTCACTCGCATCTATGGACTCGCGTTCGAAGATGCGAAGGCGCTCGCAGACTATACGAACATGATGGAAGAAGCGAAAAAACGCGACCATCGAATCCTCGGGAAAAAGCTCAAGCTTTTTACTCTTTCTGATCTTGTCGGCTCATGACTCCCACTCCTTCAACCGAAGGGAATGATCATCCGAAAAGAAATCGAAGAGTACCTCTGGAATCTTCATAAAGATAAATGATACCTCCGAGTCTGGACGCCACACCTCGCAAAAGAAGATCTCTACATTACGAGCGGACATGCGGGGCACTATCTCGAAGATATGTTCTCTGTGTGGGGCGGAACGAGCAAGGAAAAATTTCATGTAAAACCGATGAATTGTCCGCATCATATGCAGATATTCGCGGATAATCAGTTCAGTTATCGTGATATGCCGATCCGATACTTCGAGCCTGCGACAGTCTATCGTGACGAGAAAACGGGGCAACTCTCATGACTGACACGTGTCCGCTCGATCACGCAGGATGATGGACATCTTTTTTGTCGAGTTTCTCAGATCAAGGAGGAAGTCTCCACGATCGTCGGGATTATAAAAGAATTCTACAAGACATTCTGACTGCTCGAAGGATACTGGGTCTCATGGTCGGTTCGGGATCCGAATAACCTCGAGAAATATCTCGGATCGGATGAAGTATGGAAAATAGCTGAATCTTCTCTCGAAGAAGCAGCACAGGCAAATGGTCTGAATTATCGGAGAATCGAAGGGGAAGCAGCATTCTATGGACCGAAGCTCGACTTTATGTTTAAGGATGCGATCGGTCGAGAGTGGCAACTCGCGACGATCCAGTGTGATTTTAACCTTCCGAATCGATTCGAGCTCAAGTTCATGAATGAAAAATGAGAAGAGGAGCGGCCCGTCGTGATTCACCGCGCGATCTCTGGATCACTCGAGCGATTTATGGGGATTATGATCGAGCATTTTGCGGGGACTTTCCCACTCTGGCTCGCTCCGGTGCAAGCAGTCGTGATCCCTGTCGGTGAGAAATTCAGTACATATGCTGATATGGTTTTCGCAGAGCTCAAAAAAGCGGATATCCGTGTGAAGCTCGATATATCGTCTGAGTGACTCGGGAAAAAAATCCGCAACGCAGAGACGGATCATGTGAATTATATCCTGGTCGTGGGCGAGAAGGAAGTGAACGAAGGAAATATTTCTGTCAGAAATTACAAGACGAAGGAGCAATCCACGGAATTACTCGAGGATTTCATCGAGAGAATCCGTGAAGAAAGAGAGGAGAAAAAGCTGTAAAATGAGTATTCTAGATATCTTATAAAGATAAATTTGACAATTATTATATTTTGAATATAACAATCTTTGTTTTATTCTTAACTACACGACTATGCGTACTGATAAAGAATCCTCCAATATGTATTGGGAAACTCTCCCTTATCTTGATGAATCCAGCAGGACTTCATTCACTATTCGACAGAAGATTGATGCAGTTCTCGGCACTAATACTGACCCGAACAATTTTCTTCCGCCAGTTATATATCGATTACAAAATCTCGTGAACATGGCGGAGCAGCATGCAAAAGGTGAGCAAGGTATTGATCCTGCACATGATGATAAGCTCAAGGGTGCTATAACCACACTCAAACGGATACGTGCGAGTGTGGAAAAGGATTGCATAATTCGTACTGATCAAGGGGCTGAAAACGCCCATTCGATTTTGAATAACCTTATTCGTTCATTGGAATCGCAACTCTATGCTATCGATTTTGATTTTTATATGTAATACCCCCCAATAGCAAAAAGAGGGCAGATGGCCCTCTTTTTGCTATTTCTCCGTGTACTATGTACTATCTGATAAAACTCGAGATATACTGAAGCACTCACTCAGAAGCGAATTCGGCAGTCGCACTCGGCGTCGCTGTATTCGCGAAGTTCCACTTCGAGATGCGAGAATTTCCGATCGTATAGAACGAGTCTCCGATATAGAGTGCTCGGTTAATATAGTCATTCGAGTATTCCCAGATGTGATCAGCGATATACGACTCGACGGTCGCTCCTTCATAACAATACTGTGGGACATACCGTGTATTTCCTGGACAATATTCTGTACCATCGAGCAGTTTTACACATGTAGCCGTGTCCGTCTCTTTCAGATATTCCTCACAGTCTTTTTTCCATGCATCTTCTGCTCCGCTCGCATATGTGATATGTGTGACACGGAATTTCTCTGCGATAGCCTCGGGAGTAATCTCCACTCAGACGACTCACTGAAATGCACCCTTCGTGTATCCTGTTGTATCAGAATCCATGAGAAGTGTAGGCATGAGAAGAAGGTCACGATCTGCATCCCAGACGAACGCTCGTGGATTATCGAGGACTTCAGAATACGATCCGATTCCTCCGAGTACGAGTGACTGTTCCTGTACGGGTTTTGTAACATCAGCGACATTATAGAGATCGATTTTTATTCCGGCATTTTGCGTTCCTCAGAAATTATTTTCTTCTGTCGCATATCCAAGTCCGATCAGTCGATCTGCATCATATGGATGAAGATATGTCGAGTATCCTGGGATTTTCAGCTCTCCGAGTATCTTCGGGCTCGATGCATTACTCAGATCGATGACAAAAAATGGATCAATCTGTTCAAAAGTTACGAGATAGAGACGATTTCCGATAAATCGAGCGGATTGAAAATTCTCATCTGGGGCAATATCCGTAAGTGTCCCGACGACTTTTCCGAGTGAATTCAGGACTGTAACAGCAGTACTCTGTGTCTGACCATCGACAGCAGTTACGATGCGAAGATTTTCTGATGCATCCTCATCCATACTATACTGATCGAGTGGACTTCCTGCAATGGTGTGAGAGTAGACATACTGCGTCTGCTCTCCATCAAAAGCAAAACGATGAACGATCGTCGAAGAGGATGTCACTGGATTCCATATCGTCTTACACATTGCTCCCGCAGGACACGTGCTCTCTCCGTATGAATATACAGGAGTCGTAAGATAGAGAGAATCATGGGAAAGATGAATCTGCTGATTACTCGAGAAAATTACCTTCGAATCGAGTGCCCCAGAACTTGCCTTCGTATCAAAACGTACGACGGTCGTAACTGCTGGAGAATAGTATGAATCCGAGAGTGTCGAGAGATCATCTGGGAGCACCGCTCCGATCTCAGTACAGTCGAGAGAACGTCGACTTTCTGTCTTAAATCCATCTGTAACCGAGTAGGTAGAATCGTAAATATTCGGGATGAGCGAGCGTGCCGCATATGTATATGGCGTCGCCAAGGTAGTATCAGCACTGTAATAAATGGGAGGAATCCCGAGGTAGTTCGTACCGATGAGTGTCATGATACCATCAGAATCGAGACGACTATCAGAGATAGTCCCATCGAGCTGGATCACGCGCTCAAGTGAGACACGAGAACGATCGGTCATATCATAGACCGCTACGATTCCGCGCTGTGTGTTATCATACCATCCGTACCAGCGTGCGTTATACGTGATGCTTCGAGCTGCGGTCAGAATAAGTGTATTATCCTGGACATAGATCTTTACATCATAGTATGATTCTGGAACACGAATATTCTGGACGCTTTTTAGTGTATTCGCATCGAGGATCACGACGGCTTTCTCACCCTCCTGATAGGAGTAAATATATTTTCCATCTGTTTTTACTGTATCTGCCTCATCGATACCGCTTACTTGAATATTCGTCTGTGAGTGTCCTGCTGACATGGTCGATGTGCCGAGTGCTTGGGGCGCCACCATATCGACAGCGGCTTTCTCATACCATGCTCCTCATCGACTGACTGCATCGGTCATACCAGAGAGCATACTTGCGGTCACTGACTCCATCTCTTCACAGGATGCAAATGTGCGATATGAGTATGTCGCCTGCTTTTCTACCGTCCCTCCTGGTGAAATAAGCTCTGTATTATCTGTCGCAAAAGCCTGTCACATAACGCAGAAAGATGCGAGTAAGAAAGACGCACCCCCTAGAGAAAATACATATCTCATATGGAAAAATAAGAAATAAAGTGACGACATTATATCCCTCTCAAAAAGAGAAGTCAAAAGAAAAAGAGTGAAGAATTTGTGCATTTTTCTGAGATATGCTACAATCGCACCATATACCATAATTATGGCTGAAATACCATCATCATCCCCCATCCCTCAAGAAACCACTCCGAAAAAATCTCCAGAAGCTCTGGAAAAACCTCGGAATCCTCAACAGGGAGAGAACAAAGAGGGAGAGAACAAAGCGCCAGAGACTTCTCATGATGAACAAGAATCTCTGCGATGAAATGTCGAAATTATAAAAATGCTGGAGGAAACAAAATCACCATTTTTTCACGCATTTCATGAGCTGGTCACACGCTCTTCACTTTCTGAAAAAATCAAGACGACACTCGATGGATCAGAGCTGACAAAAAGTTATTTCTGAAATATACAATACTCGATGATCCATATGGCGCTCGATGATATCTCCCGACAACAAGGTATTACACGTGGACTCGGATTTATAAATAGTACATTCAGGATGATAGGAAAAGGCGTACAGACCGATGAGCTCTCACGTAAAGAGGACCAAGCAAATGAAATAAGCCCCCAGATCGAAGCTATGAAGACGCGCGTAACGAGACTCATGGAGGGATATCTAAGTACGATCACAGCGACGCTCACACAGGAAAAAGATCGTGCAAAACTCCTTGCACTCTTCCAGAATACAGGGTCCATCCGTGGACTTCTGCAAGGAAAAACAGTCGATCAAGCGCTCGCGATTACTCTCCCGATACAGTCCCCCGAGACAAAAAGTATAATCGTGACGATGGATACGAAACTCAGCAATCTCTGAGTTCTTCAGGATAGTGTATTCGATAAAATTGCTGGAATGGGAGTATTCGGGGAAAGTATACTGAAGTTCCTCCGCAAACCACCGATCAGCACACTTCTCGCTTTTCTTCTCGGCATCGAGTCTCAGGAGGATCTCGAGAGCTATCTCGACTCGGAGATGTGGTCTCGAAAAAGTTTTCTCACACTTCTCTCATTCTGAAAGGATGGGAAAATGAGTCAGTCAGAAAAACCGATTCCATTTCTCGAGAAAGTCGATATGCGAATGCCTGATGGAAAGCCGGTTACTCGGACGATGCTCGGGGATTTTTATAAGAATATAAAAGAGTGGAAAATTAACTCGACGACTGCATGATTCTGGCAGAGCATCTTCTCGACGGGAAAACTCGAGTTCTCCGCTGGGAATACACATAAACGCATCGTATTTCCATGACTGGACGAGATGATTCGAGCACATGCAAACGGGGTCGTCTCCCCCATGGAAGCGATTATGAAGAGTCTGAACGAGGGAAAGGTCGAGGATATTCCAGTATCGACTGCAAGTACATCGTGAAAAACAGATAGTAAACCAGAAACTCCAGCCGAGAAAACACCTCCGAAGTTCGAGGATCTGCGTGCGGGGGATGGATATGAATTCGTGGGTGAGCAGAGTGATCCGACACCCGAGCAGAAACAAGCAAAGATCGGTGAACAAGAAGTCATAAAGACTCGGAAAATCCAGGAAAAAGGAAAGCCAGACACGATAAAAACCGTCTCAAGTATAGGAGAAAAAATATATTTCTGGGATGAGACGAAGAAAACGTGGACAGAAGATCCAGATCTCGTCATCAGCAATAGTGCGATCATGAAGAAAGTCATCAATCTGACGGGTAAGCCAGATGATGAGAAAAAACCTGAGGCGACACCGGCGAAGCCAGCAGAAGCAGGTAAGCCGGAAGAATCGAAAGAAGGGGGAGCAGATGAGAAACACATATTCCAAGATGCATTTAAAAAAGCAACGACATTTCCATTTACGTACACAGTGGGTGGGGAGGAGAAGACAGTATCATATAATTCTGGAACGGGGGAATTTATGATCGGAGATAAGAAGTACACCCTGACGGTCAAGAAGAGTACACTCTTCTCGAAGCGTATCGCAGGTATTCAGATGACCCCTGAAACTATTCTCATAAACATGGAAGGATTTTTTGTACCCAATATCACACTCCCAAAGTCAAACGTTCCTATCGCTCAGATATTTGCACTCGAAAAGCGAGATTCCTTGCCTATCGTGCAAGACTGATCTCTCATAGCAACATTTCAGAGAATATAACATTCCGAGGTTCATCACCTATAAAATACATCCATAATACTCCACCCTATGTATACTCGCATCCAGAACATCCAGAAGATAAAAGTGTGTTTTTCCCTTGGGGCGCCATCAGGTATTTCACACTCGACGAGTAACGCTCCCCCAGCACCTGATGCACTTGGAAGAAATCCGAATACGCTCACCTTTGATCGGTCGAATGATATTCTCTACATCGATGCTATATATCGGACCCTCCGTATCGCGCCAAATGAAGCGCGTATACAGGACGCAAGACAGCTCATACTTCAATACTTCGATACATTGTTACAAAATAGGAATTTCCCTCATAAAAACAAGTTACAGAACTTTATTACCTACCTCAATGATCCGACGACCACAAATGGACTCGACCTGATAAAACGAATTCTCTATACTGAGAATAATCTCTCCCAGCTACATATTACATTTCCAGATAATATAACACAAGCGATCCGCAACATGGAAGATCCTCGTGTAGAGGAGATGCGTCAAGCCTTCATACAGATGAATGTCGCTCACGAGCAGTATACTACAATTCACTACCCACTCTACTGAGGAAATCATATCGTTCTCTCTCCGAGACAGATTACACAGCTCGAGAAGACGCTCATTGCTGTAGCGGGACTGGGGGAGGATGAAAGGCTTGAAGATTACTATAGAGGAACTTTTTTTGATAATCAAGGTACATATAATCGGAAGACTGTCGAAGATGCGCTCTATGATCTTCAGAATAACTCATGATATCATGATTATTTTCAAAGAAATAAAAAACGGCAATCTGTATTTGAAGAGCATTTCCGCCAGTACATGTCTCAGAAACTTCTGATCGATGCAAAAACACAGCTCGAAAAAACAAAAACAATAATATTCAAAAATCAGCGATCACAACTAGAGCTGTTATATGCCGAGAACACGAGACAAAAGACACGTGAGATGATAGGGGGACCTATAGAGACTGCTTATCTCTCACAGACATTTCGAGAGAATCCTCGACTTTTTGCAAGAACGGATGACCCATGATTGAATACCGAAATCGCACATCGACTGAGATTGATTATTTCATACTTATTCCCCCATCTCAGCAATATAAATGGACTCCAGGCCCGACTCATCGAGTATATCATGGACAGACTTGCAGCAAGTGACGATCTCTATAGCAACCCGAGAAATCATCTTGGGAATACAAAACCCTCTCGTATCCACTCTATTCAGGAGGGTGCAAACACATTCAGAAACATACTCCAGTCCACGCCTCTCAAAAATGGTGCAAAGATGGTGGCATGAACGCTTAATATTGTCATCGTCGATCTTCTATGAAAATGACTCTTGAAACGGGTCGCATGAGAAGGGATACTCAAAAATGGATTATATGGGTGATCTAAATGGCTGGATGCACAAGTAGGAAAGGCTCAAGACTGGGCAAAAAAAGTTCCAGAAAAGGCATGATTCTTTCGGGCAGTGGCATCGCTTCCACGACGAGTACTTGCACGTTGACTCCTTACGATTCCACGTACAGCGACCCTGACAGCGACATGAGTCACAGGTATCACATCATGGTTAGTAAATGGAATACTTGGTGTGTCATGAGGAGCATGGGGTATTCTTGATACTGGAATACGGGAGCGTCTCTCTGGAGTGAATCCTGGACTCGATGGAATATTTCCAGCCGTTATAGAATCCGTCCGATGAACGCTGATGGCAGCATGATGGGGGGTAGAGAAGATCGCAGAAATTGTCTGAAATAGCATGGAGCAAGCGGAACAGAAGAGGGTTTTTGAAAGACTTGCGAGGGAGCGATGAATAAAAAATTCTCCTTGATTAGAGGAAGACACGCTCGCGGCTATGGAGCTCGTAAACCTAGAGAGGATGCTGAGCTCTACCACTATCACGCCTGCTTCGAATCAGGCATCACAGAGTAATCAGGGGAGTGCGGGTGGAGGGAATCCATCATCGAATCCAAATGCAGGGAATCCACAACCGAGTTCATCAGGTCCATCAGGAAATCCACCAGCGAATCCATCAGGGGGTCCGAATCCGAATGCAGGAAATCCACCATCGAATCCGAATCCATCAGGGAGTCCATCAGGGAGTCCATCAGGGAGTCCATCGAGTCCATCAGGGAGTCCACCGAATCCATCGGGTCCATCGGGTCCATCAGGGAGTCCACCGAATCCATCGGGTCCATCAGGTTCATCAGGTCCATCAGGTCCATCAGGAAGCCCGAATGCAGGGGGAAGTTCACCAACCCCAAGTCAGAGCAATTCAAATTCATGAACACCACCAGCAAACACAGAGAATTCACCAGAGCCCCCGAGCACAAATACTAAAAACAACTCTACTGAACTTACGAAGCTCTTCGAACATATCGAAACTGTAACGAAGGATTTGGAGACAGAAAAAGAGAATCTCAATGTCTATTATCAAGAGCTCACAACTGTGAGTTTTACTCCGGATAAGAATGTACGGATGAGGCGTGAGGTCGCACCATTCTTAGACACCGCGGTCATAGGGGAGACTCTCAAGGCTTTCATAAAACTCAATCACTCACTCAACACCCTTGCAGAGAAAATTATTCCAACACTCTGAAAATATAACCTTTCTCGTACACAGCGAGACTTTATACGGAGTCTCGAGACAGAAATAGAGTTATATCGAAAGAAGTATCTTCCAGAACTCCAGCGACTCTACCCGAAAGATGCATCTCCTCGGTGATATACCCTTCCAGATGAAAATGAGCTTCTCAAGAGTGACATCTGGGAGATTCTCGATCCAGATAACGGTCTCGAATATATGATAGAGCTTATAAGGTGAATCCTGCCCCAGAATCCACCCCCACTAACATGAGAGAATAGGCAAAACCCTAGCCCAACTCCACCGGGAAATCCAGAGAATCAAGAAAACTCCCGAGAAAATCCACCACCAGTTCCGAGTCAAAACGGTGCAAGTCAAGACGATCGAATAGTCACAGACTTTGACAATCCACGATGAAATATAATATCTTTGATAAACCATAAACATTTAACTAATAAACTTACAAATATAGGTCTCGCGGGAATTGCTATATTAGTTTGTCATGCGAAACTAACGTCACGCCATAGAATACTTCAGAACACACAATCAGCAGAAACCATTCAGGACATAGTTACAGCTTATCCAAAATTACTCTCAGAAATTCGTAAGGGGCTGCTTTCCATACAGACCAATATCAAGGAGCTCTGACCCCCCATCACAATACAAAGTCCCCAGTATCAACTCGATCAAAAACGGCAAGACATGATAAACACCCTTGAGGCTCATGTCATCGCCCTATTACGAAAAATTGAAGATTATGAAAAAAAGGTGGATGGATGGGACAGTGCCCCACCAACATGAATTGAGCTTCTCAAGAGTGACATCTGGGAGATTCTCGATCCGAACGATGGACTTAGAAGTATCACACAACTCACAAGGCAAATCGCACCGAGAAATCCATAGAAATTTTTCGTTATTCTATAAATCTCAGAATTCAGAAAAAGATAAAACACTCAGAAATGGGTGTTTTATTGAAACATATCTCCATTTTTTTGCAAAAAGAAAATCAATATGTTACACTATCAATGACTATTATCTTGCATGGCTGATACACCCTCCTCATCACAAGAATCCGAACTCTCGAAAGATATATCTTCTCTGGAGGCATCCATTGATTCTCTTGGAAATGAGCGTCAGTGATTATCGGGTATAGATGCAGAGATTCGTCGAATACAAGGTATATTCGATAGTGGCGATTATTCACCCAAACTAAGGAAAAAATTTACAGAACTGGCCTCACGATTCACTGAGACAAGAAGAGGTATTACAGAGAATGCGAGAAGTGCTACTAATGGAGTAAGATTTCAGAATCATCTCGAGAATCCCGGGGCACTCACGCCACTCATGATACGACTTCAGCAGTCAATACAAGAAAATCAACCCACCGCCCACCAACTTGGAAGCATGGTGCCCATACTCGCCACACTTGAAGCAGGCTGATACTACTACGATCAGGGAACACATCAGATATATAACTCGAAAGATCAGGTGGATCCTGAGCGTACCCTGATGATTCGGCAGGTGTCCGAGTGGAAAAAGCTTTGGAGACCAGCACAGGATTTACGTAACAGAATCAATGCCCCAAAGGGTGATCCAAAGGACCATATCAATGCTATGCTTGCAAAAATACCCCATCGGAATGCACCACTCACACTTTCTAATAACCCTACACCAGAGCAAGAAACACGTATTCGAAGTCTTGTCGTGAATTCGCGACTATCTCCTGACAATAAAGCATATATTCTCGCGTATCTCAGAGATCCTACTGCTTTTCCTGCTCCTACTCAGGAAGATAAAAAAGCATCGCAAGATGCAGCAAAAAAAATGGGAACAGCAGGAAATACCTTTCTAGAAGAGCATAATCTCAAACCGATGGATCCGATGACATGGGAAAAATTTACACAAAATCCTCTCACCGTTATTCCACACTTCCTGAAAAATATTGGTCCCGCTGGGGCGCTGGGGTTGATGGCATTTATGTTTACACGCATGATCGGAGCGAAGAGTAAATTTATCACCTACCCGATGGGGATCCTCGCTGGCGCTATTTTTATGCAAGGAATAGGACTCTGGCGTCCTACTCTTGATGCCCTGAGCGGAAAAGTCGACACAGAAAGCTGGGTGTATAAATTCTTCGGGAGTATCGGACTCAGTATCAGTGATGGCTTCAGCTGGCTCTGAGAGAAAATGGGGGATCTCGCCGGCTGGAGTGTCAATGCGAAGAATGAAGCGGTATTCTGGTACTACATGAGTAACTACACGATCATGGAGGGTGGGCAGAGAAAAGAGTTTGTCAATGCAAAAGCCTCGACACTCGATAACCTTACATGAGAAAAATGGAAGAAGACCATGTCATCTCTCAATCTAGAAAAGGCAGGAAACAAAGATCTCGTACAAGAAGCAGATCTGGAGGTGGCACGAGAACGCTTGATACTCACAAAAAATAAAGCACTCGAGAAACTACGAGTAGAGAAACCAAATAAAACAGAGTCACAACACGCCGCTGAGTTACGAGGTATCATGCAGGCAAAAACTCTTCTCGAGTTTGTAAAGTGGGCGTACGAAGCTCCGAAAATACCACCAACAGTAGGATGAGTAACACCGGTCGCAACAGCACCAGCCACATCAACATCAAGAACACCAGCAACACCACAAATCCAGAGCGAAAGCGCTCCTGCTTCTCTGAAGGAAACAGCCCCCTCACTGAAGACACTCGCAGAAGGCATCCCCCAGGTGGGTGATGGGGCAATAGACACCTCACGGAAGAAAAGTACACTTCCCGAGATACAAAAAGAACTTGAAACCATAACAAGTAAAACAACCGAGATAGCCAAATGACTCGATGAAAAGAAGCTCCCACTACAAGACTATACAACTCAGAGAACATACCTTCTTGGGTGGGTGAATGCGCTCCGTGCAAGCATGATCGAGATTGCGAAGCAATCATGAGTTGATACAGAATCACTTCGTACTATGATCGATCAGATATCCACATTCGCAGGAAATCTCGATTCTCTCCTCCCAGATCCAGAAAAACTCAAGACAAAAAAACCATACTCAATAAGCAGAAGGACGTATTCAACATGGATCGAGGATATAGAACTCACGACAAACGAGCTCGGAGACATGAAAGTAAAACGATACTTCGGAACGAGTGGAAATGGAGTGGATTTTTACATAGTGCAGATCGGGGAGACACACTACATCCTGAGAATGGATGAAAATGCCTCGCTTTGAATCGGAATTGATCCTCAGCTTCTCGAGATAAATGCTACCGACTCTGATAATGTTATTTTAACGGGTATACAGACAAAGAATTTTTATAATATGGAGCTCACGGATGCTGGGACGTTCATCGATCCTCAAGTGGGTCGCAATAATATGAGATGAATCCAGTCACAGCTCGATGCTGTGAAGACCTTCGCAGTATGATCATAGGAAAAAGTGGCTGATAATTTCTGATCTCATAATTTATTTCTTGCTTTTTATTCTTCTCCATGACCCAAAAACGTGACCCTCAAGTGGAAATACAAACGACTAAAGCAGAAATGCCAACGCCCGAAACACAAGCGCCTTCTCCGGAACAGCAAGCGAAAGAAAGAGAGAAACAAGAGGCACTCGAGAAGACACAGGCAGACATCCAGGCTCTGAATCTTGACTGGGGAAGCTTTCTCGCGGAAGCACATCTCACAGCTGAGCAAGTTGCTGAGATCATGTACACACATCGGGAAGCATGACCTGCATTTCGTGTGAATCCACGAGAAACAGTGGAGACACAAGTACGCTGACTCTTCGAACTCGAGCGAGTCTTGAGTACGCTTTTTCTCGCGATCCACGACGTGAATCCGAAGCCACAGAATCTTACAGAACTTGTCCAGATATTTACACCCGAGCGTATTCAGGGTATTCCAGCATCCGAGCGACCATTTCTCCAGCTGATGCTCTGGAAGCTCCGCACGATCGTCCGAGAGGAAAACAGAGCCGTATACCAGTATCTGAATCAGATCTGGCAGAAGACGATCCTCACGACAGAGATATCAAGATGATTTTCGAGTGGAATCACTGATCTCGGAAAAACTATTGCAGAGGGAAAAGCACCAAGCGAGGGGAATGAAATTATAAATTTTGTAAAGAATCACTGGGGAAAAATGCTTCTTATCGGAACGGCAGGTTATGGACTTTATAAGCTTTTTGGTGGAGGAAGAAATAAAGAAAAGGCGGGAGGATGATTTTTCGCATGGCTTTTTTCTCTCCTCTCGAAGATCCCCGGCATCGGATGAATCGGGATGCTCGTCACACTCGGAGGAATCTTCGGGCTCTTCGGTACACAGCTGATGGCGTGGATAAAAGATATCGATGGAACTGTCGGAAAGGTCGCGAAGTTCGTCGCAAATCCGACACTCGAATGACTTCTCGATATTGCTGGTGCCTGATGACTCCCACACAGTCTCGAGGGCATGGCATGATGAGCGGTAGGCTGGGCAAAAACACAAATCGGCATGAATGAAGCAAAAAGTGAAGAGAGTCGTGATGCTCGTGCTGAAGCCGTGGGAGCGTCATCACTGGCACGATATACTTTTATGAAACCCTGGGAAAAAGCATCCGACCTCCAGAAAAGCATTTTTCATTCTGGAACAAAAGATATAAAAGAACTCCCAAGATTCTCGAAAGAATGAGCAGAAGAGCTTCTCCAGAAACACAGAGCACGATACACAGAAATTATGAATAATCCTGATGAAGTCGTGCAGAAACGAGAAATAGAAATTCGGGAACAGTTTCAAGATGGCAAACATCCAAAATATGGAACGATAGAGGATGGAATCAAGCTTCTCGATACTGATCAGAAAAGTCTCGCAGGGATCAATGATCTCATTTCATCAGAAGAAGCGAAAGGACGTTATCTTCGATATCTCGCTCTCAGTGAGGTGGGTCTCGAAGCGCGAGCACTCGAGTATCACATGACCGCGCTTCGAGTGGGCATGGACAGTGAAAATGGTGCCCGGATTTATAAAGAATTCATGGAACGAGCTCGGACGCCTGACAAATATCTTCTCGAGCTCCAAGCATTTCAGGTACAAGCTGCAGAGAATCTCCATACATTTCCCGCATGAACGAATGAATCGCTTCGAGAATATGCACAGCTTCGCGGGAAACTCGAAGATCTCCTCGAGATAAAAAATACACAGGTCGATACGCTCATGCGAGAAATTCAGGAAGAAGTACAGAGGCAATGATGATATGCAACAGGAAAGAATCTTACCACAGAGGAAAAAGCAAAGAATGCAAAAATCAATGCTGCGATCGAACCAAAGATGAGAAAAGTCGAAACAATCGAGAAAAAAGTCGCAGAAATATCGACATGATTTATGAAAGAAAATGAGCAAGTAATAATCCGAATGCTTCAGAATGAAGGCGTCGGTAAGACGCTCGCCTTTCGATTTCGTCAGTATATTCCGAATATATGAAATATAAAAAATGTCGAATGATTATGAAAAAAATGGAAAGCCTATCGGGATCAGAGAAATCCGACTTCCGTGCACGATTTCGAAACGGGGGGAAAAAATAAATACTTCCGAATGAGTACTGTCGGTGGATGACTCATAATTACGGGACTCGGTGCTGGCTGGGCATTCGCGAACAGTGCTGATGGCGAAGGTATCGATAATGCTCTCGCGACAGGCGGTCGAATCGCAGGTGGAATGGTCCCACTCCTCGCAGAGTATCTCGATGCACGCGACGCGATCGAGGCACTGAGCCGGGGAGAACATCTGAATGCCATGATCTATAGTGGAGCATTCGTCGCGGATGTCGCATCCACCCTGATGATCGCTTCAGGAATCTTCTCAGGAGTCGGATTCTGACTGAAAGCAGGAAAATCTGCCGTGCTTCAAGGAATAAAAAATGGTGTGGTGAGAAAAGTAACACTCGAATGAAATGAACTCGTCATAAAATGAGCAGGGGGAGCAGTTCTAAAAAAAGTGGCTGTCTCAGCGAATGATCTTAATCAAGTGAGAAAGGTGCAAGAGCTTGTGGGAAAATGGGGAAAACATGCACTTTGGTCAGGAATGACAGTAAGTCTCGGCGGGACAGGTGTCGCCGTCGCAGGCGCCTATCTCGATGATAACGGAAAACTCGATATCGATGATCATACACCTCCAGGAAATACAGAAAATAAGTAGGATCCCCCACACAACCACCAAAAAAATGCACTCTCGTGCATTTTTTTATAGTTCTAGAGAATGGTTGCGGAGGTGTGAATCGAACACACGACCTCAAGGTTATGAGCCTTGCGAGCTGCCACTGCTCTACTCCGCGGAAATCATCTCGCATCTCGCTGGATTCTATCTCTTTCCTGCTGTTCGATAAAATGATCGGATAATCGCCTGTTCACGAACCTTTCGCTTCGATGGAGCACGATGATGTTGCTGTGTATTCTTGAGGCGATTCGCAGTACGTGTCTGAAAAAAAGCCTTTTTATATCGGAGAATAAGTTTATCATTGGACTCACCGTCTTTACGAACTGCGTATGCAATCATAGAATAGAAATAGAAAAAAGAAATGCCCGCAAATAATATGAAAAGAAAAGAAGAAGTCAAATAAATGTGTAATTCTTTTCTCCTCTGAGAAAGTTACGAACATCAGAATCCTGAATGACAGAATTTAATACGCAGCTATGATGACCTCGTGCGTGCTACTCGTCTCTTCTTTGTTTATCATAATCTGGATACGCCCAGGCTTCGAGACTACTTGCTACAGCGACTCAGACTTCTTGCACCTCTCTCGTTGTATCAGGGGGCACATTTCGCCAAAAATCCTCTAACATCTTCGCACAATACAGTCTTTTCTCTCGTTCTCATGCATCTTCCGGGGACTCAAGAGACATAAGAGTGAATTATGGACGATCTGATTATATACTTTCTGATCGAGAATCAATCAAAAAACTACTCGAGTGCCTGTGCCATCACCTCGATGACCATCATCACCATCCAGATAATCAGCACGAGTTTTGGCTGAGAAATCCCGTAGATCGAGAGTCCGAGTGTGCCGATAGTGCCGATCATGATGAGCGTCGCCTGTCTGAGAGACGCATTCATCGTCGCGACGTAGACTTCTCCGCGGTAGTATATTTTCTTAATAAAAAAAAGGACAAAAGCGAAGAGGCTCCCGCCAGCAAGTATCACCGAGAAAGCCATCAGACTGAAAGCAAGTGAAAAATCTCATTCCGGATTCATATAGTAAAAAAGCAAGAGCGCAGAAGAGAGGCTCGAAGCGAAGATAACAAGCAGGATGATCGAGTACAGACGAAGAGTCATGGAGGGGGAAATCACAGGGGGTACACGTGTTATAATACAGAAAATGGAATTCTTTCAAGTTTCTCTTTTTTTCCTGTTCTGAATTTTCATAAGGAAAATACCGTACAAAACTGGAAATTTTTCTCTTTTTCGGTATATTCAGGATGTTTATTTTTATAAAAAATCTTATGACAGACGATCAGACACAGGATCCACAGGGAGATACACCAGGTACTTCACCCGAAGAAAGTATGGAGGAGACAGGAACGACGCCCACACTAGAAGCGAATCCAAGTGAGGAAGTCGCACAACTGAAGGAAAAACTTGCTCGCGCACAAGCAGACTACCAGAATCTTCTCATGCGCCAAGAACGCGATCGTATAAGCTCTTTCAGTATGATCAGCGGAGATATTCTCGCGCGGATACTCCCGACACTCGACCACCTCGAGCGTGCACTCGACATGAAGAAAGACGCTGAGAATGACGCATTCGTCGATGGAATCCGCTCGACTTATAATGGGCTCGTGAAGACGCTCGAATCACTCGGTGTAAAAGGATTCGCATCAGTCGGCGAAGAAGTCGATGCAGACAAGCACGAGGTCGTCATGCAGTGAGCAGGCGAGGAGGGGAAAGTCATCGCCGAGATCGAGCGAGGATACACACTCCACGATCGCATCCTGCGACATGCGAAAGTAATCGCCGGAAATGGAGCACAATAAAGCCAAACCACTTCCGATGGTATTGCTCGCACGGATCAAGACGATCACTCCGAGTTTTTCTGACGAGATTATCGAGAGTTTCTCACGGGAACGAGTGGGATCTTTTCGGGTAAATGGAAATAAATTCCCATGAGAAGAAAGACTTCCGAGAGAGATTTCGGAAGAATTCTCAGAAAGAAAAATTGCCGTGGAGGCATTTTCAGCACTTCCATGAGTCTTCACATTTTCTCGAGAACATGAGTACGCGATTAAGGGAACCCGAGCATTTTATGATGGAAAAATCTATCTCCAGGGGATTTCCAGCATGCTTCCAGCGCTCCTACTCGAGCCAAAAGTAGATGAAAATATTCTCGATGTCTGCTCGGCGCCATGATCGAAGACGACGCTCATGAGTGTCCTCATGAAGAACACAGGGAAGATTACTGCCATCGAACAGAATCAGATTCGTATGGAAAAACTGAAGCACAATACACGACTTCAGTGAGCGACGAATATTTTCTTCGTGAAGTCAGAAGCTGAGAAATATCTCAGAGATCACGAAGGGTCATATGATCGGATTCTGCTCGACGCGCCTTGTAGCGCCGAGGGGCGAATATCCACGAAGAATGAGAAAACATATGGCTTCTGGTCGCTCCAGAATATCGAGAAAAAATCCGAACTGCAGTATACACTTCTCGAGGCAAGTGTGAGACGGCTCGCTCCGAATGGTATACTTCTCTATTCGACGTGTACGTTCGCGCCGGAGGAAAATGAAGCGGTGATTTCTCGTATTCTTGCATCTGATCCGAGTCTCGCACTCATCCCACTTACCGAATCGATTCCTGATTCTATTCCGCATATTCCTGGAATTCAGACATTTCAGGGAAAAATATTTTCTGAAGATATCGAGAAAACAGTACGCATTCCCCCGAGTCGATATACAGAAGGATTTTACATGGCGAAGATCCAGAAAAGAAAATAGAGATTGTTTTTTCTGTGAATCACGTAGAATACTTTCGATTTTTTTATCATTTCTATATGTACGCATACTGCGCGGGGACACTGATGACGATCATGGACGAGAAAGCGGTAATCCTCGTGGAAGGGACGGGACTCGGACTCGAAGTCCTTCTCTCTCCCGAAGCACTGGGGAAATATCTCATCGGAGGAAAATGTGAATTTCCACTCTATCATCATCGGACAGAAGCCTCAGAAGTGCTTTTCGGCTTCGCGAATGATATCGAGAAAAATGTCTTTCAGAAGCTTCTGAAAGTAAACGGAGTCGGAGGAAAGACGGCGCTCGCGATCCTCGGACTTGGCGTCGATGCGATCGTCCGAGCGATCAATCTCCATGATGATAAGCTCCTCTCTGGCGTCCCATGAATCGGGAAGAAAACCGCGCAGAAGATCGTTG
Organism: Patescibacteria group bacterium UBA5532; assembly: GCA_002426885.1. GTDB lineage: Bacteria > Patescibacteriota > Gracilibacteria > BD1-5 > UBA2023 > UBA5532. The sequence goes on from DINU01000017.1 coordinate 70,763, forward strand.
TCGAGCTCGCAGGCTCGATCGATTTCCAGTCATTTACATCTTCTGGAAGTACAGCGAAAAACAGCGGAAATACTCAGCTAATCACATCACTCGTCCAGATGGGATATGATAAAACTCGTGTCGAAGAGACGATCGAATCCCTCGATTCGAGTCTCTCGATCGAGCAGAAGACGATCGAGGCGATCCGACTCCTCTCGAAGTAGGCTATCGTGCGACTTTCGGAAGTGGGATACTTCCTTCCCACTCTTTTCGCTGTGAGAGTGCATTTTCAGCTGAGTCCTGCTCTCACTTTTTTTTCGAAGTTCCAGAACCTTTTCCGAGAATAATGCCCCCGAGACTGACAGAAATCTCGTAGGTTTTGTTATGATCTTTTCCTGACTCATTCTCAAGTGTGTAGATCGGAGTCTGTCACCACTCAGCCTGCGTCAGCTCCTGAAGATACGACTTCGGATCGACGTAGAGCCCTTTTTCGAGGATACGCGGAAGTGTCACATAAATATGTGTCAGGATAAATTCCTTCGTATACGCAAGCCCAAGATCGAGATAAAGCGCGCCGATAATCGCCTCGAGTGTATTCGCGAGAATATAGGGGTTATCCTGTCATTGTGCGAGGATTTCACCACGAGAAAGCTGAATTATATCAGAAATCTGAAGCGTCCGAGCGACTTCTGCAAGATTGCGTCCTCGGACGAGCGCGGAGCGAATATCAGTCATTTTCCCTTCTGGATACTCCGGAAAATCTTCGTAGAGTTTTTCAGTCGTAATAAACTCGAGAATCGCATCACCGAGAAATTCGAGACGTTCATTCGAAGTGGTATATCATGGAACATTCAAGTTCAGGACCGAGCGATGAATACTCGCAAGTCTGTAGAGTGAACGGTCACGAGCGGGAATCTGGAGGGAGGAGAGAAAAGTATCTCACCTTGCTTCAAACTCTTCTCGCGTATAACGAAGAGCAAAAGATGGGGTCATAAAAATTAGTGAAGGTCAGGGGATTTTGGTCAGAATCTATCGCGATCGCCTTCTTCATCGAAGTTATTCAGAATATCTTGATTCCAGCGAGCGAGCGCATACATCGTATCATTGAGGCTCATATTTCTCCAGTCGATTATGAAATCATCGGGACTATTATCCTGATCATTTCCCGAGACGAAATACGCCATCATAACAGAAAATCATTGCTCCTGTGCGATCTGATTAATGCGATGAATATAGTCCTGAACTTTCTGGGTAAATTCTTCTCGACTGATATTTGCCATAGGAGTAATAAATGGTATGAAGAGTATACAAAAAGCCGGAAAACACGCAAAATTTTTTTCACAAGGAGAAAAAGAGGCAAAAAAAAGTTCCTCACAGAGAGGAAACTGATGTGTGCAAGATTTTTCTTCCAGAAGATTCCGCGAGAGCACTCAGATTCGAGTCCTGGATTTTCCTCGTTTTTTCTTTTTGTGTTTTCTCTAGAAACTTTTGTATCAATGGTGCCCAGGGGGGGACTCGATCACTCTCCGCCGTGATCGGCTCTCTTCGTTCTCGAAGCCAACTATTTGGTAAAATCATCTACATCTCAAAAGGCATCTCTATGCCAAGAAGTTGAAAGCCCATCTTGAGACGTTTAGCAGATAAAGATACCAAAAGTGTTCGAAGATTTTTCAATCATGTATTTTCTTCGTGTACAATACTTGGAGTATGGGCGTAAAAACTATTAAATGCTCATGCAAGGTTATAACAATATTGAGCTAATATGTGAGGTTTATGATTTTTTAGTACTTCATCAACTTTTTCATCAAAGATCACGAGAGTCTTAATCAGTTCCTTATCATCTTCGCTTAATGTTAACTCAATTTCTGATGAGATTTCCGCAGGATTACCTAGTTGTTCTCAGAGTTTCCTAGCTCGGACATAGGCATACTGGATATATGGTCCGCTATTTCCCTCGAAACTCAGAGCCTTATCCCAACTAAAGACGATATTCCTCTCTCGGTCTTGCATGAGGTAGCTATACTTCAATCCCCCAACAGCTATTTCTCGGATATCCTCATCTGATAGAGAGCGTCATTTTTCCGTGAGAATATTCTTTGTTCTAACAAATGCCTCATCAATCAAGTTATCCAGACGGATAATATTCCCTTTTCGGGTACTCATGGCTCACTCAGGGAGTGATATAAATCCGTTTGGAGCATGAATTAATTCAACGCCATCATCTACCCATCCAGCCATCTTTGCAACAGCAAAAACTTGTTGAAAATGAAGTTGTTGACGAATATCAGTGCAATAAATAATCTTCTTTGGGTCCCACCCATTTGTTATACGGTATTTTATACAGGCAAGGTCACTGGCAAAGTAGCCATGAGTTCCATCATGTTTCTGTAGAATATTTGAAGGAAGCTTCGTGTTTTCAGGAAAACTGATAGATACACTCCCATCCTCATTTCTTTCGGCTATTCACGCTTGTACAAGTTCTTGTACTACATCCTTCATGCTATATTGGAGCTCTGGATACTCTCCGATCTTTGGGAGAGGGAGTCCCTCATAAAAACTTTCACCAATAGCCACATCAGGTCTCACATGGAGAAGATCTATAGTTTCTTGCATTCCTTTGAGAGAATGTGCTGTAAATTCGGACCAGAGTTTCATATTCTCTGCATCTCATTCAGAAAGTTTTTTGAATTCTGCTCTACATGTCTCATCCACAGAAGCATCTCATTCTCCGTCGTCCGGCTCAATAAGAGCAGATATTTTTTGATAGAGTTCAAGTAGGTGATTTACTGGATCTGTTTCAAGTTTTTTTGCATCTCACCAACGTTTCCATTATGCGATAAGGCGTCAAAATATACCTCACCAGTCCCCAGTATGCACATCACCAATTACCCTCATTCATTTATGGCGATATATATTACAAAATACCTGACCAATGGAAGGGGTACATATATGTCATATATGAAGAGGTTTCCCAATATTAACACCGATATAGTCAACTACTACTGTTCAATTTTGTTTCCCTGATAGATCTTGCCCCCTTGATGGTTCTCACAACATCTCAATAAATGCTTTATCTGTCAGACAGAGGTTGATATATATGCCAACAGTACTTACGAGTCGAAAAGTCTCATCATTTCATTGAAGTACTGGTTGTATTTCTGCTGATAGTTCTATCGGACTTCGTTTGACCGCTTTTGCAAGCGTACCTATATTGAAGCAGTAATCAGCATTTTGATTTTTCGGAGGAATTCATAATTCCATGGACTTGGCAGCATCAGCTCCGTATAAATCCTTGATTGTAGTAGCAACGATGTCTTGGAGTTTTTTCATAATGAATGAGTTAAAGAATTAAGAAATGATTTTTAAATAGAGTTTTTTTCATGGTGATTGAGCGATCCGGTCCGGGAAGATATGTTCCGCGCGTACATATCATCGAGATTCAAACATGCCACCTAACTTTGGGTTATTGGTTACTGCTATGACATTTTTGCTTTGGAGGTATGCAAATCTTTCAACCTCCTCGATGAGCTTCTTTCCGATACGGAAATCCATAAAGTCGAGATTGACGGCAATTCCTCAAAGTTCAAGAGTATCGTTATTGATAGAAATCATTTCCACACATCCAACGGCTACATTATCGATTCTTGCAACTTTGAATCTACCCCAGTGTTCCCTGAGGTAATCCATGCTTCTTGGCTTCAGTTGTCCTGAATATTTGTGAGCTGATAAAAGCAAGAAAAGTGTCATAATATCCGACTCAAGAGCATCTCCGATTTCTGGCTTAAAGTTTCATTCAATCATGGTGCCCACGCCTTCTAAAGTGAATAGCTCTTCTTTTATCCCATTTCTTCGATTTGCTCGAAGTATATGAATGCGATCGATCTGATTTTCCTTAACCGCTTGAGCCATGAGAGTCAATGCGGATCTGAGACGAGTATCTTCGATAAGAGCTCATAATCATTCAGGATTGAGGATTATTTCAGCAGGAAGAACGTTAATGCGCCTTCATTTGTTACGATTATTGATATGATCGGTTTCCAGGAATATAAGTTTATTCCCCATTTTCTTCTTGTGTTCTTCTGATCATGACGGTCTCCCATGACTTGTGATGCTTGATGCATAAAAATCATCATGATCTGAAATACGAATAGGGGTTACTCATTTTTCCTGCTCAATTCCTTTTAGTAGCCTTCATGCTTCAGATCATTGAGGAACATTATGAAAGAGCTTAAGGGATATTCCCATTCTTACAAGGTCCTGAAGCTGAGTGATAATATTTCTGTGATTATCCCTTAAAATTCCAGATCTCACAGCAACTCCTATATCTGCTTGTTGCAAAAGGGGCAAGTATGTGTCGAAGTGATAGGTTGGCATCAAATTAATCATTAAATTCTCAGGTAGAAATTCGTCCAAGCATTGTCTTGTTTACAAATATTCTTTCTTCTTCTTCTAGTTTCTGGAGTCAGCTAATAATTCATCTTAATCTCGATCACATGTTTTCTTGTAGAATTTCATGTTGGTTTGGACTATGTACTCACAAATGAATAACGGCAGGCGTTTTAGTAACCATTACTAGTGACCTTTGCTGAAACTGGTGAGTAATTTTGTCTACAAGGGTATGTCATAGTTTCCTTCATCGCGCATTCGGCATAACCAACAATGATCCCCATTCATATACTGAGGATAGTTGGTCAAGATTATCTAATTTGAGACATCCTGCTAGATCTCCTGAACCCTCATAACGGGCACATATTCATCCATATCTAACAAAGCAATCTATTAGTTCTCTTGCTTTTATAGGAAACATATGCCCACCGATAACATTTTCTATTTCGATTTGTCTCTCAACTAATCGGGCTTCGCTCAAATCTATTTTGCTATCAAAAATGAATCATGTCGAGTTCAGCATATTAATACTTTTCATTAGAGAATTAAATTTGATTCGTTAGACAATGTACTCATCATCAAGCATTCCAAAATTCAGATACATCCACTATGAGCCTTTGAATATCAAGGGTAGCTATTTCATCCTCTGTTTCGTTGTCGAATTTTCATCAGGAAATCAAGGTATTTCCAATATTAAGAGTGTTTACAGTTCATAGTGCTCATCTATTTCCAATTGCAGGTGAGTATATTCAGAATTTGCTATCAACTTCAATACACTTTATTCATCTTGATACGCAAGCTTCTTTTACTTCAGTGTAGTTGCTTATTAGCTCATTACAAAAGACGCAGGCAACTACACTGTCGTCCATATCCGATATAACTCACATAACGGTATCTAAATGGAATCACTTGGCTTCAACTAATATCATATTTTCTGGCTTTACTCAAAGCTGTCCCATTGTCCATTTGACTCATGAATAAGAGTTCCTGGAGGAGGTGTTATCTCTATTAAAACCGGCAAATAATATTCATGATCATTTGACATATCGAAACTCTCAGCCTTCTAGATAAAGTCCATCTTCGTTTGGAGGAGTAATTATCTCTCTAGATAGTCCAATTTTTTCAACTCTTTCTTGTAACGCCTTTCATATTCCGAGTGCTTGAGGTATCCTATCAGCTCTTCGGAATTTGGATAAGAGAATTTTATCTACTTGATTGGATACAAATGCATCTCGAACAAATACCGCATTATCAAGGAATCAAGGGTTTTTATCTAACGGGATAGATATAACCCTGACTCAAAGCTCACCTAATTTCTCGACCAAGTTACGATGTTGTTCCTGAACTCTTGTTTGGTCTGGAATATGTCACCTCTTGGTGGCATGATTTTTTCAAACATTCTTTCAATTTTCCTTCGAGCTACTATATATATCAATGCCATCTTTGTACCATCATTCCTGGTTCGGAGGCACCACAGATATTGTCCTGTTCATAAATAACAAGAATATTAATTATAATTCCATAGCATGTCTACTATCTGGATCTAATCGCCTGCTTACCCCGTGTTTATTAGAATAGCTAATTCGGTCTACGCTTGATTGAACGTTGGATGATAGAGCTGTTGTGGTATGAGGAGGTTGAACTCTTTGTTGTTCAGTTGCCACCCAATCATCTCACTCCAGATGCTTTCAGTCGTTAGTATAAGGCATAAGTAAGAAGTTACCTAAGTTTACTTTTCAATTGCAACACTCAGATTCACGTGGTATACTATTTACCTCTGTAATCTGCAAGCGTTATGACTCAGCCAATCAAGCAATCATTTAAACAACTCTCCATCTCTGAGAGAGAAGAAATAGCTATACTGTTTAACAAAAAGAAATACTCTCTCAGAGATATTGCTCTCGCACTTTCCCGTAATGTCTCAACCATCTCTCGTGAGATAAAGAATAACTCAGTGAAAAATAAGAAGACAGGGATAATCGAGTACATTGCAGAAAAAGCAACTCTCAAGAAATACCAAAGAAGAAAATACTGCAAGATTACCCTCAAAAAAATCAAAGAACACCCTGAACTCGAAAAATATATACGAGAGAAGATAGAATGAGAAGATTGGAGTCCCGAAACAGTGAGCAAACTATGGAATATTGAACATCCAGAAAGTACTATTACTGTTTCATGGAAAACTATTTACCAATACTGTTACTCAGTGTGGTGACAAACTCTTTGTCCTCATCTCTACCAAAAAAGATACAGATACAAGAAACGGAAACAAACAAAAGCTGAGAAGGTTCTTATTCCAGAACGAGTATGGATTGAAGAAAGACCAAAGATTATACAGAAACGAGAGAGAGTAGGAGATACAGAATCTGACTTCATTGTCTCTACAAAATGAGATGCTACCGCCCTAACAACAAATATAGATCGTAAGAGTCGATACCTCCAAGCTCGTATTATTCCTGTAAGAGCATGTAATGAAGCAAATACAGCTTTGAAACATATGATGGAAGTCTACAATACAAAAACAACACAGATACATTCAGTGACACTCGACAATGATATAGCATTTCAGCATCACACAGAGCTGAGAAACAAGATGCATATACAAACCTACTTCTGTCATCCATTTCACTCTTGGGAAAAGTGACAGATTGAATACTGAAATAGACTCATACGCAGATACATACCAAAAAAATCTCGTCTTGCGGATTACACACAAAACGAGATTGACAGAATTCTAGAAAAGATTAATAATACTCCAAGAAAATGTCTTGGATGGAAAACTCCTATCCAAGTTCTACGAGAAGAGGGTGTTGCAATTGGGGGTACAATTTAGGTTTTTACGATATATTCTATGGCA
>DINU01000012.1 GCA_002426885.1 Patescibacteria group bacterium UBA5532
GCAAGCTGTAGTAAAGCCAATGCTGCATGTGCTACTCCGATAAATGGAGTATGTAGCTGAATTGCATGAAGATGTATTACAGGAACTCAAGCCAATCTTATAGTGTGATCTTGTGGAAGTATGACGCAATGGAAATGTGTGGGGAGCAACGGATGAACGACTGCAAGCTGTATGAAGCCAACTGCCTCATGTGTACCAGTAACATGTGAATGGGTCGATGATGACGGAGTCTGGTTTACACCAAAGGTACTTGTGTGCACGAGAGGATAGATTTCTGAGGAAAAAAGAAAGGCAACCGTATCCACGGTCACCTTTCGAGAAAATCTTACGAAGAGCGAGTCTTCTTTTGTCTGCTCGAACCTCCTTGTGGAGCGAACAGAAGCGTGTTTTTTGCTTTTGCAGCATAGACATGCGCGAATGCTTATGCTTGTATTATATCATAAATGGGAAGGGAATTAGTCGGCAGGTTAATACCATAAAGAAAAAGAAAATTTCACAGTCCGCTTGAACTTGAAATCTTTTAAGTCCTTTTGTAGAGCCTGTTATACAGTGTTACATTTTATACGAAATTAAATTAAGCCTTTCTCCACCTTAGGATTTTTCCAATCATTATTATCAATAATTACATCAGCATACTGTTTAGGTTGTACTGTTTTATCAAAAAAAACATACCCGGCAAAGTTCTTTTTAGAATATTTCTTTTCAATTCCCTTTGCATCACCGTATAGTTCTAGATCACGTGATCTCAACTTTGCTCGAGATAACGCTTTGTCTACATTAATATCTAAGAAAATTTTATAATCAATATATCTTAATATCGATGGTTGGAAAAGGTAAATGCTTTCGATGACAACAATCAAGGGATACTTCAAGGGAACATTGCTTTCTATCTTTTCTCCAGAATCATAGTTAATGCCATCTATTTTGATAGAAGCAGGTTTTTTAAGGATAGGCTTAAGAAATCTTTCAACCATTCCCTTAAAATCTATTGTCCTTTTGATATGTTGGATTGCCCATGTCTTCTCTACAAAATTTTCTTTATAATCTCTTGGAAATTGAAAGGAATCACCTGAAATACTAAAAACGTTTCTACCTGCTTCAAGTAATTTATCTGAAATAGCCCCACCCAATTTACTTTTACCTGAAGCATCAAGCCCAGTAATACCCACAATGAATATCGCTTTATTTTTTGATAAAACACTTATTTTGTCTGCAAGTTTATTGACCAGAATTTCATTATTCCTTTTTTCCATAGCTAGCCAAGGCGTAATTTAATTTCGTACAACGAATCCTAATAAGCGAAGTTTTCTTGAACGATAGTGAAAGAAAATTTGGGTGAGGTCTACCATAGGAGACCGAACCGCTTGTCGCGGTGTTAGGTGTTGTTGATTTTAATATTCTAAACAATTTCTCACTTTTTCTTTCAATACAGTATAACGTGAATTCTTGTTTTTATATGACATTAGGTATTCACGTGTCGAGGCAAAGCTCTTTTTTTTCTCAATACCCTTTGGAACGATTGTCCCTTCGGGAAACTGAGAACGTGTTAAGTCCACCTCTTTGCCCTTAATCATATTGAAAAAGTGAGAAATTTTTTGGCCATTCGGTAATACAGCTTCTGCCCAGACTATATCGCCACCAAAGTAATCATTCACGATTAATGCGGTTATAGCACATTGGCCGAAAGATGGATTTAATTCGCTCCATTCAGCAGGACAGTATGAAGTTTCTTTTGACCATGATTTTAGCAATGCTTTTTCAAGTGTATTTAAATCCATATTTAGAATATTAAAATCAATTTCACCTAACATTTAAATTACCAAAAGTATCTTGTTTTTCCTGACACAATCAACCTGAAATTTATACTTTCTTCTTGATACATTTCACCATGGATTTCCGATTTCGATACAAATAGCAAAACTCCTTATTCATCGATTATGACAGATTATCCCTCAATCTTCTCGAATGCTTCCACGAGCTTCTCGACTTCTCGGATTCCTGCTTGATAGAATTCTTTCGAAGCAATGTCGATATCGTATTTCTTCAGTAATTCTGCTGGCGGAAGTGAGCCACCTGCCCGCAGGATATTTTTATAGTTTTCCTTAAAGTTCGGGTCTGCTTTATATTTATTATACAGAGAAAAGACGAGGATATTTCCGAACGCGTACGAATAACAATAGAAAGGAGTATGAAAAATATGAGGAATCATCGACCATGTACTCTCATCTTTCGCATCGACATCGAAGATCATCGCATCTCAGTAGAGATTTTTCTGATGCTCTCGATAGAGGAGATTCAGCTCCTTATACGTCAGCTCACCTCCATCGTAGATTCGTGTGTGCACATCCTGCTCGAAGAGTACATACTGCACCTGTCGGAATATCGTCGCGAAAATATCTGAGAGACGCTCGTCGAGATATGCCTCGTATTCTTCCTGAGAAATGAGTGTTTTTATCTTCGCTCCGAGGAGCATCTCGGAAAATATCGATGCTGTCTCTGCGAGAGAAAGCGCCGAATCGTAGACAGCGCCTTCTTGTGCCTGTGAGAGATGACCATGGATTGCATGTCCGAGCTCATGTGATACGATCGAGACATCTCGGAGTTTACCATTAAAGTTCAGAAGGACAAAGCTCTCCGCATCTTTCCGATAGCTCGCAAATGCTCCACTCTGTTTTCCCATACGTGGAAATGCATCGATCCTTCCTTCGTTTCGCATCGCGAGAGAATACTCATAGAATTCATCATCGAAGTCTTTCATCACAGAGAGATGAAGGTCGAATGCCTCATCGAAATTATAATTTGTATTCATTTTTCCGACTGGCGCGTTCACATCCCAGATCGAGAAATCATTGATTCCGAGGAGCGATGCTTTTTTCTTCAGGTATCGATGATAGAGCGGATACGCAGATGATACTTCCTGGAGCAGTGTCTGCACGACTGTATCATCGAGTTGTTCGCCGATATTTCGCTGTGCAAGAATATTTTTATATCCGCGAATCTGGATCTCGGAAGACCAGTTTTTCAGGATGGATGTATAGATGTTTCCGAGTGTGATCTGATTCTGCTTCGTTCCGTAGGTCCTTCGGAGTGAGTCGTATGCTTCTTTTCGCACGCTTCTCTCCTCATGCTGTCGATATGTTCGGACTTCTTCTTCGGTGAGTTTTTTCTCCTCGCCATCGATCGTCATCGTAAATTCATACGATCCAGCGAGATTATCTCGGAGCTCGTTCGCGAGTGCTAGCGGGCGTGACTTCGCATTCAGGACGTACTCTTCCTTCTCTGAGAGAATGTACTGGAGCATATCTGCCGTCCGGACGAGATCATTCTGTATTCCGGCAAGTATCGGATTTTCCGCGAGTGCGAGGATTTTTTCTTTTCCCATCGTCTTCCATGCTTGCGAGATGAAGAGCAAGAGATTCCCGACTTCTACGAAAATTGCCTCCACTTCTCCCTGTTTTTTCTGGATTTCCGTATCTTGTGTATTGAGCGCAGATCGGTAAAAAAGATAGTACGAAGGTCGCGTAATCTGAGAGAGAAGTGCGTCATACTCATGATAAAATGTGAGAATCTTCTCAGGATCTGAGAGTGTCGGGAGGATAGCACTGTATTTCTCCGCGAATGCATGTGTCAGAGGAAGTATCTGTGCGATGTCCGATGTCAGCGATGGATCATCGAGTCAGCTGTAAAAATAGCGATCAAGATCCCAGTTCGTGTTTTCTGTCATATGAAAAAATAAGTCCTCCGAAGTATATGAGAAAAAGGAAAAATCAGAAATTTTCTTCATTGCTTTTTTCGCTCTTTCCTCTAATATGAAGGTCATATTTATTGTCTCTTATGCGATGTCCTCGATGTAAAAATCTCGATACGAAAGTGATCGATTCTCGTATCACCGAAGATGGAAAATCCGTTCGTCGAAGGCGAGAATGTGAAAAATGTGGCGCACGTTTTACGACATTTGAGCGCCTCGAGTTCGTCTCGTTTATGGTCACGAAATCATCTGGAGAACTCGAGCCGTATGATCGCACGAAGGTCATGAATTCGATGATGAAAGCTCTTGTGAAGCGGAAATTTGATCCAGATACACTCGAACGTACGATTAATGCACTCGAAAATGAATGGGCGCAGAATAAGCAGGGGATCACATCGAAACGAATCGGAAAAGATATTCTCCGCAAATTGCGTGATTTTGACGAGGTTGCATTCGTGCGATACGCGTCTATCTATCATAATCATCAGAGCGTAAAAGAATTCGTGAAATTTATCGAGGAAGAACTCGGATAATCTATTGCAAGATTTTTATGTCGACTTTGACGGTTGTACATCTGGGGCAGACATTTTTACAGTGACCAAATATTTCCCATGAGCTTTTCGAAGCGATGAAAGCGACACTTTCTGAAAAAAAGAAAGTTCTCCTTTTCTTCAATCGTCGTGGATATGGGCGAGCGGTAATCTGTGAGGATTGTGGGTATCACTGGAAATGTCCGTATTGTGATATCTCTTTTTCCTATCACACGGCAAATGGAAAAAAACTTCTCTGTCATCACTGTAATGCGATCGAGCCATTTCCATTTGAGTGTTGACAGTGTCATGGAAATAATATTCTCTCGGTCGGGATTGGGATTCAGCAGATTGAGCGGGCATTACACGAACTCTTTCCTGAAGTACGGATTGCACGAGTCGACTCTGACACCAAAAAAGTCGAGAAAAATCTCGAAATGACCCTTCATGATGCGGATATTATCATCGGGACGCAGATGGCAGTGACAGTCGCAAATCCTTCTTTTTGACTGATCGGCTTTCTCTTGCTTGACTCAGAACTGACTATTCCAGAGTATGATATAGAAGAGCGGATTTACCTTCAGTGTTCGTATGCGATGAAGCAGGGTACACCCGTCATTGTTCAGACGTATATGCAGGATGCTCCACTTCTAGATACGCTTCTCTCCGGTAATTATCGATCGTTTCTCTCGACGACATTGCGCGAGCGCGAGCGATACGGATATCCGCCTTATGGCGAGCTCGTGACGCTCTATATCCGTGATATTCATAAGGAAAAAGTCACCAATATCATCACGAAACTCGTAAACAAGATCAGCATCTTTCTCGAGTCATATGATCGGCGAGAAACCATATTTTTTACCTATGATCGGGATATATGGGAGCGTCGAGGAGAAGACTGGATCCAGAAAATCGTCCTGAAATGACCGGATCTTTCTGCTATTCTCGAGCATATTCGCGTCGAGCTGATTCGGAATCCGCAGGTTGTCCTGGAGCGAAAATAGATGTGATGACGAGATTGCAATTGTTTTCCGATTCTGTGCACGTCATGCGACTCGGTATGTCTTATCAGCATGGACTCTCGTTTACGTGAAGGATGACGCCTTGCGTTGTTTATATCAGTGTATCCTAGAATCCATTCCTTTGCGTAGATTTGCCTCTGTTGTATATGTGAGCGAGGATTCATTCGCTCACATAGATTCCTGCTCACGTGAGATAATGAAAAACCCCGTTTTTGTTTTTTTAACTTTTCCCGAATTCCTCGTTTTACAGAAGGTTTCTTCTATTTCTTTTCCTGGATATTTCCCATCACCATCGTATAGAGCTCATCGAATCGTTCCTGTGTCTTCGCCTCAAGATTGAGCCTCAGAAGTGGCTCGTTCGAGCTCGGTCTCACGTTCCACCACGATCCATCCGGATATGAGACAGTCAGCCCGTCATGTGTAGATTGCTTTTCATCGCGGAATACTTCTGTGAGTTGATGGATTTTCGCAGTGACGTCTGCCACAGTAAAATTCGTCTCCTCGAGTGATACATATGTCTCGTATTCTTTCGCGAGCTCGGAGAGCTTTTTCCCCTCAGTTTTCATCATATCGAGGATCATCATCCCCATCAGGATGCCACTGTCGATACAGTAATTCTCTCGGAAAAAATAATGTGCCGAATGTTCGCCTGCAAAAATAATCTTCGGATCATGCTTCATGTGTTCGCGAATATACGCGTGACCGACTTTTTCCTCGATATATGTCCCGCCGAGCGACTCGACGGTATCACGGAAAATATGTGATGTCACCACATTGCCGATGAATGACGATCCTGGGTGTTTCTCGAGAAGGCTTTTCGCGATGACAGAAGCGATAATACCTGATGCCACGACTTCACCTCTCTCGTCGAGTAGCATCACACGATCGGCATCTCCATCGAAGATGAGTGCTACATCTGCACGTGTTTCTATGAGTTTCTTCCGAGCATCTTCGCGATTTGATCAGATGATCGGATTCGGATGATGGTTCGGGAAATTCCCATCGGGCTCGAGATAGAGCGGAATCATCTCGAATTTTGCTTTTTTCTGGATTGCGTCCATGAATGTTCCGGCGACACCATTTCCTGCATCGACGACTACCTTCATGTCTTCGAAGTTTTTCTCCTTCAGAAACGAGAGAACATGCTCCACGAAGCTATCATGGACGTCGCGAGTCTCCTGCTTCTTCGTCTCGAACTCGGCGGGTATCTCGGGGAGAGAATCCATAAGTGCACCGATTCTCGCTCCGTGCTCCTTCAGATTGTATGGCTCTCCACTGTGAGCGATGAGCTTCACTCCATTATATTCCTTCGGATTATGGCTCGCAGTGATCATCGCACCACTCTCTATATCATCGTATGCGCATGTCGCGAATCCAGTCATATCGGTCGATACGAGTCAGAGATAGATCGCAGTCGCTCCCGCGTATTGGACTCCGCGCGAGAAGCTCTCTGCGAGGGATGCTCCCGAGAGTCGTGCATCATATCCGACAGCGATACGAGTATGTCCCGTGTATTTCGCGAAGGCGTATCCGAGACGAAAGAAAAAATCTTCATCGATCTCAGTCGGATATATCGCCCGAAGATCGTATGAATGAGAAAGCAGGGAAGCGTAGGACATGGGAGAAATTATAGCATTGATTGGAGTTCCTGGAGACTCATTCTAACTTTTTTCATCGTTTCGGCAAGAATTTCTTGTGCCCTTCTCTGAAGAAAAGATGTTTCAAGAGATGAAATATTTGGCACTGGGACGACGGGTTCTGGTATGAGAAATCAGTGACATATATCGCTTAATGAAAATGGAAGATTTTCTTGGGGAGGCTGAATCGGTACCTTTGCAAATTGAGAAGTCATATCTCATTCACAAACATGAAAAGCTCTTCAAGCAAAGCTGTTTATTACCGTAATTGCTCGATTTGGAGGTTCCATAGTAACATTTCGAGTCCAAGCTTCAAGGGCTTTTCCTATAACAGGGTTCCACCCCCCTTGCATTTCGAATGATGTCATAATAAGAATTTATGAATAATATTTTGTTATTGTAAAATATTCTTTTCACTTTGCAAGAAAAATATTTGACTTTTTTCATTTCTCTCTATAATGCCCGTGTTCTTTCGAAGACCATAGGCATCCATAAGTCCTATCGAGAAGGAGATACAGAGTTTATCTTTGCTTCTTCTCGTGCGGTCTGCACGATTTTTTTTATCTTCTTCTCTATCTCATTATGGCAGTCAGTCGAACACAGAAAGAGTCCATCCTTTCCGCTCTGGAAGCACATCTTCAGGAAGGGAAAAGTGTCGCATTTACGACGAGTCAGCGGATTACCGTCGAGGAAGTCACGAAGATGAAGCGCGAACTTCGGAGTGAAGGCGTCGTCTTCATGCTCGCGAAGAAGACACTTATTCGTCTCGCATTTAAAAATGTCCATTCGGTCGATCTTGATCTCGATACACTTCCTGGTCAGGTCGCACTCACGATCTCGAAGAATGACCCGATGGCTGGACTCTCGATCGTAAATCGCTATGTAAAAGAGTGGAAAAAAGACGAGAAGATCGCATTCGTCGCATCATACATGGAAGGGCGCATGCTCGGAGCAGAAGAGACGACGAAGCTCGCATCACTTCCATCTCGTGAAGTTCTCCTCGCGAAACTCCTCGGATCGATGAAGGCTCCGATTGCTGGTCTGGCTCGATTCTTTGAATGAGCACGTACAGAGCTCGAAGCAAAAGGACTCTCGAAAGTCGCTGATCTGATACAGACAGCTCCAGCAGTAAAAGAGGAGAAAGCTCAGGAGGTCACTCCGGCTCCAGAAACAGAAGAAGAAAAGACAGAAGTAACTTCAGAAACTTCAGATGTTCCAGCTCCAGAAGCTCCAACACCAGAAGTAACAGAAGTGAGTGAGACTGAGACAGACGCGACTTCAGGTTCAGAGTCATCTGAGACAAAATAACTTTTATTTCCTTTTTTATTTATTCTTATGTCTAATTCAGAAAAGATCATGGAACTCGTAGAGTCTCTGACGATCGTCGAGCTCGCTGAGCTTGTCTCCGCTATGGAGGAAAAATTCGGAGTTTCTGCTGCTGCACCAGTTATGGTCGCTGGAGCTGGAGCTGCACCTGCTGAAGGTGGAGAAGATGAGAAAAACTCATTTAATGTCGTCCTCGTAAGTGCTGGAGGTCAGAAGATCGCTGTCATCAAGGTTATCCGCGAACTGACTGGTCTTGGACTCGGAGAAGCAAAGGCTCTCGCAGACAATGGTGGTGACATCAAGAAAGACGTGAAGAAAGACGAAGCAGAGAAGATGAAGGCTCAGCTCGAAGAAGCTGGAGCAACAGTCGAACTGAAATAATTTCATTCATTCGTAAGCAAGAAACCTGATATATGTCAGGTTTTTTTGTTTTTCGTACTTTATTTCTGCATGTTTCTTCGTTCAGAAACTTGCTTTCTCCAAGAAAATATATATGCTTCGTTTTATGAAGTCACCATTTCGTACATTCTTATCTCATCATGCTTCTTTTTAGGAGCTTTGTTGATTTTTCACTATAAGTAACAAAAAGCTCCTTTCGAGGAGTTTTTATATTGAGATTTTCCCTTTGGTTTTGCTTATGTACTTTCTTTCCTTTCATCATCATTTCCTTCTCTCTTTTGTGGAGGGGTAAATGTTGATTACTTTGCTGTAGTACGCATAAACCTCTTTATAACGGAGAGGTTTTATTTTCTTATATTTTTTCTTATGCGTAATGCTATTCTCGGGGGTGATTCTATAGATATGGAATCAAAAGTATGACTATACATGGATATTTTCGGAGAAGATCCATGGAATGAGGGATATATTTGTCCAGAGACAAATATGTTATATCCTCTTTCATCTGGACAAGAATCCTGTACATGCTGTAATCCATCAGTAAAAACAAATTTATTTTATGATCGTGAGACATTGCAATCTCTTTTTTCCACTCTGGAAAAGAAGGTCTGATACCAGGAACAGATAGCTATGTGACCAGATCAGAAACCCATCTGATTTATATGGTGATGGAGATCAGATATATATTCCATCAATACAGAAAAACTATGACTTTCTGATCCTCAATTGAGTGAGCTTCTTGCTTCTATAAAGAAAAAAGATCCTTCTTTTGACCTGAATGATTTCTATTATTTTGCTGAAATTGGTGTCGAATATGCGAGTCGCTGAGCCGATATTGCTGGGATGTTATATCGTGCACAGATCGAAGCAATCACATCTCAAGGGAATGGCAATATTCTTGTACGGACGACAAAAAAGACCCAAAAACCATATGAGTGGTTTCTTCGTATGTGATATTCTTCTGTTTTTGACTATAATGATCAGCAAGATCGCGTTATACTTATTAAAAAATATGCAGTATGAAACAATGACAATGAATAAATGGTGTATGGAAATTTGACTCGTGAAAACCATGAATGCGAGTCCTCCTTATGGCATGAGTACATGGGAATGAACTGAGTGGGCAGATAATACTTCGGGAACTCATCGATACCATTTGTGTTTCTCACGGTATTGTCTTCATAATTCCTCATGCCAATCCCAATGCTGTTGCCCAGAATGTTCGACAAACAGAAAAAAATATGAACCGAGCATTTTCCATACCCCCACAGGGTGAAACGTATGAGGACAAGAGGGCGCAAGAGCTCCTGCCTCTATTTGAACAAAGCGATATTCTACTTGATATTCATAATACACTAGGTGAGAATTCGATTCCTTTTCTTATATCAGAGCATCCAGAATGGAATCAATATTTTCCTGTTGATCGGGTTATACGAGGACTCGATATGCTCCATCCGGGATGAAGTGATGGATACATGAATAGCATCGGGAAAAAATGATTCTGCATCGAGAGTGGATCGATTTACGACCCACAGTGACCCGAGATTGCAAAGAATTCCATCATGAACTTCCTGAGGGCAACGTGAAGTATCGAAGGAGCTCCTCGTATCACAGAATCACAGAGCATATATCAGCTTGATGTGATCGTGAAATCACAGTCAAATAATGTTCGTTTTATAAAAAAATGGCTCGACTTCGAGACGGTACACGCAGGAGAGATCGTAGGGTATGACTGAGATAGAGTGATACGTGCACCCTATGATGGAGTTATACTTTTTTCATACATCCCCACACAAGCAGGCGAGGAAATCTGCGTATTTGGAAAGTTACAACCATAAAATATCCCTATTTTATAAACTTTTAGAACCTCTTTGACAGGAGGTTCTTTTTTGCTAAAATCATCGTGTAATATTTTTTCCTATGGCATCAAAAGACTATTATTCCACGCTCTGAGTCGATAAGAAAGCGACACAGGCAGAGATAAAAAAAGCATATAAGAAGCTTGCACTCCAGTATCACCCCGATCGCAATAAAAATAGTAAAAGCGCAGAAACAAAATTTAAAGAAATAAATGAAGCCTATCAGACGCTGAGTGATACAGAAAAACGAAAACAATATGACCAGTTCTGATCCGATCCGATGGGTGGATTCGGCTCATGATATGGTGGGTTCAGTCAGGCGGATGTCGGCGGACAGGGCTTCGGCGGATTTGAAGATATTTTTTCCCAGTTTCAGTGAGCAAATACGAGAAAACGAGCACAATCACAGGGATTTTCTTTTAACTTCTCAGATTTATTCTGATGAGGATATGAGGAGCCAGAAGAGCCACAGCCACGGACGCGTCGTACGAAGGAGGAGACACCCCAGAAAGAAGAAAATCTCGATGTGACTGAGACAGTCGAGATTCCTTTTCTCGACTTCCTCTTCGATACGTCAGTATCGGTAAAAACCGTCTACGGGAAGACGCTTTCTCTGAAGGTAAAAGCGAATACGAAGCCATGAACCAAGTTCAAGCTCACGGAAAAAGGAAGAACAAGCGGATGAAAGACGGGCGACATGTATGTGATCGTGAATGCAAAAATGCCGAAATCGCCAGATCAGAAGGTTCTCAAAATGATCGAAGGAATTCGACATTCGCTCTAGTTTTTTCGATTTTTATGTATTCCATCCTGCTTCATAATATTCGGTCGCTTCAGAACGTGTGATCACTCTTTCGAAGTGCTGACGGTGCCGGATTTCATCGGGTCTACATTACAGGATATACTGGCATGCCTCCTCGTAAAGAAATCTCCAAGACGGCGCTCTGAGCCGAGGAATATGTTTCATGGGAGTACTACGAGGATCCGCTCGTGCTTCTCGCATCTCTGAAGGAGCAAAAAACTCGGATTTATGCACTCGAGGAATCTCCACAGAGTGAGGATATATTCGAGTTTCTGAAGCGAGAGGGGGATCACTCATGCGATGTCTGTCTCGTGCTCGGAAGTGAGAGAGAGTGAGTCGATCCGAAGATTCTCGCAGTCGTCGATCGGATTCTCTCGATCCCGATGCGGTGAGCGAAACAATCTCTCAATGTCTCAGTCGCAGGCGCAATCGGGATGTATTTGCTCTCGGAGAGAAATTATTCATAATACTTTTTTAACAATACATGGACAATCTTTATGAACTATGGGGAGATGCTTTCAGAAAGAAGTGACCCATTTCCTTTCAGGTAGCACGATCATGAGATAATTTCTGACTCTGAAGCGATACTTGTTCTGCAGATAGGATTTTCCTAGAGGAAGTGCTTTTGGTGGCAGTGGAGAAATACAAGAAGCAAGTGTGTGATGCTTTCAGAGATATGGTCGTGAAACAGAAAAGCACTTGGAGCGGATTGCTTCTCGGGAGTACGGAGATGCACTGCAAAAATATCTGATCGTATTTGAGACATGGCGCGTGTTCAAATCATTAAAAACAGAAAAAAATACCCCATTCCGCGATATTGAGAGTTGTGTACTGATTCTCGAGAGGCTCTTACTGGATCACGGATATTCTCTGCGTGTACAGTTTCAGATGCTGGGCTCAGATTAAAAGCCTCATCTTTTTGCAAAAAACTCGAAAATACGGTACAATAAAATCGTATTTTTCTTCATGATAGAAGCCTCATCTTGACCACATCGGGAGCCACTCGTTCTCTCCGTCGTGACATCATTCGATGCTGGAAGAAAGCGAAATTTTTACCTCACGAACTCCTTCCAGGGATTCACGTGGATGCTTTTTCACTTTTCTGTCGTCTACTTCTTCTGACTTCTCCTCGATAATATCGCACTCGTCGGGATATTTCTCGGGATTGCAAATCTCGTATCACTCCTTCTCGATATTCCGCTCGGACTGATTCAGCGGTATATTACGACCAAGCGCCTCCTGATTTTTGCATGAGTAAGCCAATTTATCGCAGTCGGAATTTTCTTTTTTCTCATCTTTCACTTCTCATCTCTGCTTCAGTACGTCGGAAATACGATCACACCCGAATCGTTTCGCGATGGGATCGACTGGTTCTTCTGAAGTGCGCTGAACTGGATCGGCGTCCTGATCGCCGCGGTGTGCTATGGACTTTCGCAGGAGATTAACGCCGTCTCGACATATGGATATATCCTCTCGAATGCGAATCCGAGCGAATATAGCGAGATCTTCGCACATAATGGGGTGATGTCTGGAGTTGGTTCTGTTCTGTGACTCGTGTTTTCAGGTGTTATCCTTCAGCTTCCCGCTGGGCTCGCGGTTGTTATTCTTGGGATTGTGATTTTTATTTTTCTTGCCTTTACGATCCGCTTCTTTAATACCTCGCAAGACGTGATTCGTATCGAGGATATTACTGCATTTAAGGCATCGATGCAGCGGATAAATGCCGAGAAGGTAAAAGAATATGTCGTCTCTGTCGTAAAAAAAGCAGATCTCGAGGCGGTGATCCGAGTCGCACAGGAATATCTCTTTCTTCGTCCTCAGCAGAAAGAGCTCACAGAGAAGATCCCATGGCGGACGATCCTTCCAGAGACAAAGAAAGAATTTATTCTCATCGGAAAAGTCCTGCTTCAGAGGCCGATTCAGCTTTCCCTGTACTGGGCGATGACACTCGTATTTATCTTTGGATTCTGGGATACATTTGCGACGAGTTTTCTCGTGTCTTTTCTCGATGATGTGATGAAATGATGGAGTTATATTCTCCTCGGAATTATCGTGATCCCGGGTGTATTGCTCCAGACATATGCGGGGAAAATTGCTGAGAAAATCGGTGTTACCTACGTCTGAATGTTCGGGCTTTTTCTCTCTGGATTCTCGCTTTTTTCCCTTGGGGTTGTAACTTTTTTTTCCATCAGTCCACTCGTCGTTCTTCCGCTCGCACTCATAAATAGCGTCGGCTACGCGAGCGGAATGTGTATTGGGCAGATATATTTTCTCGAGCGCTATAATCTCCTCTACGCCAAGGAACAAAAACTGCATGAGATCGATGCCAATGCAGCCGCAGGTCCGATCCGTATCATCGGAAATTTTGCGAATGTGATCGGTCTGATGCTCGGAGGTCTGATCCTGAATATATTCGGATACACGGGATTTTTTATCGCATTTTGAGCTTTTATCCTCGTGGTTTTCTTTCAGACGCTTACAAATCGCGAAAAAATTAACGTGTAGGTATTATTTCTTCTTCCGAATCTCATAGCTTCCGATCTTCCAGCTCTGATTATCATAGCGTCGGAAGGCGAGCGCCGTCGAGATAATACTGATCCCCATGGAGATGATCAGGAAGGCGATTATATACGCGATGAACTGTGGATAGAGGATCACGATGATCCCGAAAAAGATAAGAAAAACACCGAAAGCGATCATATAAAAAAGATGAAGAATTAAAAAATTTTCGTAATGTCGAGAAATGCGACGAAGATGGAGAGTCCGATCAGAAGCAAGAGTCATACCGTGTTCAGCCACGTTTCGAGTCCATGGATGGAGACCCTCCCGCCAGAGAGAGCTCATATGAGCTTCGAGAGTGAGAGCGTGACGAAGCGTCATCCATCGAGTCCTGGAATCGGGAGCAGGTTAAAAAACCCGAGTGAGAGCGAGATCATCGCGATGAGAAATACGAGAATACGAGGTGAAATATGCTGATCGACAGCTTCTACAAACATACTTCCGATCCCGATGGGTCCAGAGAGCATTTCTCGGGCTTCTTCCTGTTCTTCTGGATATTTCGGAGCGAAGAGCTTCTGCGTAATTATCCCGAGTCATTGTGCAGTGAGTGAGAGCTCAGCATAGAGCTCCGTTCCTGCCATCACGAATGCTGATCCGAAGGAAGTCGGATAGATAAAGTCATCATTCCAGATGTATATTTCTGAGTATATATAGGAGCCGATTTTTCCATTTTCTGGCTGGATCATGATCTCACGGATACTTCCAGATCCATTCTCGAGGAAAAATGTCAGAGGCTGATTTTTTTCGATTTCCGCAATAATCACTTCTGTCGTACAGCTTGAGAAATCAGCGCGTGTACATCATGAGAGCGACGAAGATGCGATCATTCCACGGAAGCGATCGCCCGACTGGATTCCTGCATTTTCCGCGACAGAGCCGGAAAGTGGGGAAAAAAGTATGTCTCATGACGAAGACAGAATTCAGCGTTCCTCGGCTTCTGCTTGGCTGATGAGAAAATACGATGAGACAGATGTATCGAGTGGCATGAGCCCGAGCGGTTTCGCACCAGAGAGAAAAAGTGAGAAAAATATCAGAAATGCAAACAGGAAATTCATCGTGACGCCTGCGAGCAAAACTGCCGATTGCGCGAGCCAGCTTTTTGTCGCGAACGATCATTTTGTCGTACTTTCTTCACTCTCATTTTCGCCAGCGATGCGGACAAATCATCCGATCGGAAGCCAGTTAATCGTATAGATCGTCCCGTGTTTATCCTGAAAAAGTGTCTTCGCACGGGGTGGAATCCCGATCCCGAACTCTTCGACCTTCATCCCTGACGCGCGTGCGACGAGAAAATGCCCGAGTTCGTGGATGAAGACAACGAGAGAAAAAACGAGAAGTGTCAGAAGAATTCCGAGGATGAGAGACATGGTGGGGATTATTTACTACCTATTTGTGTTTTTATGTGGTCGAAGAGGTGATTGATAAGGTCCTCGATCGTCTCGAATTCTTTCCGTTCTGAGCGAAATGTTTTTCCTGCGACTGAGAGTATAACTTTCCCAGAAAATGTCGAACGTGCCTTTTCTCATTTCTTCACATCACGAGTGAGTGTCGCCTCGACACGGATTTCATCGTCATTTTTCGTGAGTTTCTTCAGGTATGAATCGAGCTTTTTATCGAGATTTCTCCCGACGATTTCCGTGATCATATCACGTTCATTATCGAAGTCTGCAATGTGAAAGATAATGTGAGGGGTCATAAAATGTGAGTTAAGAATAACGTCCTGAGTATATGCGAATTCGCGAGAAATGGAAGGTAATTCTCGAAATAAGCGCATGAATATGTTCGAGTTTTCGCTCAGATTCTAGCCCTTTTATGTTCCGAATATTTTCACACATGTAAAAACGAAGAAACAACCACGTCTTTATTTTGAGGCTCTTCTCAGAATTCGATTTTTGGTTTGTTTCTCTGAAAACCCCCGAGACACACAGTTGCTTCAGATTTTCTCAGAAACTCTCGGAAGTGCTTGCGATACAGAAGGAAAAAAATATACTACATACGTTTTTTATTCTTTGGGTGTGATGGATCGTATTTCTCCATTTATAGAGGCTTTTATCCGATATGTGCGATTTATGCCTCGTGTGATGATCGTGTGGTATTTTTTTGTCGGATATTTTCTGTTTCTTCTGTGGACGACTTTCTCATACGCAGTGCTTGACCACGATTTCTTCACCAATCTTGCCGATAAACAACAGACGATGACGATCCAAAATCCGACGTCTCGTGGAAGTATTTACACAGCTGGAAGTGCGACCGCGCCTCAGTGAGTGTTCGCCGTGAGTACGAATCTCGGGACACTTGCGATCGATCCGAGTCAGGAGGGCTCTCAGGATCGACTGGCGACTTTTCTTACTGATCTTCTCTGGACGGAATTCTGCCCAAATAACGGCGGAGATGCATGTATCGATGCATTATCCACCTATCTGAAGCGTGATCTGAGACAGGAGGTAGATATCACGATCTCTGATGCGAAAGATATCCTTCGGACGACGTTGCTCACGAAGATGCAGTCGCCGATCGATGCTGTCCAGATCGGGGAAAAACTCACCGCAGATCAGATGCGTGCGATAGAAGCGCTCGGTGATCCATCGCTCTACTTCGTCGTCGATAATCTCTATGTGAATCCGACAAAAGTCTCACTTCCGTCGATGAATCTCGCGATAGCGCTTTCTTCCATCCTTTCGATTCCTGCGGAGACGATCGATCCGAAGCTTCAGATCGCCTCGAGGCGATATCTTCTCATCCTGAATCGTATGAGTCTCAGTATGCGCGATGCAGTACAGGAGCGTATCGATAACGAGAAGCTCGCGATAAAAAATGATCAGCTTGTAGCCGAAGACAGTATTTATAACTTTCTCATTATCGAAGATAATCTCGTGCGATACTACCCAGAAGGGAAGATCAGTGGGCAGATTACGGGTTTTGTCGATACGCTCGGGATCGGAAAATATGGCGTGGAGTGATATTTTAACTCAGAACTTCAGGGGGAAAATCCGACGCAGACGGTAAAAAAAGACAGCAACGGAAGACCAATAGAAGGGTATTCTCTCGAGGAAAATACGATGAAAACAGGGATCGATATCACGCTTACGATCGATCGTGTCGTGCAGGCGCAGATCTCGAAGATTCTCGAGCGCAGTGTAAAAGATTATCGCGCAAATAAGGGAAGTGTCATCGTCATGGATCCGAAGACAGGCGCGATCATCGCGATGGTAAACTATCCGAATTTTGATCCGAATGAATATACGAGCGTGTATGAGATGGAGCAAGTTTCCTATGCGGATTATCCGAATCCAGCATTTGATCTCCTCGGATACCCGCTTTTTGTCGAGGACTCTCAGAGTGGGACGACGAATGTCGTCATCGATGGTACGAAGCGAAAACTTCGATCCGCGACGGAGGCAGAGGTCGCGAGTCCTGCCTATGTAAAATATAAGTATAAAAATGGATTCTGACCAGGAGTCTATGTTAATGATGTCGTCGGATCACTCTATGAGCCGGGATCGGTTTTCAAGGCTGTCACGACAGCGATCGGACTCGAGACGGGTGAGATCAAGCCTTCAGATACATACTACGATCGATGATATGTCCAGATCGATTCTTATAAGATCAGCAATGTCTCGAGCGAATGTATCGGGACGCACACATATCTTCATGCTCTGAACTGGTCGTGTAATGTCGGTATGATCAGTATCGTCCAGAAGATCGGAAAAAATCTTTTTGAGAAATATCTCTATGACTTCGGATTTTGAAATCGTACGGATATTACACTCGAGTGAGAAGTATTTGGTCAGATTACTCCGAATGAAAAATGGTCACGGACACAATTATTTACCATGTCTTTCTGACAGGGGATCGCTGTGACAGAGCTCCAGATGGCGGCAGCATATTCCGCTCTTGCGAATGGGGGGATCTATATGCGACCATATATAGTCGACTCGATTTCCTATCCTGATGGGCGCTTCGTACAGATGTTCCCAGAAAAAGTACGACGCGTCATCAGCGAAGAAACCTCGAAGACGATCACAGCGATGCTCGTCGATGGAGTCAGAAATGGTTTCGCGAAGAAATGATGAGTCGCTGGATATGATATAGCAGGAAAGACCGGAACTTCACAGATGGCGAGTAAATGAGGATATGAAGTCGGGACAGCGGGACATACGATCACTTCTTACGGATGATACGCACCTGCCAATAATCCGAAATTTGTCCTGATCGTCTCTCTGACCCGACCTCGAACGTCTGTCTATTCTGAGACGACGTCTTCCGCGCTTTTTGCGGAGATCGCTGGATATCTTCTGAACTACTATAATATTCCGAAGAATTCGTAGATTTTTGCTGATATGAGTGAGATTATGAGTATACAAAAGGGAAAACTTCAGAGAACTTTTTGAAATCTCTTCTTGCATGTGATACAATACCTCCACTAATTTTTCTCCTATGCAAAAAGTCTATATTCGTTTCGGATTTCTGCTTCAGTGCTGTCTGACACTTTTCTGTCTTCTCCTTCTTGGTGCGACTCTCTATCTGCTTGCGCTCTACTTCTCCTCAGATGCGATATTCCTTCAGAGCGTACCGCGTGTCTGATTTGACCTTTTTGTTCCATCTCCCGATGACTTCTGGGTGTATTTCATGGCTATAGCAGTTCTCTGGATTCTGACACTTGCGATCTTCCTCTATCAGCGCTGGGCGATGTGGCTCATGGTATTCGCGATCTCTCTTCTATCACTCGTAGGATGTATCCGAGTCGCATCTTCGCCTGATTTGGTTCTCGCTGATATCCTCAGCATGGGGGTACTACTTCTATTTCCACTGACATTCATCATCCTTCTCATTCGTCTCGCTCGCATGGTTCGGTTCGGGAAGAGTCAGCTCCACAGAGACTATCTGACTGAGACATATCCCTGACAGTTTCCGATCGGGCTGACACTTATTTTTACGATATTTCTCGGATATTGGTTCTGGAATAGCTATCCGCAGTATGCCGATGTTCCTGATGATTTTTTTCAGAGGGAAAATATCGCTTTTCCGCTCGAAGCAGAGCGCTCATACTGTACGCTTTCGTCTTCCACTGGGAAAAGTATCGACCCGGAGAATCTTTTTCTTAAGAAATGGATACTCGAGGAAAAAGCTCGTACAGATCTTCTGGATCTCGCGTTCTGATCTGGGGAGACAAGTGCGATGCTCTCTTTTTCTGGTCTCCTCTCTGCGTCTGGAGTTCTCCTCTGATCGGGGACGGAGCGTGAATATGAGCTTTTTACTCAGTATAATGCGGAGATCGATCGCCTCAGTGCGGAGATCGCGACGCTCGAGATGGAAAAACCTGATGAATACAGGCGTATGTATGCAGAAGTGCAGTTCTCAAGTGGAGAAATACAGAACATATCTTCCATACTGGAAGCGCTCGCCCCGATCGCACGACTCGCTCCGAATGGCTGTATTACGCCAGATTCGAGCTTTTTCGCTCCGGTGATCTCGTCGGGCGTGTTGCTCGTCGGGACGTCACTCGACACGTACGTCAGATATGCGATCGAGAGTCAGGACTTCGAGGAGGCACTTCGTGTCATGACGATCCAGCGCGATCTCTATGATGTACTCTATCGAGAAGCGATCTCATTCGATATGGCGCAGTATGGACTCACTGCAGAAGCGATACTTCTCTGAAATGAGACACGACTCCTGCGTGCATCTCCATGAAGTCTGTCGTGAGGACTCGCACTTCTCGAGCGGACTCCTTCGTATGAGTCAGTCGTGCATGATGCACTTCTGACTGAGTATGAGCGCTCGCAGACCCTCATCGGAAATGGTGAGACGCGATTACTCGGGGATGTTTCCGTACCATGGCTCTTCGATGGGAAACGGACAGATAACCTCCTGCGAGCATACATTTACAATGCGCTCGAGTCAGCAAAAATATCACGCATAAGCGGAAAGTCTCTCTCTCGCGATTTTCTCGGATATAATCCATATGGGACTCCGCTTCTTCCTGATGCGGAGACTTTTACTAAGACAGTACGACAAGCGCGTATATTTGACATGTGGAAAAATGCTCTTCTCGAGATATATAAATAATTGCTTCTCTGCGGACTTCGGATATACTGGTGACCATGTCTCATAGTCTCACGCCACTTGCGTCCTTCCTCCGTCCGAGTACACTCGATGATATTATCGGGCAGGAGCATCTTGTCTGACCAGGAAAGCCGATATATCGGTATATCGAGATGGGAAAAATCCCGTCGATGATCTTCTGGTGACCGCCTGGAAGCGGAAAAACCTCGCTCGCGTATATCCTCTCGGAGATGCTCGTGAATGTCGAGTTTTTTCATCTCTCCTGAGTCCTCTCACGAAAAGAAGATGTCGTGAAGATTCTTCGTGTCGCGCGCACCAATTTCTCTCTCGGGAAACAGACGATCATCTTCCTCGATGAGATTCATCGGTGGAATAAAGCGCAACAGGATACACTGCTTCCATTTGTCGAGAAGGGAATCGTGACACTGATCGGTGCCACGACGGAGAATCCGAGCTTCACCATCAATAACGCGCTTATTTCTCGGACGCGCGTCTACACATTCGAGAAGATTACGGTCGAGCAGTGTGTCGATTTTCTCGGGAAGAATCGTACGAAAATCCAGGAACGATACCCGGAAATCGACTTTTTTACACCTGAGGAGTCCCCGAAAAAAAAGAAAAAGAAGGCTGATACATGAGAAGAATCTGCTCCTGCTGATTCTCCCACATCAGAGAAAACAGATCCCTTCACGCTCATCGCACACCTCGGAAATGGAGATCTCAGAAATACACTCAATATTCTCGAGACGGCGTGCATGCTCCAGTGAACAGGGGCGCTCTCGCGCGAGAATATCCTCCAGGCAGGGGAGCAGACGCTCCTCTATGATCGTGATGGCGAAGAACACTATAATCTTATATCGGCGGTCCATAAGTCCCTTCGTGATAGTGATGGAGATGCGGGGATCTACTGGATCGGGCGTATGCTCGCTGGTGGCGAGGATCCGCGATATATCGCACGACGCCTTATTAACTTCGCCTCAGAAGATGTATATGATCCGCAGGCGATGATCCTCGCGAATGCCGTCTATGACATCTGTGAAAAAATGGGAATGCCCGAATGTGAGCTTCCCATCATGAATCTCGCATATTATCTCGCCGATCTTCCGAAGAAAAATCATATCTATCGTGCTATGCAAGCGATGCATCACGATATCGCACAGCATGGGAATCTGCCGGTTCCACTCCATCTTCGGAATGCTCCGACGGAGCTCATGAAGCGTGTGGGATACGGAAAATGATATGAATATGCGCATAATCTTCCTGAGAAAAAAAGTGCGCAAGAGCACTTTCCAGATACGCTTCGCGGGAGAAAATATCGCGAGGAGTAGGGGATTATACGTCTGTCTCGAGATCGAGCTGTTTACTATCAAAAAATTACATCATCTGGATTGTTTTCTTGAGCAATCGTAAACAAATCTGCATAGACTTTATTTTCTCAATATCTCTCAATAAATTCCTTATATTTCCATACTGGGAAAAATGGTTGATTCTTTGTAAACACAATTTCATTTATGGGGTTCCATTCCTTGTTTCGTATCAGGGTTATGTTCCCCACAATAGCTTCCTTGGCGCCGAGAGGATATTGTACCATAGCCTTCTTTTGTCTTTCAATCAGAGGAATATCACTCTCATAGTATTTTATAAAAGGATCATCTAGAACACATGAGTCATCTTGAAAATCACATATGGGACAGATTTCATAGCATGAAAATACTTCGTGAAATACCATGAAACCACATCATAAACATGTATATATTGCATTTTTCATACCTATTTGTTACTTGAAATAAATTTTGTTATATTTTTTAATGCTTGGAAGTTTTTATAAAAAGTTGTTATGAAACCATCCTTACCCAATATTCAAAAATCTCCAGTTTTTGTATTTAGTTTCAGAGTTGCTCAGTCTCGGGATCTTTCCCATTGAATGATATTTTTTTGAGTTGTGGGGGACATAAAATCTGATGCTTGTTTGGCATACTCATGCTTATTTTTTGCTCCGAATTCTGCTCAATGTTTATTAAAGTGTTCTTCTAGTTTCCTAAATCACTTAACAATCACACTCTTTCCCGCTCTCAACTCACTTCCATTCACCCAAGGAAGTATTGCAGCCGTAACTCCCACTCCCCATCGATCGAAACCTTCCACTTTTCCATCATACTATCTTTTTTTGAAGTATTGCAAGTCTGTCTCGAGATCGAGCTGTTTATTCGCGAAGAGATATTTATTGCATAATTTTAGATACGTAGAGATAATTTTTTTCTGTTTCAGAAAATGGCTCTTCGAGAATAGGGGTATATCCTTGAAATATAGAGTAAAATGTTATCGGAACAAATGAAGTTTTTTGTTTATCAATAATAGCCACAACTATAAATGATTGATTAGGAAAATGCTCCAGTAATCATAAACTTATTGTATCTACAATAATTTTTCACAAGCATGCCCTATATCTTAAAGATGGTTTCATGTGATTGTCTATATAATCATCAATATAAAATTTATTCATTGAAAATTCCTGATATATCTTTTCATTATCTGATATGTTGCAATCTCAATCAAAACGCTCCTTAAAAGAATCAAACACAAAATATCCATTATATTGGATTATTCACTTTTGAATTATTGTGAAAAGTTTTGTATTTAAAATGACTGATCTATCTCGAATATATCATCAATTCAAAATTCTTTTAAATCATGGTCATATGTATGTATCTATTTTTTTCATACTCATAAAATATTAAGTCATTTCTGAATTGCTGATTGGACAGACTTGTTATTTAATAAATTCTGAATACCTTTTGGAGCTACTGCTCAATTCGAGTCTTTTCAAATACGAAAATTATTTGTATTTACATTATACGTGTACTTACTATCTCATATTTGATAATGAATTTGTCATGGTCTTATTCAGGGCGCTGGATTTTCTACATCAATTCTTCATCATCATTTAACGTTACCAACTGTCTGACTATTAACTTTTGTTCCATTAGTTCCTAACATTTTTCCAAAAATATATCTCCCATCACTCATCTTTTCCCCCATTCTTATCACCTTCGTCATTCCAGCAGGCACGCCTGGCGTAGCAGCAGCAAGTGAATCGAAACTTGCATCTATGAGTCCTTCTTCGAGCTCACGTGCATCTTGCTCCCATGCATCTTGCTCCCATGCCCTCCGAGATTCATCTATGAGTTGCTGATTATTCGTGACTGTCCCATAGAAGTTTCGTGCTCATTCATACGCCATTTCTAGAGTATTCTTCGCGATTCTTCCAGCATCGTATCCGACATTCGCCAAATCCCACCCAGTCTCTATGATTTCCCCCGTAGGATCTACGAGATTAATAGGATTATTCCGTACGTAGCTATAACTATTCCAGCTCTGTGGATCTGTAAAGTATGGACTTACTCTCTTCGAGATTCATACTTCCCAGAATACAGGATCCTCTGTCGTGAACTTTCCTATCCTGCTATCATAATATCTCTTTTCGAAGTATTGCAAGTCTGTCTCGAGATCGAACTGTTTATTCGCGAAGGTGTACTTATTCTCGTATCATCATTTTTTTCCTGCTCTTCTCTCGTTCGTGACTTCATAGGTGAGTGTCTTCCCGAATGGCTGATAGTCTGTCGCCTGGAGGACGACTCCGGTGCTCGAGATATCGAGAGAAGAGGAGTTCAGGTGGTCGGAGGGATTTTAGTACCTTTTCTCAATATAAATATGCTGATTCCAGTTCTGAAAGATAATGTCTAAACTTTCCAAAGAATCAGATATTATATCCATTCATCGATCGTCGTACGGATGTATCATAATATGTTGACGCTCTCAGAAATAATAACAATTTAGATGAAGTATCGGATTAACAGCAAAATCTGCATCAATTATAGCCTGATTTATACCGTGAATTTGTTTCAATGTCACCTCTCAAAAGTAGTAGCGCCAAATTACATCTGGTTCAATTTCAACAGCTATTTTCTCAGGAAAATACAATATATCTTGTAGCCCTCTTTTTTCTAATGCACACTGTGTTCGTTTCTTAAAATGCTGATCCATTTCATAATTATAAAATGTAACTCATGCAATCCATCTCCGTTCATTTTTAAATATTTCTAGTATGACAGTTGTAGATATTTTATAAACTTGTTTCCGACTCATACCACTTTTATCAAAGTAAAATCGAAGACGTGGATAATTTTCGTGATAGAGTGTTTCGAAGTTTAAGTCTGGAAATACTCTGCATATTTCTCAATAGAAAGGGGTCATATTATTTCTTAAAAATATTAAGATTTTGATCTGCCGTTCATACTCTTTTTAATCACCCTCCAAATTTCTCAAATACTTTCCATCACATACTTATATTGTGTGATGTTTTTTCAGGTGAGTAGTATTTATTTCAGAGTTGGTAAACTTTCCGTCACTCTATAGTTCCAAATTGTTTTACCTCTTTCATTCCTTTCTCTTTTGCGATCTGATCATAAGTTTTATTTGTAGTTGTATTTCTATTTGTTCCCCGATCTTTATCATTATTTTTACCATTTCCTCCCATCATTGGACTCGGAGCTCACACAGTGATATTAGAATTCGAGAGTGTTTGTCCTTGGCCAGTCACTGCTGGGTTCGTCTCAGATTCAGAACTTCGATTATTATTTACTCGAGTCCTATCAGGATTTATAGCAGTAGAGACTATATTTCAGAGAGAACTTACCGTTGCTACTACCCCTCTTCACACAGCTTTTCATCACTCGATGATGATCGGTGTCACTGTAGCAGCAACTGTTCAAGCAAGGGCCACAGTCCCAACCTCAACCACAGTCCCAACCTCAACCACAGTCCCACCCCCAAGCCCAGCAAGAACAAATGCAAATTCCCCTGTAGGATCTACGAGATTAATAGGATTATTCCGTACATAGCTATAGCTATTCCATTGTTGGGGATCGAAGAAGTATCATGCAGGACGGAATGATACTCATACTTCCCAGAATACAGGATCTTCTGTCGTGAACTTTCCTATCCTGCTATCATAATATCTCTTTTCGAAGTATTGCAAGTCTGTCTCGAGATCGAGCTGTTTATTTGTTTTTTAACAGTACTTTATAAACTGGAATATTTTTATTCTCTACAAGAGAGAACATGATCCCATTGCCATAATAAAACCAACGATATTCAGATAATTCTCCTAATTTGTTTTTCGCTATTAGTGACTCATCCAGGTATAACACATCTCACACAAGACGAGTATCCAGTATTTCCTGGATGAAATACGGAACAACCACTTCACCTGCGGAAATGCAGACAGGGGGTGTAATCGAACATACATCATGTATGATGGCATCTATAACTGTTGGTCAAATAGAGCTTATTGACCCATAATCAATATCAAGAGCAAAACGCATGCAAATATACCGATCGTCGAACTTACTCATAATTATTGAAAACTTTCCAGTATCTAGTCGGTCAATGTGAAGAAATATTGCCTCTTCAGATTCTCGGAGCTCATGATGGACTTGAGTATCAAATTCTCGTTTTGATAAGGATAAAAAATCTGTATCACTAAACGTTGCAGTATTATATTGAGGTAATTTCTTCAACATGTGTATTGCCTGAAATAAGTCTTTATCTGGGAGTAAGAAATTAATATCGTACTCTATTTTAATATCATGCTCCATATTTATAATTTTTTAAGGATAAAATTATTTTTTGCTTATAGGAGTTGATGTTACGGTTCTGAGCTGTCCTGCATACTTTCATGACGTAAAAATGTCAACCTGGATATTCTGTTTTCAATTTTGTAGTATATATCTATTGAATATTTCTCATCATTTTTTTTCAGATTGGTTGGTGAGAATTTTTGTTGGGTTTGACAATGTATTTTCGATAAGCTGTTTAAACTCATTTCAATATTTTGACCATTTATCACTGCCAAAAATTTCAGAAGCATGTCTACTAAATGCATGTTGAATACGATTGGTATTTGCTAGAATGGCATTGATTGTAGATTGTCCCAGTCACCTCACAGCTTTCTCCCCCATTCTTATCACCTTCGTCATTCCAGCAGGCACGCCTGGTGTAGCAGCAGCAAGTGAATCGAAACTTGCATCTATGAGTCCTTCTTCGAGCTCACGTGCATCTTGCTCCCATGCCCTCCGAGATTCATCTATGAGTTGCTGATTATTCGTGACTGTCCCATAGAAGTTTCGTGCTCATTCATACGCCATTTCTAGAGTATTCTTCGCGATTCTTCCAGCATCGTATCCGACATTCGCCAAATCCCACCCAGTCTCTATGATTTCCCCCGTAGGATCTACGAGATTAATAGGATTATTCCGTACGTAGCTATAACTATTCCAGCTCTGTGGATCTGTAAAGTATGGACTTACTCTCTTCGAGATTCATACTTCCCAGAATACAGGATCCTCTGTCGTGAACTTTCCTATCCTGCTATCATAATATCTCTTTTCGAAGTATTGCAAGTCTGTCTCGAGATCGAACTGTTTATTCGCGAAGGTGTACTTATTCTCGTATCATCATTTTTTTCCTGCTCTTCTCTCGTTCGTGACCTGAGGAGTGATTTCCTCCCTTTCTCATTGACTTTCCATATATTCGATATAATGGGCGTGGTATTTCTTTCAGTTCTTTCCTTCGTATGATTTTCCTCGGTATCGATCCATGAACGACGACAGTCTGATATGCAGTCCTCGAAAAAGAGGGGAGTGCTATTCGGATCGTGACGTATGGCGTGATCGAGACTGGTCCGCGTGAGGCGCTCGAGTATAAGCTCCTCGATATTGCGCGCGATCTCTCAGAGATTATCGATACATATGAGCCGACGATGTGTGGTATCGAGCGACTTTTTTTCTTTAAGAATATTACGAATGGGATCGATGTCGCCCATGCACGCTGAGTCATCCTTCATACGCTTGTGTCGCGAGGTATTCGGATCCGCGAATTTACTCCTCTCGAAGTAAAGAAGGGGATTACTGGTGATGGGCTCGCCAAAAAACGCCAAATGCAAAATGCGATAAAACTCCTCTTTCGGCTCTCTGATATACCAAAACCAGACGATGCAGCAGATGCACTCGGAATAGCATATTTGACCGCCTTGCATTGTCGATAATTCTGACTATACTCTCTCCAGTTTTTTGTACCACAGAGAAGTATCCTTCTTTTCTGTCGATATAATTCCAGCATAAAACCCCTTCCTATGCTCGATTCCCTCGCTGTCGCATTCTCCGTAACCCCATTCGATGTTGGGTACTGTCTTCTGGGGATCGTCGGAGCGATCATCTCATACTATTTTCTCAGTCTCAGACAGCTCTACGAAGCATCTTTCGGGGCACTGATCGGATTCTGTGTCTACATTCTTTTCTCGGTTCTCCTCACTCAGAATGTGACTCTTGGGACGACGGGATGACTCTTTCCATTCCAGTTTTCCGTGTTTCTTGTCTCGGCATCAGTTTACCTTATCTTTATCCTCGCGATTATTTTCCCGGTTCATGGCGGACTGATGATCGATGAGCCTGATAATCAGGTTCTCTACACGATAGAATATATCTTTGTCGCATTTTTCTTCTATTTTGTCCTCGGAGGGATCGTCCTCTATATGATCGAGCAGACGTATGTCTTCCGTGTCGGATCGCTCCTGACCTCTGTCCATGATATTCCGTACTATACTGATGTGGTTCGGAATTCGCACTTGTTCCAGTTTTATATGCAGTACCGCGATCAGATTATTCCGCTTGCAGTGATACTCATGATTTACCGTCTTCTTTTCTCGAATATCGTCACAGCGATTCTCCTCTCGATCTGGTATAATCTTTCTCGTATTGGATTCTATAAGATAAAAAACGATACACAGTATCGTGTGGAATTTCATGAGGTAAAATGAGCTTCGTGAGAAGCCGAAAAGCACGAATAATTTA
This sequence comes from Patescibacteria group bacterium UBA5532, assembly GCA_002426885.1. GTDB lineage: Bacteria > Patescibacteriota > Gracilibacteria > BD1-5 > UBA2023 > UBA5532. The sequence goes on from DINU01000012.1 coordinate 27,856, forward strand.
TTTTTCACCCCTCATTCGTGGATACTTTCTCGAAGGATATAGCATTATTTACGACTCGGTTTTATATCTTACAGCCTCTGAGAATCGGAGTCCTTGTTTCGATTTTTCTGATTGTTCCATTCTCGATTCTCTTTTACTTTGCGACGAATTTTTCGTTTTTTGCGACGGGATTTTTCTTTCTTCTCTGTGTGACACTTCTTTTTTCATATCTCTTCTCACAGTGGAAAAACTCATTTTTAACGCTCACCAATCAGAGAATCTCTTTCTCGATCTGGCATGGGATCTTCTCGCATACTTTCGCAAATATCCCGTACGAGAGTCTGGAAGAGTGTCAGTACACGAAAGAAAATTTCCTCTTCTGGAAATACGGCATCCTTACTCTGATAACTCACGAAAAGAAAATCCACGTACTTCCGTATATTCAGCGCGGAAAAGAAATATCATCCCTTATTCAGATACTCGTAGAGTACCCGTATGACGTTCGCGCGGATTTCCGCAATATACGAAAAGTCCATGAATATCACATGAGAAAAAAATAATATGCGCCTCTTTCTCATTTTTCTGAGTTTTTTCTTTTTGACTGCATGTGCTCTCGATACCTATGAGGCGCATTTTTCTGCTGAGACACATGTACGGGATATCATCGCGTCATGATCCTACGAAACACGTGATTATACACTCTGGACCCTTCCTGATCCTGAGAGACTTCGAGCGATGACTGATATGCTTCAGAATGCGAAGGATCGGATCTGGATAGAAGTGTATATTTTATCAGAGAAATCCATCATCGCTGAGCTTGTCAGTGCGCGAGAGCGTGGTGTCGATGTCCGCGTGATTCTCGAGAGAAATGTCTATGGGATGCCATACATGAATAATACCGTATTTCAGACACTTCATGATGCTGATATTCCGATCGTGTGGGCGAATAATGGATTTTTTACCTTTACACATGCGAAGTTTATCCTGATCGATTCGGTGTTTATAATCAGTACAGGAAATCTTTCTGCCTCGACATTTTCGAAAAATCGGGAGTTTCTGATCGTCAGTAAAAATGAAGCCGATCTTGCGATACTTGCCTCCGTTTTTCAGGCTGATTTTGAACGAAAAAAGATATTTCCAGAATCTTCTGTTCTCGTCTTTTCTCCGACTGATGCTCGCACAAAAATCCTCGCTTTTCTCGATGCGACAGATACGTCGCTCGATATGTCGATGCAGTCTCTGACTGACCCAGAGATTCTTGAGAGGCTTCGATTTCTCGCGGAAAAATGAGTACAGATTCGTATCTGCCTCGCGGAAAATAGTGAGACAGAGGCATTTCTTCTCTCAGGAATCGGTTCGTGAACGAATATCGCGGTCGGAACATCAAAAAGTCCATATATTCATGCGAAAGCACTCGTCTCTGATGCGACGGATATTTTCGTCGGAAGTATGAATTTTACCACAAATGCGCTCGATAATAATCGGGAAGTAGGAGTGATCTTTCAGAGTGATCGCGAGACTTCCGCTCTGATACGCGATTCTTTACATGAAGATTGCGGATTATAAAAATATATGAGAATTTGCTTTTTCTGATTTTCTCTGTTACACTAGACCGTGAACTATGAAAAAAGTCTTTTCCATCATCTTTTCATTCCTGATCGGCGGATTATTCATCTTCGGGTCCTTTTTTACCTCGAGCTCTGCATCTTCTGGGGAAGGTGGCTTCTCAGACACGGAAGAGTATGGATATGCATCGATTTACACCTACACAGGAAGCGTATTTCGATATCCTTTCTCAGCCCTTGATGGTGCGTTTTTCCGGACATCGAATAATGTCGGTGTTCCTGGCTTTTCGCTCTCAGGAAGCACGATCACATACACAGAGTGAAATACACTTCTCACACTCTATGATCCATTCGTAAGCTACACGATCACGAATCCGAGCTTTCGGATACAGGAAATCACGAATGGAAGTATTTACCTCGGTCATGAAGAAGATAATACGTACTCGATCTATTCTGTCGATAGTGTCGCGGAGTTCTCATTTATAGCAAATGGAGAAGTTATGACGACGATTATTCTTTTTCCTGGATACTATCTTCGCTTCGATCCGACAAAAAATACAGATCTGAAAGGAGCGGATCTTCTTCGGATTGTTTTGCTTTTCGAGAAATCAGGAAATACTGGTCTGGAATTCGTAAATCCTCGCAGTTCTCAGACGGGAAATCCGCTTGTGACGCGAATCCTCGGAGCGATCCCACTTCTCGGAGCGCTTCAAGACTATCTGAAGTCTCATTCGCAGGATCAGAATACTTTTAATACGAAGTACGAACGTGCACAGACGATGCGTCAAGAACCACAGAGTATCTTATTTGTTAATGAAGAGAAGCGAAATTATTTTTTCCGCCTTCATCTCTATAATGCGCTCTCGAGTATTACGAGTCCGACCTTAAATGTCGACGATGCGATCGCTGAGATCCGATCTATCTACGATCAGTCGAAGGCACTCGGTCTGAATACCGATGTGCGTGCGATCCTCGAGCAATTCGTGATCGATGCGCGCTTCGTCATCTATGGGACATCTTCTGCGACAGACCTCCAGGCATACGAGAACTCCGTCACTCGATATGAGAAAATGTATGCTGCCGTCGCGGAAATACTCTGAATTACACCGAAGGATCCTCGCACGCGTATATTTCAGCGTCTGAGCGATGTCTACCTCGATAACATGCTGAATCTCACACCGACGGATGCATATTATCGTGTCGCGCAAGTGCTCGAGGGGACTCTGAGTGTCCCATCGACTGATCTCCAGTCAAAAGATTATCTCGATATTTCCCTCTATGCTGAGAAGATTCTTATAGATTCTTTCCGAAAATCAGCGGAGACGGGACTGAATACCGTGACATATCCATCGACTTATACCCTCATCATCACACTCTTCAAGGCGACAAAGAAATATTATAATGTCTATGAGACAGAGCGACGAGATGTCGCGGTGACCGCTTTCGCGAGCCAGCTCTATGTACCGATTCTGAGTGAGCTCGTAAATGGTATTAATAATACATATATCACTGTCGAAGATGGAAAATATCTGCTGAATAGCGCATATAGAAGCATGAGTGATACATCGAATGTAGAACGATGAGTCGTGAATGGAATCGCCAATGTGATCGATGCCTCGCAGGATGCACTCACGACATTCCTATCTGTAAAAGATCGAGTCGGAGGTACGGATATCGTCTCCAACTATTCTGAGATGGAAGACTTCAATAACACTCTGAATATCGCATACCGAATCGTATCAGATTATAGGCTCTATCTGAAGGATCCTTCATATACGACGATTCAGGGAGTGAGCACGATCGATGAGACGTCTTCTTCCACTTCGACAGAGGTCACTCCAGAAGCACCAGTCATAACGACGGGGGAGACGGATACTGTCACGGACGCCGTATTATCTCCAGCGGATCCATCGACCAGTACAGATTCCTCTTCTTCTATCCAGGAATACATACCTTCGAGCACAGGGATCGAGGATTACTATCCATCTCTCTAGGCTTTTTGATAAAAAATTCCCCTTCACGAAGGGGAATTTTTGTTTTCGGTATGACTATTTTTTCTCTGTTTCTTTTTCTTCTTTTGTTGGTTTTTCTTCCTTCTCTGTCTCTTTTTCATGAAAATCTCGAGTTCCGCAATATGGACAGATTTTCCATTCACTTCGGACTTCTTGCTGACATTTTGCACATGATTCTTTCAGGTGTGTCTTACAGTATGGACAGAAGACAAAATCCACATCGACAGGTTTTTTACATGCATAACATACGAGCGTGGCACTGTGTTCTTCGGGACACACATGAGCACTTTCCATCGGAGTTACTTCTTCCTCATAGTATCGATACTGCGGACGGATCAGAAAATAGAGCGGAAGTCCAAAGATCGGAGTCAGGAAAATAATCAGAAGCACGACGATGAGCTGCCAGAGAAAACCACCACCCCGAGCGCTGACATCGCGTATCGCCCACACGATGATGGCACACCAGAGAAAGAGAACATAGAGGAGTCCGAGTCGCATCCACGTATCTATGTCGAGTGCGCTGAGCTGATCGAGAAAGAGAGAAATATTTTCCATAAGTTCTGAGAGAAGCTGGAAGAAAGTGTCCATAGAAGAAAATTAAGTTAAGAAGTGTGTTGGTTTTTCCATGTTTCGATCGCTTTCATATCACCGGACTCGAGCACTCCAGGTACGACATATCCTCGAAAATCATGAGGACGCGTATACTGAGGGTACTCTTTTTTTCGATTTAACTTCATACTGAATGACTCTTCTTCGCGCGAATCACTCTGGATAACTCATGGCAGAAGTCGTACGACCGCATCGATCCAGACGAGACTTGCGAGTTCTCCACCCGTCAGGACGAAGTCGCCGATGGATATTTTCTGTATCGGAAAAAGAGAAAAAATCCGCTCATCTACACCTTCATAATGACCACAGAGCAGTATATAAGAGTCATCTGGTTTTGCAAATATTTCTACGATTTCTTGCGTCATGCGTTCCCCCTGAGGACAGAAGTAAATAATACTCTGTTTTCCATATTTTTCCTCGATATCAGTGATGAGGTTATAGATCGGCTCGACCATAAGGAGTGTCCCGGGTCCTCCGCCGTAGGGGCGATCATCGACACGTCGTGTATTTCGTACGGTCCAGTCGGCGAGATTATGGAGTGTATACTCGAATAATCCTTTTTCCTGGGCACGCTTCATAATACTTGTCGAGAGGTAGGGCTCGAATAGATTCGGGAATATGCTGATAATATGGAGGTGCATTGCGGAAGAGGAAGGGGGTTATTTCCTGAAATGATTTTTTGTACGTATGGTATCTTTACTTGAATAGCACCAATTTTATCTTTCCTTTTCTTACTCGTTTATAAGCATGAACCCTGTATTCGTATCAATTATGAGCCTTCGGCTTGTTTTTTCAAGCAGTATCAGAATTTCTCCTATTTCAGTTCGTTCACTATACGGAATAACGAATAGAGCTTCCGATCGTGTACTTTATAGAAAAATACCCAGCAGAGCTGGGTATTAAAAACATTTCTCTTTATTGAACACTGACGATCATGACATCGAAGTTCAGCTCTTTCCCAGCGAGTGGGTGTGTATTCGGAATACTTGGATAGACGAGAAGGACTTTTCCATCTTCGATTTTCTCGATCCGAGCAATCGTCGATTCACCCGTTCCTGTCGCAGGTGGGATCTCTGCCGTCGTTCCAGGGACGATTTCTTTCCCAGCGAATGGACTCCGAGAGTTATCGATATCCACTGTGATACCATCGAGATCGATCGATTTCAGAGTGACTGTATTCCCATTCACTTCAGTAACGTCTCCGACTTCTGTGAATCCTGATCCGAAGATCTCTGCAAAGTTGACCTCGATTCTTACCAGTACAATATCATTATTGACTGATAATACGACTCCTGTCACTGATTCATCACTGACGCTTTCTCCGACCTGAGGAACATCTTTTCCGTTATTTGTCCAGTATGTTGTGTTTACACTTGTCGTCTGGTATTTCTCGACTTTCTGAGTAATGATAGGCTGAAAAAGCTCCTCATTCACCCACTCAGACTGATATGCTCCACCATATCCATCTTCTGCAGAAAGTGTGAATTGCTTCGATTCTCCTGCTTTCATTCCCATGAGTTCTTCTTCAAACGCAGGGAGCATCTGTCCTCCTCCCATGATAAAATCAAGGGGTGCGAATATATTCGATTTTGCACTTTTTATCTCATCTGTTGCCTCGCTTTCGCGGGATGTATCCACTACAGTAAGTACGCCACCACTTTCGACTCGAAGTGTGTAGTCGACTTGTACACGAGAGCCATTTGCGATCACACCCGATGCGACAGCTCCAGTCGTAACTTCGCTGACTGCACCGCTTGTTCCGCTCTGAGTCGTCCCAGTTGCAGTATTATTTGCGACATTTGTGGTACATCCAGAGAGTGCGAGCACACCCGCGATTCCACAGAGTATGAGAATATTTTTTTTCATAAAAAAGATATAAAAATATAAAAAGTCTCCTTTAGAGAGTATGAGCAGTATAGCGAGTTTTTATTTTTTGCAATTGTAATAGGGCTCGATCAATCGAGAAAATAATTCATAATTCAGTATCGGAAAATCATTTTCCGCTTTTCTGAGCAATATCACTCTCGATACATGTCGCGAGAAATATCTGTAATCTTTTCTTCGTCTCGTCGTTTCCGCGCGTTTTCTTTATCACAAAAGGATGAATCCCAAGTCCAGCAATCTCTGTGTCGGGGATTTTTTTTTCGCGAAGCGTGACGATCAGAAGGACGGTACGAATATTCGTGATCAGTGACGAAAAAACTCAGAAAATATTCTCTCGGCGGATGAGCTCCATGAGATTTTTGCGAGCGATCGTGATATTTCCATCTCGGATCGCATCGATCACCGTAAAGATCACTGCCTCCTCAGATTCTGGGAGAATCGCATCGATAAAGTCTTGATTTACTTCAGAGGAAATGGCATAGAGATCGATTTTCTCGAGGATTTCTTCTCGTTCGGATTCATGATTTCTTGTGCGCTCTTCGATAATCCGGGCGAAATGCGGTGGGAAATTCATCGCGCGAATATCGCGAGTGAAGATATGTTTTTCCGCGTGTGTGTCGAGAAATTTCGCGAGTTTTGTCCGACTGTCGAGCTCTGGATACACGAAAATAATCGTGATATCTGCCCCAGTTTTTTCGAGAATTGCGAGGAGTTCTCCCGCAAATCATTTTTTTACATCTTCTTCTCATTCTTCTGATTTCTGCACGAGGTTTACTCCAGAGAGGATGATGAGTTTTTCCTGACTGAGAAAGCCGTATGTCTCGACTTCTTGCTCGAGTGCACTGAGCTCGAAGTCGTTCGACATTCTGATGACATTATATTCGCCATTCTGCTCCTGAAAACGATCGATCTCCTGATCAAGTGCATGAAAAAGTGACTTTCGGTCGGCACCTTCATAGATGTGAAGTTTCGGAAGAGGCATAGTTTACAGGTCGATCTCGAGAGAAATAGGGCAGTGGTCAGATCCGTAGACTTCAGATTCGATCGAAGCACTCTGGATTTTCTCCTTCAGGATATTCGACACGAGAAAATAATCAATGCGCCAACCGACGTTCTTCGATCGTGAAGCAGAAAAATTACTCCACCACGTGTACGCGTTCGGCGTGTCTGGATGAAGGAAACGAAATGTATCGATAAATCCAGCACTGAGAAATGCTTCGAATCCACGTCGTTCCTCTGGAGTGTATCCCGGATTTTTCTCATTTTGTTTCGGATGTGTCAGGTCGATCGGCTGATGTGCGACATTCAGATCGCCACAGAAAATGACCGGTTTCTCCATCTCGAGTCGTCGGACATAATCGAGAAAAAGTGAGTCCCAGAGCTGTCGATAGTCGAGTCTGAGGAGCTCTCGCTTCGAGTTCGGTGTGTAGACCGAGAGAAAATAAAAATTCTCGTATTCTGCCGTAATGATCCGTCCTTCGGTATCATGTTCTGGAAGTCCGAGTCCATATGTCACATGTATCGGTGGGATTTTGGATAGGATCGCTGTTCCGCTGTATCCTTTTCTTTCGGCACTATTCCAGAGAATCGTGTATCCCATCGACTCGAAGTCAAGGCATGCGGGACACTGATCGAGCATTGCTTTTACCTCCTGAAGTCCGATGATGTCGGGAGAAAATGCCTCGAGATACTCCAGAAATCCGTGCTGAATATTGGCACGGATACCATTGACGTTCCAGCTTGCGAGTTTCATACGGGGAAAATAGAGGCGTGATTTTATTTCTCTTTCTTGTGATCTTTTTTCTCATCTTTCAGAAGATCGCGAATCTCTGTGAGGAGCTCGACGTCTGTCGGTCATTTTGGTTTTGGTTCTTCTTTTTTCTTTGGCATCGCCTTCATCAGGGCTTTTACCACAAGGAAAATACAGAACGCGATGATCAGGAAGTTAATCAGGACGGTAATAAAATTCCCATACGCAATGACAGGTCCGACCGCTTTCGCTTGTGCCAGGGACATTCACTCGGTGATTTTCTCTGAGAGGGGAATATAGAGGTTCGAGAAATCGACATTTCAGATCATTTTTCCGACTACGGGCATGACGAGATCCTCCACGATCGAGGTGACGATTTTCCCGAATGCTGCCCCGATGATGACTCAGACTGCGAGATCGATGACATTTCCTTTTACCGCGAAGTCGCGGAATTCTTTCATGAAGTTTTTCATATGAGAAAAAGAAAAAAATAGACACGCGGATTGTATCTATTTTTTCTGATTTGAAAATTTTTCTTTCCAGAAAAATTCTCTTTATGGACGTATCTTCGCTATGACACCATCTGCCAGAGCTTGTTTTCGAGCATCAGTCAGACCTGAAACCGTGAGATTGCTGATCGCTCAGCGGATGATACTGTCAATATTTGGTGTCGTCTGAATTCCAGCATTTGTAATCTGTTTTGCGATCGTATCGATCACTTTCTGATCGTCTGTCTCCCCGAGATTGACGCTGATCTGAGTATTTCATATAGGAAATCGTGTATTGGTATTGCTCTGAGCGTCTGGAACTCCATCACTTTCCGCTTGGATATAGCGATCGTGGTCTGCTGTCGGCACTCCGAGGAATGAAAGCAGGAGGCGCCTTTGTGCTTCATTTGGATTTGACCAGTTGGCAGCTCGTAACTCTCGGATTTTCGCTTCCGTCATGTCATGGGCCCCAGATTCATTGGCAAAACGAAGGAGTGTCGCATTATCTGGATTCTTCTCGAAGATACTACTCAGCTTTCTTCCTTCTTTTCGGAATAATTCATTGGAACCATTTGTTTCCCATGACCTCTTGAAGATCGTCTGAGCTTTCTGTAATTCTCCTGAGTTCCTAAGTGAGCGTTCTCCGAGCTGAGTGAGGGCTTGGCTGTCATTACTACTCAGAGTCTCATCGATAGGAAGTCTAGCTCCGATCCCACTTCGATTCCAATCTCGTTGTGCTTTTTGTGTCAGAGCGTCTTGCGCACTTCATGAGAGCATTTTATTTGCTTGTCCGAGACCTGCGATACTTCCGATTCCTGGGATCGGCATGTACTGTGGAAGTGATTCTGTCATCTTTAACATTCCTTCCAGTGGCTTCATGAATTTTTTCGTGATGTCGCTCGAGTTAAATGCTGCACGCACTCCCATCCAGAGTACCATAAGTCCGAGAAAGGACGTGATGATCGTCCCGATAATCCCAAGCTTACTCTGCCCAGAGCTCTCGATATCATCTGTCGCCATAAGATCTCACACTGCCACGAACGATATACCTCACAGCTCAAAACCACTGATCGTCGCCTGAGTCGTGTCTTTCTTCGATCCGATACATCCGATCCCACCTGCGATCTGGTGTCATTGGATCGTCCCATATTTTTCTCATGTTTCTATCGTACACTGTGTCTCACTCGGTATCGCCGTGAGCGCCATACTCTTCATCAGACTGATAAATAAAAATCAGAACGCAAATGCGGCTCAGACATAGACTGGAACGAGAGCCAGTCAGAAGAAACCTTTTATATTGAAGCTATGTTCTTCTTCTTGTTTTCCTCTTAATACATAATAAAACGTCATAAACGGCGAAAAGGCGATATATGCCCACATGTAAAATGCGCGCCTCACCAAAAGAAAACAGAGTGCAAAGAGGAGTATCGCAAAAGCGATATATGTGATCGCCGCGAAGAGGACGATGATCCCGACTTTTCCGATAGAAGTCAGGCTTTGCAGAAGTCCATTATCTATAACCTTATAATCATGCATGCGGAAGGCAGCATACGAAAATCCAACAAGAACACTGTATGGACCACGACTCAGATTATTTTCCATGAATTCCTGCACTGACATACAGTTTGCATCGCTCGTTCCCTTACAGCCGAGTTCTTCATTCGCGGACTGTGCAGTACTTGTCGAAGATGCCTGATTGCTCGGCTTCGTAAAGTCACTGATGACGACTTTCGGGATGACTTTATCCGTGTACCATGCCTGTTGCTTCATGACTGTGAAGTCGCCATTTTGCAAGATATCCCCTGGGAGACTGATCACTGCGACCGTCATAAGATTCGTGAGCGAGAGAACAGCACTGATAATCCAGTACGTAAACGGAACAAAAAGGATACCGATCGCGAGTCGAGGAAGGAGTTCTTTCAGCTGAAATTTATTTCCCGAACCGGGCGAAAACATCGTAAATATAGCAGAAGCGACGAGGATCAGAGCATATCCGAAATATGCGATATTTGATGAGAGTACCCAGAGACGATAGAGGAGTTCTCGCATCCCAAAGAGATCGCCATAGGTCCAGTCGGGCGAAAGGAGCCATCCAGCGAAAGCGATCATCGGAGTCACCATGAATGAGAGTGTCTTGATGAGATCATCGAGGAGCGGGATCAGATTCGAGTTCGCTGCGTCTTTTATTGAGGTATTCTGTGTTGCTGATGCCTGTGCTGTTGTCTGCGTTGTCGATGATGCCGCGAAGACAGATTCACCGCCGATTCATGCATTTTCTCCAGAAATTTTTCCGAGAAAAAGACTTCCAAACAGTACGATCACACATGCTGTCAGGAATATTCTCATGGAAAAAGTACGAAAAAACATGGATTACTGATTATTAAGAAGATCAAGATTTTCAAGAAGAGTCGTATTATTATTCGGAATTGTGACCGTTACTCACTTTATGAGTGCTTCACGATTCAGATCGATCACTTCTATGAGGTTTGCATTTACACTCTGAAGTGTCTCATAGCGTTTTCCGAAACGACTGATCAGCGAGAGATAAGTCTGTACACGAGCATCATCATTTTTCGCGGTCAGATACTCTTCGAGATAGGTATGGACACTGATGGTATCGACATTTTCATAAGCAGTCTGAAAATTAGCATATGCCGTCTGTCATCGTGTCGTGATCTCTGATTCTGTCGTCTGATATTCACTCTGGAGTTCCTTCAGGCGATCGATGTGATCCTGTCATAGAGTCTGATATTCGAGGAGAAGATTTCTATATGCATCGATTGCAGTCGTCCGATCAGTCGCCTGATCGAGCAGGGAAGGGATATCAGTCGAGAGAAGCTCTGTATATGCTTCGAGAAATTTCATATTTTCCGTGAGAAAACTTTTTTCCCCGATCTGCGGATCAGAAAGTGTCGGCGTCACCTCGATCGTGCTGTCGAGTAGATTGACTGGAGTCGTCTCGGCGATATGCTTCTGAAGTCCGATATTCATCCCGAGCGCTGTGACAGTCGATCCGAGCGTATTTGCTTGGGTTTCATTTTCCTGCGTATTCGCGAGCGATTCATATCGTGAGTAGCCGATTTCGTAGAAGAGCATCATGATAACCAGCCCCAGCGAGAAGAAAAATGTATTTTGTGTGAAGTTTTTGACTTTGGGATGAAAAGCCATAGTATCGACGTGTAATCTGAAGTAATACACATCGAGTATACCGTATTTCCTTTTTTTATGCAAAAAAAGCACCTCTTCTGGAGTATACCATGAAGCATCTCGCTTCTTATTTTTTTCCTCGCATTTCTCCCTCTCATTCATCTCGAAAAAGTCTATCAGTACGATGTTCATACGAGTACACTTGCGGAGGATACTTTTACACCTGTACCATCTCAGGTTGCGTCGCTTTTTTCTGGTCTTCCAGTCGAATATTCCTATGTCCAGACTGGCTCGCTCACGTTCGATGCCCCGAGAACGACGATCTATCTTTCATTCGATAATAGCATTTCTATCACGCAAGCGAGTGATATTCAGGTCGAGTGGTTTCTCGATGGAGAGCGATTTTCGCGGATTCTCGATGTTGCCGATACGCCTGTCGGTATGGAAGGCTCGAGTATGTTTACTTTTCCTTTCGTAGCGCCATTATTCTCGACGATCGAGTATCGTATTTCTTCGCGCGTTCCACTCGAATCTTCACAGATTTCAGTCATTTCTTCGGATAATTCTGCTTTTACTGAATCTTTTACCTTCGGGACTACGTACGCGCATGCGGATGATAGTCCAGCGATCGTGTCACGTCGAGAGTGGGGGGCTGATGAAAATCTTCGCTACATCTCAGAATGGCGTGTCGAGAAAAATAAACAGGCATATATCGCTCGTGGTTCTCAGCCAGAAGTCGTCTATGAGACCGCTTCTGAGACGACTGCTCGAGAAAAAAATGATCTCATGTATTCGCTCTCTCGCGATGATATGCCAGAATACACACAGACAGTCAGTAAGATCCGCACTGAAAATGGAAGAAAACTTGCATGGCCCATCGAGCGCGTACGAGGTGTCTACGGTATCACGATTCACCACACCGCTGAGAGCATGCAGAAAAGTCTCGACGATATGACGATCCTCAGGGCGATTTACCAGTATCATGCGATTTCTCGATGATGGGGGGATATCGGATATAATTACATCATCGGACAACGCGGACAGATATATGAGTGACGTGCTGGATGAGATTACGTCGTCTGAGCGCATGCAGCATGGAATAATGCGGGAACTGTCGGTGTCTCTGTCATGTGAAATTTCGAAGAAATGAATGTCAATCGCGATCAGGAAACAGGACTGAAATCAGCGATTGTCTACCTTGCTCAGAAATATGGTATAAACCTGAACTCATCCGTGCCATGAGTACGTGTGTGTAACTCAGAATCGTGTGAATATTTCGAAAACCTCACGAACTACGCACTTATGGGACATCGAGATGTCGGAGTCACGAGCTGTCCAGGAGAAGCACTCTATGAGAAGCTTGCTGGATACCGAGAGACACTCGCACCTCTTGTCTGAGCCGTCACACCAGTCTGGAATACTGAGACTCCGTATATCGAGCCACTTGCTCCAGAGGATGTCGTGCTTTATATTCCGAAGACGACTAGCACACTTCTGAATTCATCGACGACTCAGGCGACACAGAGTCCAGTCACGACTCTGACGCCGAATCTCACACCACCCGTCCAGAATGCTTCACTTCTGAGCCTTCCTGCATCTTCATCGCTTCCAGTCGGACGTACGATTCAGGTAAAACTTTCCTATCCGACAAAAAATACGATTACCCTCCAGAGTGCTACAAATAACAGACTTTTTCTCGTCGTCGATAACTGGAGAATCCTCGTCCCATACACACAGAGTATCACTATCACGACGACATCCAGCGGGCTTCTCGAAGCGACGACTGGCACGAGAAAATTCCAAGGTACGACACTGAAGATCGAGGGTGCGCTGATTCGCGTCCCTTCGTGGTCACGAGTTCCTGCGTGGGATACGACATGAAAATATAATGATAATATCTTCCGGACACAGCTCATCGTCAGAAATGAAGCAAATACTATTCTTCTCGTAAATGCTCTTCCAGTCGAGTCGTATCTCCGTGGAATGGGTGAAGTCTCTGAGTCTGATGCGAAAAACTATCCAGAAAAAGTAAAGACGATAATCATCTGAGCACGTTCGTATGCCTCATACTACTCGAATCCATGACTTCCTGATGCTCTCAGAAAATTTCCATGAAAGCCATATGATCTCTCAGATAATCCTGACGAGGCACAGCGATATCTCGGATACGGATACGAGCTTCGTAGTCCGACTGTATCTACACTCGTCGATGCGACCAATAGCGAGGTCGTGACCTACAGTGGATCCGTCGTAAAGGTCTGGTATTCTTCGAGTACGAATGGACGCACACGGTCGTATCTCGAGTACTGTCAGTCACTCGGAAAAACTGACTGTGAAGATATTCCATACCTTCAGTCTGTCGATGATCCAGGTGCACAGGGAAATAATTTCCTCGGGCATGGTGTCGGTATTTCTGGGGTCGGAGCGACATACTTCGCATGACTTGGCTGGAAATATACAGAAATTATCCAGTACTATCTTACCGGAGTTGCCATCCAGAAGCTCTAATTTTCTGTATGCAAAAAATCTTTCTCATCGATGTCTTCAATCTGATCTATCGTATGTTCTATGCAGTACCTGCGATGCACACACGAGTGGGCAAGCCTGTAAATGCTGTCTATGGAGTCGCGAAGTTCCTCCTCTCTCTCTGGGAAGATCCTCATGTCGATGAGCTGATTATCGCTTCTGATGGCGAAGGAGAAGCAGTGCGGAGTCAGATTTATTCTGAGTATAAAGCGACACGCGATCGTATGCCCGATGATCTCCGATCTCAGCTCGAGGATATTTTTACTCTCCTGCGACTCCTTCAGATTCCTGTTCTTGAGGCTTCATGATATGAAGCAGATGATATTATCGGCTCTTTCGCGACGTATATAATACAGCAAAAAAATCCGACACAGGAGCTCATTATTATCTCATCGGATAAAGATCTCTGTCAGTTTATCACAGATGGGAAGGTGCAGATTTTCGATGCGATGAAGCAGAAGCATATCACTCGAAAAGAAGTTCGTGAGAAATTTCATGTCGAGCCAGAACAAATCGCAGATTATCTCGCGATTGTCTGAGATACTTCAGATAATATTCCCTGAATTCTCTGATTCTGACCGAAAAAAGCAGAGGATCTGCTCGGCACGTATCACTCACTCGAGAATATATATTCACACCTCGATGTGATTCCCGAGAAGATTCGCAATACTCTGATCGATCAGAAAGAGAAGGCATTTCTCTCGTATAAACTCGCTTCGATTTATACAGACCTTCCGATCGAGTATGACTCGAAGATGAGTCGATTCGATACGACGCGTGTCTTCTGGAATCCTGATGTCGTATCATTTTTCCAGGAGCGAGAATTTACCTCACTTCTCCCGATCGAATATCAGACTACGAAGAAGTCTTTTCTTCTTCCGGATATCACGGATATTACAGATGCTGATCTTCTGAAGCAGAAGCTATCACTTTTTGTGGAAGCAAAAAAAAATGTCATCATAGCGACTTCCGGATGACGTTTTACACTTTCTGATGTTCTTTTCTCTGTCGATAATACTACTTTCCGTGTTCGCACAAGTGTGACAGAGATACGAGAGATGCTTATCTGGCTTCTCGCGAGTGATGTGGTGACTCTGACTGGGTATAATCTCGCGGATGATCTCGAGCGAATACATGGATATATATCGCTCGGAAATGCCCCAGTCGAGTGACAGACGAGCTTATTCTAGACAACTTGTACACCTTTCCTAGGATACGAGCCTCGGAATTCATTCACCCCATAGAAGTAAGCAGCTCACTGCTTATAGCCCTCTGGAGTATCGGGGAGTCCATATCGACGCATCATACGAGCGACAGGAGCATTCTTACTTTTTAGACTCTGGATATTACTTCGGGAGATTCCTGGACCAGTGTGATAGAGGACAAATGCATCAGCATAGTCACAATTCCCATTACTCGCGAGCTCATAGAGATAGTAGCACGTTGCGCGTAGCTGATCTTCTCCTTTGGTTCTCTTGAGTGTGCCTCAGAACTTTTTTCTATTAATACCATTCCATGTACTATCGATGATCTGCCCGAATCAATAGGCAGATGAGTATGGATTTTTTGCATCCTGTCGAAAACGTGATTCTCGCCCTACGAGACGGATGATGAGATCCTGAGGTATTCCATAGTTCTCTGAGAGATCAGCCAAGAGTGTGCCGTATTTCTGGAGGAATTCTTTGCTTCCTTTTACAGGACTTTCGTTCGTGTCTATATCTTTTCCACCCACCTCTCTTCGATCGAGCTGAATCTGTGTGACGAGAAGTTGCTTAAATATCTCCATATCTGTCTGTGTCGGAAGCATGGATCGGAGCTCTGACATGAGTGTTGTGTCAGTGCTGAGTCCAGTGATAAGCTTCTCATACATACGGAATGCTTCTTCTTGATTTCCAGCTTGTATGTATGTATCGATTTGTTTCATTTCTTCTGGATTTTTCTTGCGAAGGATACCGAGGAGCTTCGGGATGATCCCTGCTTCGACCATCTCCTGAACGCGCCGTTCTTCAGAATATCACGTCTCAGTCGTATCTGCTTGTCGTGTCACTTCTGGCGAGAGTGTTTGTGAGTCATTCAGGATTTTTACTGTATATCCGCTGAAGACGGGGATATATCTTCACTCAGACGTATAGTACCCGATACGAGGTGCTGGTTTCCATATTCCTTTCCGAGTAACTCATTTTTTATCAGTAACTTCGATTGCTCCTATATTTCTCGGGAGAATATCGCCGATTCCGATCTGTCGATTGATCTGATCGCTTTCAGTTCCAGATCCGAAGTTTACGACGAATGTGTCGCCCGTTCGGATGGAGTCACGCGTAATATTTCGAGTGGACTCTTTCGGATCGAGAAGAAGCAGGGGTGCGATATCGACTCATTTCTGCTTCAGGATGAGGATATCAGAAGGACGGAGATCAGCCCATTTTTCTGTATTTCCGAGAAGTTCTCGGATAATCGGAGTATCCTGTGATTTTGACTTTAACGCGTAAAACTGAAGGAGACGATGTCTCTCAGTAGGTGATGCCTTTCTGAGCTCTTCTCAGAGTTGTGGATTTTTTTGTGATATTTCTTCCTGAAGGAGGGCAAGCTTTTTTTGAGCATCCTGGATTACTTTTTCTTGCTTCTCGGGGAGTCCTTCCGGTTTTGCATCGTTGTGTGAATCCAGAGGCGTCTTTTCTGATCCAGGGGTTTCTGGACTTCGCACGATGATGTATTTTTGTATTCGGAACATATTTTCTTTTAAGACTCCTTCGGTGCACTCTGAGATGATCAGAGATCTGCTTGCATCTCCGCCATGACGGCTTCTTCCGAGTTAAAGACGAGGACGACGCTCGTAATCCCGACGAGATCGAGCGTATCATGGACTTCATTATTCAGATTTACGAGTGCGAATTTTCCACCCGCTTCTTCTGATCGCTGAGAAATATCCGCGATATATCCGATCGATTTACTGTTCAGATAGAGAAGGTTCTGAAAGTTAAAAATAATGCGCGCCTGCGAGAAATCGCCGATATCCTTGATAATCGCCCCGAATGTGGAGTCGACATTCGTCTCATCGAGCTCGCCATCGAACGAAAATATGACAATATTGTTATCAAGCGGAGTTTTTTTTACTTCGAGATGCGTAAGCATACGGAAAAGAAAAGGAACACAGCGAGTATAGCAGATTTCCCACATTCATGCAAATTTTTCACGATAAAAGACAAGACTTTACTTGGAAAAGTCGTAAAATTTCATACACTGAAGCTGGTTTTATTTATTCAGAAATGCGTTCGTTTTGGCAGTCTTCCCTCTGGGGAGAGATTTTATCCCTATCGTGACAGGCGAGTGAGGTCTTCTTTTTTTCTCGTGATGGCAGAAAAGATTCCCTGGATGGCGATGACGTGGTACTCGTGGAAATACGATCGGTATGACTCGGGATGTATGGTGCATTTCTCCTCGGAGGCACGCTTCAGGACGAAAGTATTTATCATTCACTCGTTCTCTTTCTTCGAGAAAAATGAATTATTTTTCTTCAGATCGAGCCACTTGATGGAGACTGTCCTTTCTGAAAAGACAGTCATTATCGGAGTTTTATCTTTCCATATACGCGTGTGATCGATCTCGCACTTCCACTCGATACCATACTTGCAGACATGAGTGAAAAAGGTCGCTATAATATTCGCCTCTGAATGCGTCGCGGTGTCAAAGTTCGGAAGGTTCCACCGACGCCTGAAAATATCGAGACTTTTTATCGTATGGTCGAGGAGACGACAGAACGAGATGGGTTTGCTCATAATTCCCGTGCGTATTACGAGCATTTTCTTGCATGACTTGCGCATCATAATGCGGGCGGACTCTATTTTGCATTTTTCCGCGATATCGTGATTGCCGCTTCGATTCTCGTCCTGACTGAGGAACGGGCGATCTATTATTATGGTGCTTCTGTCAGTGATGATGCTATGCGTAAGCAAAAAGGTCCAGAGGCGTTGCAGTGGCAGATGATTCAGGATGCCAAGGCGTTCGGATCGCGCGTCTATGATTTTCTCGGTGTTGCAAATCCAGATGATCCACATGATTCTCTTCAGGGGGTTACCCGATTTAAGGAAAAGTTTGGTGGTACGATCGTGAAATTTCCCTCGAAGAAGATTACTATTCTTTCTTGGAAAGGGCATATTTTCCTCTGGATTTTTTCTCTCAAAAAATACTTCAGGCGTATTATACATTCATAGTCTGTTGCACTTTTCATGCATTTGAGGGCGTGGATTTCTATAACACAGCCCCTTTTTTTTTGACCTCATGCTTGTCTCCTATTCTTTACGAGGTTCGACCTGGCGCTTCATGTCAGAATGGATTCCTGTCTTCAGGAGGTAATGACGCATTATTCTAGCTCGATTTCTGTCACGCCTTGATAAAAGTCTCGAGAATACTCTCGTGGATAAATGGTGCGAGGTCGACAATCCCATCTCCATCAGCATCGACGCGATATGTACGTGAAATATTCTCGAGGAGAATATTCGTTTCCTTTTCCTGATATCGTATCCGTGTCTCGAGGAAGAGAATCGTGACAGTGATCTTTTTCGAGTTCTCATTTCGAAGTGAGATCTCTGCCTTGAGTGGGCTCGTGAAGTCAAAATCCTCATAATATCCACGATAGACATCTCACGAAAAAGAGACGGTTTTCGTATAGCCGGGATAGCTCGTGAGGACATCTGAGACAGGAAGACGGAACATACTATGGAATGAGTCAGAAATTTTTCATATCTTGCAGGCGATCTTCTTTCTGGAATTTCTGTAGGATACTGATCCCTTCGCGGATTTCTCCGCTCGATATCAGCGCGACTGCGAGATCTTCCCCGATCATATCATCATTTGGAGCAAGATTCATGGCGCGACGGAGAAGTGAGATTCATTTCTCCTTCTCTGTGAGCATAAAATGCGCCCATCAGAGGTTTCTGAGAATTTCCGCATTATTAGGAAAAAGCTCATTTGCCTTGCTGAGGAACTCGATCCCACGTACAAAATCTTGTTTCCCAATCGCGATATATCCTGCGAGATACATGCCTGTTCCAGATTCTGGATTCAGAGAGAGTGCGTGCGTGATCATCGCGTCTGCCTTCTCGAAGTCTCGTCGAAAAAGCGCAATATCAGCAATTTCCTCATACAGGCGATAGTCATCCGCATACTCTATCAGTGCCGATTCTGCGAGCGTAGATGCCTCAGAATATTGATTTTTTTGCTTGAGATCCTCGATCGATTCGATCACTTCGATAATATTCATGGTGGAAAAAAGGTAGGGTAATTATATAAATTTTATTTCTATTTTGCAAATTTATGCTTCCAGATCAGGGAAGATCACTGTTTCAAGCTCTCGAAATTCCTCAAGATTTTCACCGCGAAAGAAATGCTTATATCCGTACGAGGCCTCGAAGAAGTGTGGATGAATATTCGGGATTTTTTCCATGATTTTCTCACGAGTCTTGATCGGGACAACGAGATCATCATCTGCATGAAAAAGATGAATATTCTGAAAATTTCTCAGAAATTCAAAATTCTCAGGCATGGTAAAATCTCACTCCTCGAGGCATGGTGCCACGAGCGCGATCATGTGGATTTTTTCGCTTGGAATGACGATGTTTTTCTCAGAGAAGTACTTCATCAGAAAACATCCCCCGAGCGAGTGTCCGATAAGTGAGAGCTGATCGATCGGCTGAGTCTCAGTGATTCTCGTAAAAAACGCCTCAAAGAAAGCTTTCCATTCGTTATACTTCGCATTCAGCGGAGGCATCTGTGGCAAGAAAACAGATCATCCACGATCTGTGAATTTTTTCGCGATTGCTTGTTTCCACTGTCATTTCTCGGGTTTCTCTTCCCATGGATCGAGATTCCATGTCACATAGGTATCAGTAAGCCACCGAAGATAGGAGTCATAATCATGAAATGATTCTCATCCATTGATAAATACGAGCGTATTCATAGAGAAAGGGGTTATTTTTCGTCGTTCTCGAGAGAAAAAATATCCTCTCCGAGTGCGATCAGGATAAAAGTCGTCCGATTATCATCGCGATCCTGGATATCTTCATGGATAATTTTGAGACCATAAATATCGGCAAGTGAACGATGACCGACAGATGCGGTCGTTCGCGGAAGTGAGCCATTTCCTACTGCTTCAGCGATACTCGCATTGTCGGTGAGATTGTCTGCCCCCGCTCTTTTTTCTGCATGGGGGTAGAGCCTCGTCAGATTCGTATCGCATTGTCGCAGTGCTTGCCCATGTCACATGATGCAGGTGATCGCATCGGGGTCAGCTTCTGGATGGATTAGAAGTGCATGTCGGATCGGAATCTCATAGTGATCGATCTCCTTCCAGTGAAATCTCCCGAGTGCCTGCATCGTCTCATCGACGAGTCCACCGATAGAATTCGCGATCGCACATTGTCCGTAATCGATCGATCCGTTATTCAGGGCTTCCAGTACTGCTTCTGTCGTATAGAGATACTCGATATGCACGGGAGTCGGGTCTTTTTGTCATGCGAGAAAATGTTCGAGTGCAATAGCATTAAAACTTCATTTTCCTCCTTGTATTCCTATTCTGATCCCATGTGTGTGGTCGAGAACGGTTCGATACTGTTCTCGTTTTGATATATACATGAGCTCGCGCCAGAGAGATTCTGCACCATCTGGATCATCCGGGAAATTATTACGTATTTTCGCGATAATTGCTTTCTCGACTACTGGAGCGAAGACCGGAAGTCATTTCTCCTTCTTTATGACTCCGACTTCATGCGTCAGAAGTAATCGTTCCTCCAGGAGAGCAAGGATTTTTGTATCGATATTTCAGATGTCAGAGCGAAGCTGATCGAGCATAGCGTAAAGAGAGGGTATAGTTTTTCTTCAGAGAAGAAAGAAATGAGAATATATGTAAAATTATTTTACACGAATGGAAAATGTCGTCCCGATACCAACTTCACTTTCGACCTCACATTTCCAGCCGTATATGTGTGTAATACGATCGACGATCGCCAGTCCTATTCCTGAGCCGTTGGTTGTATTTTTTTCTATACGATAAAAGCGTCCGAAGATTTTCTCATATTCTTCTTTCGGGATTCCTTTTCCAGTGTCTTGAATCGTGAGGATATTTTTCGCGTACCGTATCGTGATACTTCCTCATTCTTTATTGTATTTTATTGCATTTTCGAGGATATTCCGGATAAGAAGATGAAAATGTCCGCGATCCATCATGAGCGTGCTATTCTTCGAGATCTCTTCCGTCACATGAAGATTCTTTGCTGTAATTTCTTCTGTAAGTAGCCCGACTTCATCATGAATTGCATCAGCCAGATGAATGTTTATACGCGTATTTCATTTCTCGAGATTCGAGAGCATGAGCAGTCCATCGATCGATTCACCGAGAGTATTGACTGTATCGATCGTATTGGCAATAAGACTTTCTCGTTTTTCCGGAAAATCTCTCAAAATCTGAAGATTTCCTGAGATGACTGAAAGGGGAGTCTTCAGCTCGTGTCCAGCATCGTGGACGAAATGTGCCATCGCATCGATACTTTTCTCGACTGGAGTCAATGTCTGACGCACGACTCGATAGCTCATGAACCAGAGTGGTCCGAGAATAATCAGATCGAGCACGAGAAAACGAAGAATATCACGGATAATATCTTCCCATGCGTAGCTACTGCGGTAAAAATATATCGTATATGTTCCTGTATTTGGATCGGTAATCTTTCGATAGAGAAAACCATCCTGCTTCAGGATCGTATCTCCCTCGAGATTATTGAGAAATGCAAGATCGAGTTCTCATGATTCAGTAAGAGGATTATTATTGATAATGATTCATCATGATTGCGTAAGGATCATCACATTAATATCAGACGAGGTGCGCAGAGGGGTCGTCCGTCCCTGTGCTCGACGGTCAAGCATCTGAATGATATGATCCGTCTCCTCCTGAAATTTTCCCTCCTCGACACTATCCTCGAGAATGATCCGACTGATCATGAAGACTGCTTCGAAGATAATCAGAAAAAGCATGGCCCCTCCGGTGAATATCGTCGTGAGATGGCGTCTGGTGCGATGTATTTCGGATTTCTGATTCATGTCCGTATTGTATGCAGACTGCCTGAATCAGCAAGAGCTTGTTAAGATTTTATGATAAAGTAGGGCTTACAAATCTTCCTGAGCTCCGTAATATTCGCATTTTTCCCATCTTTCCAGAAGTCATTTTCGCCATGTTGTTGCTTCTTGCGGAGAAGCCTGCTATACCATGGAAGGCGAGGCACTTCTGGCTCAGAAAAATTTTTTTCGGTTCATAAGAATTGTGCAATGACAGGAAGAAACCTTCTATTATTATTCAAAGTTTCCAAAAGGGCCTCCATATCACTTGTTAGATTTTCCTGTCATTTTCCTGATTTGAGGGTGCTTAGAATTATTTCTTGGAGCGTACTGGTTTGTGCGAGTATTCCCACAAGCCTTTCCCCATAAAAAAGAGTTCTTGCTTCCGTCGGTGATGGAGAATAGACTTCTTCTTTCTGCTTAGGGCTTTTTAAAAGTCCCAGGGATTCTATCCATTCCACCCTGAGTATATCTCTTCCAAATTTCCGATGTATAAGCGTGACTATCTCCCTGATTGATGCATGAAGTGCACAAAAATCAGATTCATATTTCGTTGGTATGGCTGTATATTTCTCTGCTCGATTAGAATCTTTGAAGAGATTCTTGGGAGCGTATTTTAGAATTGCATCTGCTTCTTTGAGAAATTCACGCATGTAGATATTCTTTTTTAGTTCTTCTGGATCTGTTTCTGAGATGTTTGTGATTTTTTCTTTCAGGAAGACGAGATACTGTGAGGAATAGTCGATCACTTCCGGTATAGCGTTTGCTTCCCCGAGAGTATCCCGGGTGCGGTTTGCATATTCCGAGAGTCTCTTTTTATATTTTACGATTCTTCTCTCACTTTCTGCGATTTCCTGAAGTTTCCTACTGATTATTATAAGAATTTTTCTTGGCATCATAGTGCTCCCCTTTTTTGAAACAAGAAAATTACGCATTGCTGTAATAACTAGAAGTGAGGTATGAGGAGTTGGAATATGTCCATTCTCCTGTTTCCTCTTTTGAAGCTCTCATATAAAAATACTGAGCCTGATAAGAATTGGTAGAATTTCCTCAGAGGATACCTGTTGATTGTGATTTCTTTCGAGTAAATCTCATATGGATTGATCCAATATTCAGATCATCTCCTCAGGGCTTTTTCCAGTAAATTCGTATACTCGATAACTTGAGATTTCTTCCCTTCTTCCCATCATACGATAAAAAACTGTAGGGAAGTATTATATTGACAAAATATTATTTTTCAAGTCTAATAATTATTATTTTCCTCGTGATATACTTTTTCCTTTTTCTGTTGCGTGGCTGACACCATTTTCCTTCAGTGCGAGCTGTCCACATGCCGCATCGATATCATCCCCCATCGTGTGACGGATTGTCGAGGGAATTTTTTCTTGCTCCAGTCATTCCTGGAATTTCTTGATGATTACGGCATGCGTCGGCTGATAGTGGTCCCCGAGCGTTCATTCTCCGGGATTATATGGGATAAAATTCACATGCGCAAGTCTTCATGAGAGGAGCTTCCGAAGTTCATCGATATATTCGAGTTTATCGGTAACACCAGCGATCATGATATACTCGTAGAATACGCGTTTATTCGTCTTTTTTACATACTCATCGAGCGCTTCCATAAGGGTATCGAGAGAATATGTCTCTGTGACGGGCATGATTTTTTTCCGAGTCGTGTCATTCGGTGCGTGGAGCGAGATCGCGAGAGAGACCTGCGGAAAATCCTCCGCAAGCTTTCGGATTCATGGCACGACTCCACAGCTCGATATCGTGATACGTCGACTCGAGAGATCAAGTTTTTTCTGGTGGCACATGATCTCGATCGCTCTTTTTACATTATTATAATTCAGGAGTGGTTCTCACATTCCCATAAAGACGACGTTTCTGAGTTTTTTATCCTCCTTCTCGAGATGATGTACCGCGAGCATAATCTGATCGATAATCTCATAGAACTCGAGATTTCGGATGAGTCCGAGCTTCCCAGTCGCACAAAAACTGCATCCCATCGGACATCCGACCTGACAGCTGACACAGAGTGTATTTCTTCCTGATCGATGGCGCATGATGACCATCTCGATCATTTTCTCGTCTGCTGTTTTTAGGAGAAATTTTGTCGTTTGTCACTCAGCGTCCGATGTGACGGAGTGGATCGATAGGGACGTGTAAAAACAATTCTCCGTGAGAAGATTGCGGATTTCTTTCGGAAGCGTATTCATTTCCTCGAAATCAGAGAGGAAATTTTTATAGAGTGCGTTTTCGAGTTGTCCGTATCGGAATTTTTTATATCCATTTTTCTCGAGAAGATCGATTACCTGAATATCATCATGGATAGAAAACATGCAAAAAATTTACGTATTTATTCTCAATTATATACTCATGAGCATGATGGTCACGATAAAACCGACCAGAAGTCATACGAGTGCCTCAAGTGGCGTGTGTCAGACCGATTCTTCGAGTTTCTCATCTGCATCGTGTGTGAGACGATTCAGTACTTTTGCATGGAGCTCGACCTGATAGCGGACGTGAATCGCATCATAAATAATGATACACGAGAAGACGAGACAGATCAGAAAAAGATCATTACTGAGTCCGTATTTCATTCCGATCGCTGTCGTGAGTGCCATGACGAATGCTGCATGAGTTGAGGGCATATTTCATGCATTGATCATTTTCTTGAGTGACCAATTTCCCTGAGAAAAGTAGAAGACACCCTTCAGGAGTATCGCAACAATCAGAGCAATAAAGGGTACAAAAATGAGATGGCTGGAGAAAAATCCTGGCTCCGGTCAGTATGGCATTATTGTATAAGGGTAATAGTGTATTTCATGACTCCACTTGGTGCGCGTACTTCTACGGTGTCGTTGACACGTTTTCCGATGAGCGATTTTCCGAGAGGTGATTCATTACTGATCTTCTTCTCGAAGATATTCGTCTCTTGTGAACCGACGATCGTGTAGGTTTCCTCTTGTGTTTTTCCATCCTTTTCATATCGTACCGTCACGATATTTCCGACGTGGATATTATTTTTTTTCTTCGACTCTGTGTCGATGATCTCGTAGTTCCCAGGCTTGAGCATATCCTCGAGTTCGCTGATACGGAGCTCGACTTGCGCCTGAAGATCACGAGCTTCTTGATATTCCGCATTTTCTGAGAGATCACTGAAGGAGATTGCTTCTTTCAGTTTTTCCGCGACTTCTATACGTCTTTCTTCTTTGAGAACTCTGAGTTTCTCGAGGAGTTCGGCGAGTCACTCTTGCGTGAGGAGGATTTTTTGATCTGACATGGTAAAAAAGAAGAAAAAATAAAACTATTGTGCTGAAGATCCTGTACTTGTGGAGCCAGTACGGATCGGTATGGCAGGAGCATCCGTCTTTACGAGTAATGCTCGGAGTATCTCGTATTTATCTTTCGCGAGTTCCATCGCGATAGCATGGTCTCAGAATTTTCACACGAGTCGGACGCGATCATCTGCTTTTGGTGGATTGACATAAAAAGCAGAGAAGGGGAATGTCTTCACTTCATTCATGCTGTACTGTGTACTCGGGACTGTCTGCATGATACCGAGAAATTTCTCATACGAAATCTGGATGTCATACACGACGAGTCCATATTGTGTGTCACGATAGGTCGTGTATGGGACGTATGAGACGCCTGAAAGACTGAAAATATTGATATTTTGTATTTGTTTCAGAGTGATTGTCGGTTCGATTCTCCGTGTGAAATCACTCGGAAGACTCGTCGATGTAGAGGTGGGAGTCGTCGTCCCAGTCGTATCTGCGGTTACTCATCAGATTTTTCCAGTCTCGAGCAGATCGATGCGATCCTGAAGATTTTGGATACTTCTGATGAGCTCTCGGTCCGTCTCATTCAGTGCATCGACATTTGAAGTTATAGCTGTACTTCCAGATCCTCCATTCAGTCCTGGAAATTGACTCGTAACGAGAGAATAAATAATCCCACTTATGAACACGAGTCATACGAATGTAAGTCCCAAGAGAGCTATACGCATGCGAGAAAATTATTTCTTTTTTACATTCTGAAATTCGATCTCAAGCGGAGTATCACGGCCAAGGAAATTAATCATGAGTTTCAGAGAGCCTTTATGAGGATTGATCTCTATAATTTTTCCCTCATTTCCTTCGAATGGCCCACTCAGAACAGAGACATAATCGTCTATCTGGAGATTGGTCGTGAATTCTTCACTTTTCTCATTCAGTACACCTCGGAGCTGATCTAGCTCGGTACCACTGACTGGAACTGGAATCGTACCAGCACCGAGAAATCCTGTTACATTCGGCGTATTTCGGACGATATACCAGCTCTCATTCGTGACGATCATCTCGACGAGAATGTATCATGGGAAAATATTTTTCTTTTTCTTCGACTTCTGTCCATTCGCACGGACAGAAACACTGTCATGTGTCGGAACGAACACATCGAGAATCGAGTCTTCGAGACCGAATGCCTCGCGTCGTTGCATGATAGATTGTTTTACATTCTCTTCTGTTCCAGAGATAACTCGGATTACATACCATTCACCCAGTTTTTTCTTTCAGAAATCGATCATAGCAAAGAAATAATTAAGAATTTATTGAACTTCTGTAGCTCCTGTTTCTGTTTCTCCTGTATTTGTCGCTGTGATCGTGAGTCCGCTCGAAGTCACAGCCGTGGTTATATCACCACTTGCTGTCTCGCCACTTGCTGTTACCTGACCACCCAGATACTGATAGAGGTTATTCAGGTCCTCCTGTGTCGCTGGAGTATCCGCTGTCGTTGTCGTCGTATGTGGAAATTGTGCGCGGATCGATGTAAGACTATTCGAGAAAATATATCCGAGGATCGCGAGAAGTGTCGTCATGAAGACGATAATCACCACAGTAATCGTGAGATATCGTCGAGTTTCTTTATCGGTCGGCCAGACGATATGTTCGAGCTCTTGAAATGCTTCTGTGAAGAAATTTGCCATAAAAATACATAATTACGTGGCATTATATAAAAAACCTTTTTTGAGTCAAAAGAGAAAATGCTACGAGCAGAGTATATAGATTTCTTTGTAGAATCAAGACTTCTTTCATCATTCGGT
>DINU01000014.1 GCA_002426885.1 Patescibacteria group bacterium UBA5532
AGCAAGTTTGTTAACAGTACCTAATACATGAGAGGTTTTTGTCGATGATCAAAAGCTCTCAGAAACCGCTCTGAAGTCGTATTATGAAAATATCGGATATCTGACACAGGAACCGAGCGTCTTCGATGGGACTATCCGCGAGAATCTCCTATATGCGCTCGCTGATGAGATACCTTCTGATGGAAAAATAGATGAAGTGATTCGACTCGCGAACTGTGAATTTATCTATGATTTTCCTCTCGGAATCGAGACAGAAATCGGGGAGAGGGGAGTGCGTCTCTCTGGATGACAAAAACAACGCCTCGCGATCGCAAAGATCTTCCTGAAGGATCCAGAGATTATCATCCTCGATGAGCCGACAAGTGCACTCGACAGCCTCAGTGAGAAAAAGATATCGGAGGCTCTCTATCGCCTCTTCGAGCACAGAACTGTGCTCGTCATCGCGCACAGACTTCAGACCGTGAAGCATGCGGACGATATTCTCGTTATCGAGCATGGGAAGGTGATCGAGCGTGGCACACACACGGCACTCGTGCGGGAAGAATGATTTTATAAGCAGATGCTCGATCTACAGTCGGGATTTTAAATTTGCATAATAGAAGATAGTATTTACAATTCACAAGATATGATTCTTCATCATGTTCTGAGTTTTTAGAGAATCTCCAGATTTCCACCGGAAAGACATATTATTCATTCCAGGATGCGCAACACAGGGGGAGGTCGCCACAGTACTCGACCTTTCGTTTGAGTTTCTTCGAGCTCATGAGGGGGAACTCGTTCGGAAATACTGATGAAAGGCTTTCTGACTTCTTCTTGCGAAGAGTCTCGAACGCGAAATAACTGCTCCAGAGGTGGCATTTCGTGTCCCTGAATTTCTGTGCATTCCCACGAGTTTTTACACAGCAGATGAGTATCGCGAAGAAAGTAAAAATGATTCTCAGAAAAACACCCCACAAGAGTCTGTACAATTTACTCTCGAGCAAGAAGCATATCTTGCAAAAGTCTTTGAGAATTTTGCCGGAGTTCCATACATCGCTATCAGATCTTCAGCAGACAAAGAAGATACGTGAGAGAGAAATTATACCGGAGTTTTTTATACATGATTCTGTTCCATGACAGATTTTGATGCTTTTAAACGCGAGGTAAAGAAGGTGCTATGAAGTGCGAAAGATGTCAAATGAGTCACGATGTGAATCGTCATCATGGAAGTACCATGAACAGAAAGGCGAAATAATAGGTCGCGAATAAAAGCATTCTGTCCAGATGGATGAGGCGTCATGGCGACGACACATTTCTGAGATCGAGTAACGATCTCCGCAGAATTCTGAATGCCAGTCGGCATCACGTCATGAAAAAATCACGAAAGTCGAACCATTGATTTTGATGAAAATGGGGGAGTTCTTCAGTTTTGCTTACAAGAATACACATCATGTAATTGTCAAATCAATAAAAAATTCACATTATCACATGATGAAAATATTATTCAAGAAAATGCCTTCGATCAATTTACGCATATAGATGATAATCAGCATGGAATCTTTGATAAGGAAATATACCGACGATTGGTGGCGGTATGAAAAAGACTGGAAAAACGTTTCGGATATCCACTTGATATCGAATTCGCGGTAAATAATGGGGAGATTTTTATCCTCCAAGTCAGAAAATTTCCTGATGATCACATACGACCAGAGAATATGACCCCACCATCTTGAGAATGAATCAGGAATCTTCTCGATCCCAAAGATGTACTATCCTCACTCTGATTTCTCGATAATGAATCACTTCATTTTCATACGATATTATTCGATGAATGCTATTGTACATGTCTCAGTTTTGACGAAGTAAGAGAGATCAAGAGTGGTATGATCGTGGACAAACTCAGGTCACTGGAACAGATACACTCATGAGCGCCGTATGCTCTCGTGGTAGACTACACAGAAGTTTTCCCGAATATTCGTATGGAAGAATTTCCCTGACTCCGCCTCGTAGTGATGAAAGGAAATAAGAAAAAATATAAACTCTCACATGCATATATGATTTTACGTGAGCTCCTTATACCGACGATCATGTGTGGTGTGAATTCTTTTTGAGAATTGGCCGATAGAGATGGAGAACCGCTAAAAGTATACTTGGATGGAAATACATGATGCAGTATCTACACAGATACGCCCTCCACTGAAAATATACCCAATGATGAAGAAACAACCTAGGATGTAATAAACGTTTCTACTCTCCTTTCTCCTGAAGATCAATCTTCTTATCGACATGAACGAGGAGTCAGCCTCTCGGACTCCGATCGAATGTCAGATGATCGACGAGTTTCTCGACCATCAGAAAAAGTCCACGTCCGCGACGCTTCAGATAGACTCCAGCCATATTCAGGTATATATTATCACGGAGACGTCGCATTCATTCGGGCGTCATTTTTTCACCTGTTCCAGTATCATGCACATCGAAAGAGACACGAAACTCATGACTCTCGCTATCTTTTATCGAGCGGATCACACACATATTCACATCTCATGGCTGACTGCCATGCTCGATCGCATTATTCAGAAGCTCATCGGCGACAAGCGCGAACTTCCAGCCATAGAACGGATAGATAGCATTTTTCGTAAAAATCTCGCGCACGATATCGCGCACGATTTTTGACTGAGAATACTCAGCTCAGAATAATATCGTCATCTCAATATTCTCAAGATTATCGACCAGATCGAAGAATTGTTTTTCGGCTTGTGGAAAGTCAAGATGGGAAATATCGAGTATTTGCATAGGAAATGTGCGAGCGAACTCGATCAGGAAATTTCTCCAGACCACTCCTAGCATACCACACTTTTGCTAGAAAACAAAAATATCACCAAAAATGGTGATATTTTATAAAAAAAAGAAGACTAGCGAACAGCTTCTTTAAGAGTCTTTCCAGCTCGGAAGACAGGAGTCTTCATTGCAGGGATCTGCATCTTTGCACCAGTCTTAGGGTTTACACCATTTCTTTTTGCGCGGTGAGAAACCTTCCAAGTACCGAAACCTGTGATACTTACGTCCTGACCTCCCTGAAGGCTATCAGTAACGACTTCGATCATAGATGCGAGAGCCTTAGATGTAGCATCTTGACTGAGACCAGCTTTAGCGGCAACTGCCTTAATAAAGTCCTGCTTTTTCATAGTGAAAAGATTAAGAAATAAAGGACGGGCGCATTATATAGCCCTCAAAAAAGAATGCAAGAGTTTTTTTATAATTATTGCCTTTTTAGAGGGATTTTCATGAGAAAACTTGCAGAAAATCCCTTTGCAGAGAGGTTTTCTTTTTTCTCTGGACAAAGAAGGGAAAAAGCGGTTTCACAACAGATATTTGCAGAAAAAAAGAGAATATGCTATACTTTTTCTGAAATAAAAGCCTATGCTCTGGATTGCCTCCCGTATTACATTTCTCTGGTATTATATTGTTCTCATAGGACTCCTGATCGGTATGGAGGCGCTACGACAGTATGTCTTGGCGAATATGGAATATAATTTTGAGATTCATATCGTTTACTCATTTTTTTACCACTTTTTCATCACGGCGATCGTCGCAAATACCGTGAATCTGATCGCGCATGAGATCCGTCTGAAGTTTACGACACGCCATCTTATGGTGAGAAAAATCCTTCCGCTTGCACACTTTCTCGCGATTACGATGGTGTGGATCGTCGGGCTGATTTATTTTACCAATAATCTCAATGTCGATATAAATGGCTTCCTGACGTGAGCGGGGATCGGATGAGCTCTTTTTCTCCTCGGAGCGAAAGATGTCTTCGCGAACTTCCTCGGGACGCTCTCGATCGTCCTCTCGCATATGTTCGAGATCGGCGATCATGTCAGTGCAGGAAATCACTACAATCGCGTCGAGTGAATCGTCGAAGAAATCACACTCAACTTCACAAAGCTGACAAATATGCAGGGAATGGTCGTCTATATTCCGAATCGAACTCTACTCTCTGAGAAATTTGAAAATATTTCTCGGCGACGATACTTCGTCCAGACATGGAAAGTCAGCATTCCGAGAGATATTCCGAGTGACACTGTCCGAGAAATGCTCGAGAAAATCAGGGAAAAAATCGGAGAATTTTATCCACGAGGCTTCAAGAGAGAGCTGACTGATATGACATCTCTCGAGCATATTTATACATTCAGTGCTGAGTGAGACAGTGAGGATCAGGAATCGACAAAAGAAGTCGAGCTCTATATCATGGGGATTATCAGGGAGGCAAGTAGAAAATTTCCAAGAAAAGCAGGAAAGAAAAAAGAGTCCGATGCTTCCATCGAAGCAATGATACAGAGTGAAGAGTGATATTAAAGCGCTGAGAGAAGTTTTTCTCGAAATTGTTCGAGTGAGAATTTTTCTGCTTGCGCGAGGCATCATGCGTGGAGTGATGCAGCGACCTCAGGCGTCATCCGAGTAAGCGCATCTCGTAAATCGCTCTGCTTCAGAGTGTCATCATGAATAGGCACGAGAAAGCCTGTCTCCCCGTGAATCACACTTTCACGATATCCGCCTTCGTCGACCGCAATAACTGGTACACCACACGCCATACTCTCGATCGCCACCATTCCGAAGTCTTCATTTCGCGAGACAGCGATGCTCGCGATCGCCCCCGAGATGAAGCGCGGAAGCTCGTCATTATCCTGCAGGGTAAAAAAATAAATATTCGGATATCCTGACCCAAGCGCGATAAACTCATCTTTCTGGGAATCTTCTGGTCCGTAAAGGATGAGAAAATCTTGCTCAGGAAGCGTCTTTGCAACCTCGATAATCTGATCGACGCGTTTCGCGTGTGTCAGTCGAGAAAACGAGAGAAAGTACGATTTCGGAGCAAGTGGCAGAGAAGAGTCCTGGATCTCCTCAGAAGCATACGGATGAAAGAGGTGCGTATCGACTGGAGGTGGAAGGAAAATCGCTTCGCGACCGATCCATGCGCGGATATTTTCCTGATTCACATGCGAATTCGTAAAGATTATGTCTGCCCGCCGAAGATCGCTGATATAGAGATGCTTCAGAAAAAAAGAAAGTAAGAGAAAAATCGGCTTCTCGTACCATCGCGCCTTCGTGAAATACTGCCACTTCTGATCGAAAAGGTGTCGAGAAAGAGAATGTGCGTAATAATACGTCTTCGTACCTGGCTGGATATTTCGGATCGCCGTAATCGCCTCATTCGAGAAGAAGACACGCGAATACGCACGAACGAATCGACTCCGAAAGAAGCTCCATTTCATCCGAAGAAATCCGAGTCATCCACGTCGAAAACTCGGATCTGTCACATATATTTTTCTTCATGTTTTCGTGAGATCGAAGCTCTCTGGACTCACATATGCCGTCGCGATATCACTATCGAGGATATCCGCGATAAGCAGATTCATGCGTTCTGCACCGCCACGCATGAGAAAAGTATCATGAAAAAGAAGTGTACTTCTCTGGGGCATATTTTTATAAAAAACATGGAAAGTATAGTAAAAAAGCGATTCTTTCAAAGGGTAAAATCAGGGAAAAGAAATGCGCGTCCTGTTTTGCATTTTCGGAAAAATATATATACTTCGGTCTATATTTCTCATCCCAAAACTATGACAAAGAAAAAAAAGAAAGCAATCTCCGACTTCCTCATCCCGACCGTCATCGATAAAGTCGGCGGACAGGAGCGCGCGTATGATATCTACTCTCGACTTCTCGAGGATCGTGTCGTCTTCCTCGGAGATGCGATCGACGCTTCCGTCGCGAATACGATCATCGCTCAGCTTCTCTTCCTCGAGAAAGAAGACCCGAAGTCACCGATCACACTCTACGTGAACTCTCCTGGTGGACATGTCACTGCTGGACTCGCGATCTACGATACGATGCAGTATATCAAGCCTGACGTCATCACAGTCTGTGTCTGACTCGCGGCGTCGATGGGATCGATCATCCTCGCCGGTGGGGCAAAAGGAAAACGCTACGCACTGAAACACTCTGAGGTCCTGATCCATCAGCCTCTCGGCGGGATCGAATGACAGGCGATCGATATCAAGATCGCTGCAGAGCATATCATGCGGACTGGGGAAGTTCTCTATAAAATCCTCTCTGATCACACAGGTCAGCCGATCGAGAAAGTCCGGAAAGACTGCGATCGAGATAATGCGATGACTGCAGAGGAAGCACTGAAATACGGACTGATCGATAAGATTCTATAGTTCTTTTATTTCTTAAGTTTTACCATATGGAACAAGGTCCACAATCGGAGGAAGCAGTACCATCCTCTCTGAAATCAAGAGTATCACGGCTAATGCAGAAAATAAGAAATTTAGTAGAATATTTATGTTCCCCCTCTGCGTATCAATCAGAGAGGGATTATCTCAAGGATTATGATGACTGGCATGTTGGGCAAGCAACAGTAGCTCCACTCAGTAAGGAACCTCTAGGAATGGCCGATAGACACAAAGCCAAAAGAGAGTCTGGGGAAGTGTGCAATGTTTCTCAAGAGGAGGCTGATCTCAGGGATTATGGTGACTGACATAGGCAGGTAACAGTAGTTCCACTCAGTAGGGAACTTCTAGAAATGGCTGATAGATACAAAGCCCGAAGAGAGTCTGAGAAAGGATACAGCGTTCCTCAAGATAATAATGCCTGAGAATAAAGGGGAATTGGTAGCTCCACTCAGTAGGGAACTTCTAGAAATGGCTGACGATTATCATACTCAAAAACAGAAATAAAAAGATCCCTCGGAGCTTTCCGGAAAAAGAAAAAAAGATTGGTTTTCTAGAGACTCTTTCACTTGTACACCATAATTACACTACCTTTATTTTTATTGCTTTAAATTCTACCAGACTTCTTCAGTACAAAATCCAAG
>DINU01000019.1 GCA_002426885.1 Patescibacteria group bacterium UBA5532
CCAGAATCGGAGTTGGCTTGGATAGGTCTAGGAGTGGGTGGAGTGATGTATTCTACGAGTCTAAAAGTGATAGTGGTATCACTACAATTTGTCGGATATGCTCTTTCACAGATTTCATAGTAGAGTGTGAATGTTCCTGTGAGAGAAGTCGGAGGACTGAAGAACATTCCATTGATATCAATATATGCATTTGGGAGTGGATTCGCCGTGAGAGTATCTCCAGTGAAGGCAAATGTGACAGTTCCACTAGATATTAATGATCCAGATAAAATATCATTTCCAAAGAGAGGAAAACTTCCAGTATGTGCATTTGGGAATGTACCAGAATCGGGACCAGCATAGATCAGGGTTGGTGTTCCAGATATGATCGTAACGATGATTTCTGCAGGAGAGCAATTTGTCGGAGAGGTTACCTCACAGATTTCGTAGTGGAGTGTATATACGCCAACTTGTGCGTACGTCGGAACAATGAGGAATCCACTCGAATCGATGGAAATATCTGGTATTGAGGTCGTTCCTGTGAGAGCGACACTNNGCTTGTGATCCAGAGAAGGTATCATTTTCGAGGAGATTGATCGTACCACCACTTCCGAGGAAGAATGTACCAGAATCGGAGTTGGCTTGGATCGGGTTTGGTCCCTCGAGTGTGATAGTGATGGAGGCGAAGTCACAGTAAGGATCCTCTTCATATTCGAGAAGAGCATAACGACCACAGATATAGTAACCAAGCGTAAATGTTCCAGTCAGAGTCGTCGGAGGAATAACAAGATATCCCGTGGCTGGATCGATATACGAGCCTGGGATAGGGTTTCCAAAATATGTAGACTCATCAAAATAAGGGGTTACGATGGATATATCTGCCTGTACTTCAGCTCGGATATCATTCGCGAGGATATTTAGTACCCCTGTCTGAGTATTCAGAAATGTTCCTGAATCTGCATTTGCATATACACCACTCAGAACATCACCATAGAATACGAGTTTGATAGTGGAGGCACTACAGCTTGTCGGATCAGATACTTCGCAAATCTCATAATCTAATGCATACACTCCTGTCTGCGTGATCGCAGGAAGAATAAGCTGTCATAGAATATCAAAACTTGCACCTGGAATCGGATTACTCAGTAGAGTATCTCCAGTAAAGGCAAGTGTTACTCCTACACCAATCACGGGCGTACTTCATAGATAGGAGTCATTCGCAAGGATATCGAGAGGCGGATGGACTGCAGCAAAAGGAAAGATAACTGTATCTGGACTGGCAAGTATGCGCTGAAGTGGGATCGTTCCAGTGAGAGTGTTCGTCGTCTCATCTGCCTCTGTGACTCAAATAGGCGGTGTAACCGTGACAACATCCTGGAAAAGTAACCCAGAAAGAGCATAATATCCATCAACCCATATATCGATTCACCCCTCACTTGGCAGTGTCGGAAGTGTTGCAGTGACGAGCTCATCTGATATTATGTCAAAGTTGGGGCAATCTGCAGCTCCAAGAAGATTTGCACACATGACATTTATAGATACGGCTCCAGATAGGAACGTGATTGTAAGTGAGGCCCCATCTGCACTATCTGGACCATTATTTACAATACGTACGATATATCGAAATCCTCTATCATACACACCAATAGTGGGTCAGGTCTGTGTAACTACCAGATCGGCGTCTGCAAATACCGATGGAGTCAGCCAGAGAAATCCGAGAGAAAGAAAAGAGAGGGCTACACGAGAAAATACTCGAAACAATCGTGTATGCATGAATCGGTTTCTCATAAAGAGGAAAAAAGAAGTAAGCACTTGTATTCTAGAAATACATTCCTTAAAAGCAATTTTTTTAAAGAAAATGTCCTTGATCTTATATATACTTTATGAAGGGCTCTTTTTGTATAGCAAAAAATATCTCATCGCGACAGAAGTCCAAAAACTTTTTATACAAAAAACCTACTTCTCCGCCTCCACTCATTTTTCTTGATCTTGCTTATTCGCCGAGAGAGAATTCCACACAGCAAGTGCGATCAGAAGCGCTCCGACTGTGCCAGTGACGACTTCTGGAATCTCGAATCGAACACTGAGGAACATGATCACTGCAAGTGCACCGATCGCCCAGAATGCGCCATGTTCGAGATATCGCAGATTTGCAAGTGTCCC
Organism: Patescibacteria group bacterium UBA5532; assembly: GCA_002426885.1. GTDB lineage: Bacteria > Patescibacteriota > Gracilibacteria > BD1-5 > UBA2023 > UBA5532. The sequence goes on from DINU01000019.1 coordinate 2,143, forward strand.
CTTGTCGACAAGATAGACGGTCATCGATCGGACGAAGAATGCGCCGACTGAGAGCCCCAGAGCGATCACGAAGAGATTATTCGTAAGAGCAAATGCACCGATGACACCATCGAAACTGAATGATGCGTCCAGAATCTCAAGATAGAGAAATCCACCGATTCCTTGCTGAATAATCTGTGTTCATCCATGTCCGCCACTTCCACCGATCAGCGAAGCGAATCATTTCGAGAAAATATACACGATGATTCCCCAGATTCCTGCGACGAGGAATTCATATTTTTCTGCCTGATCGATAAAAGATCCCGCGAGAAAAAGCATAAGAATAGTAAAGGCAACCTCAAATGCTTCGATCTGTCCAAGTCGTGTCAGTGGTCGCTCGATTCTTCGAAGCCAGTGCCGAGCCTTATTCGCATCGATGAAGAAGTTCAGGAACACCATCATAAGAAACGCTCATCAGAAAGCGGAAACCTCATGATGCACGCTTCCGAGAGCTCGAGCATACGAATCAGGATCGGATACGGCCATCTGAAATACAGCGATATTCGAGAGTCCTGTCGCGATACTCACGATCACGATCGGGAAGATCAGACGCATTCCGAAGACTGCGATCGGAAGTCCAAATACGAGAAAGGCACGTCGCCACTTATGATCCCAGTGTTCGAGGATTTTCGCGTTTACGACGGCATTATCGAGAGAAAGGGAAGTCTCGAGTACTGAGAGGATCGCGACGATCGACATACCACGGAATCCGTCGAGCCAAAATCCGAGACCAAGCGCAACGATGAAAAAGAGCAAGGGAACTGTAAAATATGCACGAATTGCATGAAACATACAAAAAAGTAAAGAATGGAGGTATTATAGAGAAGTTCGAAGAAATGCAAACGAAATCGAGAGGAAGGGAAGTGTGGGCTTGGAATTCTGAGAAAAGTCGAGCACAAAACACAATCATACGAAAGATCATGAAGTCAAAAGCATTTCGGAGATGAATTTTTTTCTGAAAACGAACAAAAACAAAATACGAGTTTTAACATTGCTTCACGAGTGAAAGAATCCAGGAAGAACGAGCCAAAAGTCGAATTCTCGCAAAGAATCATAGCGACCATTTCTGAATGAAGAAAACAAAAAATAGACCAGAAGAGCGCATCTTTCAGGGAGAGAAAAGCAGAAAAAACGGCTTGATTTTTCTCAGCATTCACATACGATACACACGTCTTAAAAATAGTGTTATGTTTGAATTTCTGAAGTTTTTCCAGTGAAAACCATCGGATCTCCAGATCCGTCTGATTCGAATCCTCTGGGCAGGAATACTGCTTGTTATACTCATTTTCGGATGGAATGATTTCTCACTCGCATGGGGAATCCCTGAAGAAGGGAAGTACGTGCTCGGGATTTTCCCGCTTATTTCTCTGATTCGCGGAGTGCTCGATCCTGCATGGTTTCATAGAAAAACCTGGCGCTGGATCATGGTCGGAAGTGGTGTCCTGATGATCTTCTGTGGGTGGTTCCTGATAACTCCAGTTACATCTGGAACGACAGAAACAGCCACCACAACGACATCGAGTGGTGCTGTCAGTGTCGCCGACATTCTGAGTGAGACGAATTCTGAAGTGACGACCCCGGTTGCGGTCGGATTTTATTTCGCTCTCCTCGGATGGATTCTCTTATTTTCTGGACTCCTCCTCGCGAATAAGAATATCACTCGAAAAAATGAGAAACACGGTGATGTCATAAAAAAGATCCGCGTATAACGACGTATCTAAGCCATGAGAGAATACCCAGTTTTTTTCTGGGTATTTTTTGACAGCGAAAAAAAAGTATGGCATACTACATGTGTCTTCTCCATGACACGGTATTCTTCACATACCAACAAAAATACATACACATACGTGTTCTCTCGAACATCTATAAAAACCGTCTTCTCCACAAAAGGAGAAAACACCTCTCATACGCCAGCTGGTTTTCTGGAAAAAAAAGAACCAAAATGAAGAAGACGATTTTTCTAAGAGTGAAGATCTTGGAAATGCCATAAAAAGAGCCTTGCCTGATCGCTGCTTACGAGCACAGAAAAGCGAAACGAAGGCTCTTTTTTCTGTTTTCTATCCGAGAAATTACGCACCAAACTTAAACACCATTACATCGCCATCCTGTACGATATATTCTTTCCCTTCCATGCGAACTTTTCACTTTTCTCGCGCACCATTCCAGCCTCCGAACTCGACGAGATCCTTCCAGTGCGCCGTCTCCGCTTTGATAAATTTTTTCTGGAAATCCGTATGAATGACGCCCGCTGCCTCAGGAGCAGTCGATCATTTCTTGATTTTCCATGCTCGAGACTCGGTCTCGCCTGCAGTAAAATAATACTGAAGTCCGAGGAGATCGTACGCTGTGCGGATAATCCGATCCATCGGATTATGAGTAATCCCGAGTGACTCGAGAAATTCGCGTCGCTCAAGCGGTGTAAATCCGAGCATATCCATCTCGAGCTTCGCACTGACAGGGAGAATCGGTGCATCGACCGCGAGCTTCGTACGAAATACATCGTCTGCTGAAGTCAGTGCATCTTCTGCGACATTGACCGCATAGAGAAATGGCTTCAGTGTAAGAAGATGGAGATCAGAAAGAAGAGATTTCTCAGAATCCGTCAGAGCAAGTGAAGTCGCGAGCTTTCCCGACTCGAGGTGTTCTTTTAAGCGAATGAGAACTTCTTCCGATTCTTTTGCGGTTTTATCTCATGATCGTGCCTTCTTCGTGACGTCACCCAGTCGCTGTGTAATCGTCTCGAGATCCGCGAGAATCAGCTCATAGTTAATGATCTCGATATCTCGTCTCGGATCGATCGAGCCACTGACATGGTGAATATCGTCATCTTCGAAGTCACGCACGACCTCGAGCACAGCATCCACCTGACGAATATGTGAGAGGAATTTATTTCCGAGACCTTCACCCTTGCTCGCGCCCGCTACCAATCCTGCGATATCGACGAATTCGACTGTCGCTGGCACGACTTTTCCACTCTGGAATGTACATTGAAGCTTCTCAAGTCGCTCATCATTTACATTGACGATTCCGACGTTCGGCTCGATCGTACAGAATGGAAAATTTTCTGCCTGCGCAGCATATGACTGTGTCAGTGCGTTAAAAAGTGTGGATTTCCCGACATTTGGCAGTCAGACGATACCGATTTTCATAGTTAAAAGATAGTAATAATAGGCTTCTGTTCGATAGAACTCCGCGATGGCGAAAGATCACTCGTCACATACAGGACGACTCCTCAGAGAAGTATCACGAATGCCATCACGAAGAGAAAAACCTTCGATATTGGCTTAATAATGGGAAAAACCTGCTGAAATGACTGAAGATTCTGAAATAAAAGTGCCAGAAAAACACCGCACAGAACCAAAAACACAGCATATATCCCAAATAAGACGAGCATCGAGGAGAAAAATTCTCCCGTATTTATATTGCAAATAGATATTTACGCAAGTCGTATCGAGTGATTTTCGGTTTTTTATGAGAAAAATCCCATGAGGGAAGTGAAGAGTGATATTTCATTCACTTCACATAATGTAACTTATGTGAAGTAATATGTACATTTTTATAGGAATATACGGAGAGCATTATTTTTCGATTTTTCTAGAGAAAAAATTTTTATAAGAAATATTCAGAAGATTTAATTCTGAAATGATTTCTTTGCAAAAAAATCCCATGCGAAAGAAAGTTCTTTTGTAAGAAATACAAAATTTTATATAATCCGTCGGTAATTTTCACTTTTGTATATTCCTCGCATGTCTCATACGATACCAAAAATTGTTCACGGAATCGATTCTCCTTTTTTTCGCACATTTGTCATGGGAACATTCCTACTCCTGTCCTTTCTTGGGCATTATTTCCTGTATTTCTCGTTGACACGGTATTTTGACCCAAGCAATACGGAGAATATTTTTCTGATTCTTATTCTCTGAATCCTTTCTGTAAGCTTTACGGTGAGCTCGATCCTCGCACACTACTATGATAATCGTCGGACTCGCTACCTGTATTTTCTCTCAGCGATCTGGATCGGAATCGGTTTTTATCTTCTTCTTTCATTCCTGGCGATCTGGCTTCTGGTTCTTGTATTTGAGCCTCTGGGATCGTATTTCTCACTTCCCTTTCTTGGATTGACTGCCATTGTCGCGAGTATTATCGTCTCTGTACATGGGCTCTATAATGCGCATAATACGTATATAGCGCGGATTTCTGTCCCGATTCGAGACCTTCCCGATGCATGGAATGGGAAAAAAATCGTCCAGATTTCGGATGTTCATCTCGGACATATTTTGCGGAGTCGTTTTCTCCGAAGAATCGTAAAAAAAATCAATGCGGAAAATCCAGAAATCGTGTGTATAACGGGTGATCTATTCGATGGAATGGATGGGAGACTCGAGCATCTGATCGATGAGCTGAACGCGATCACAGCACCGAAATGAGTGCTCTATGTCGATGGAAATCACGAGGGCTACCTCGGGATCGAACGCGCCGCTTCTGTCATACATAAGACGAAAACTCATATCCTGAGCGATGAGATCGTGACGATCGATGGACTCGACTTTATCGGGCTCGAATATCCAGAGATCGGAAAACATCGTGATCTTCCGAAAGTAATCGAGAGTCTTCCGGGATTCGAGAAAGATCGACCTTCTGTCCTGCTCTATCACACCCCCGAGCAGACGGACCAGATCGCGAAAACAGGGGTAAATCTCGAACTCTGCGGACACACGCATCGCGGACAAATGTGGCCTCTCGGGTATGCCACGCGGATTATTTTCTCTGGGAGAGACTATGGATTGACGACGCTCGGCGACTACTCGCTCTATACATCGAGTGGTGTCGGATCGTGGTGACCACCGATGCGAGTCGGAAGTCGATCGGAGATCGTCGTTATTGAACTCATTCAGAAATAACTCCTCGTATGAAAAAACGGCTTCTGATCCTGACTGATACGTATAGTACGCAAGTAAATGGTGTGCAGACGTCCCTGAATGCCCTCATCAGAAATCTCTCCGATACACTCGATATTACACTCGTTTCTGCGGATGATTTTTATACAGTTCCCTATCCTTCATATTCAGAGCTTCGACTCTCTGTCGTCTCATCTCAGCAAATTATAAAAATTATTCGTGACGTTAATCCGGATTTTATCCATATCGCAACTGAAGGAACGATTGGTTTTACTAGTGCGAATGCGTGCAGAGAGCTCGGATACGCATATACGTCCGCCTTTCATACGAAATTCCCAGAATATATCAATATTCGGATGCCACTTATCCGCAAGAAATGGGTCCATAAAGCGCTTCTCTACATTCATAGTAACGCTTCGAAGATCATCGTCTCGAATTCTATCATGGAGCGTTATCTTCTCGAGAATGGCTACCCGAAGGAGAAAATCCGTATTCTTCACTTCTGAGTCGATCACACGCTTTTTACTCCTGGTCCGAGGACATTATTTCTCGAGCTTCCGCGTCCGATCCTACTCTTCGTGGGAAGGATTTCTGTCGAGAAAAATATCCGTGATTTCCTCAGTATGCAACACGCTGGGACGAAGCTCGTCGTATGAGATGGTCCGATCCGTCACACACTCGAGAAAGAATTTCCGAGTGTTCATTTTCTCGGATCACAAAAAAAAGAAGATCTCGTCGATATCTACCGAAGTGCCGATCTCTTCGTCTTCCCTTCCCTGACAGATACGTTCGGGCTCGTGAATATCGAGGCACTTGCATGTGGCACTCCTGTCCTTGCATATGATACTGACGGACCGAATGCGATCATTCAGAATGGTGAGAACGGAGTCCTGATCCCATGCGGAGAATCTCTCGAGACTGGTATCGATCGTGGACTTCTGATCTCGCACGAAGCATGTATCAAGAGTGCGAGCTCATACGACTGGGAGCTCTTTTCTGAGTGATTTCTCGAAGAACAAATCCCTGTAACTTCTCTCTAATTTTTTATGGATCTCTCACAGTATCTCGATGCCTGAGTCATAGATACACTCACAAAATGAGGGTATCTTATCATGCTCGGGCTGATGATCATCGAGTGACCACTCGTAACGATTACAGGTGCATTTCTTGCATCGATGTGACTCTTTAATATCTTTATCGTCGCATTTCTCGGATGGATCGGGGATATGATTGGTGATTCGTTTTTTTTCGCCATCGGAAAATATGGTCTGAAAATCTTCTCGAAGCAGACGACGATCGACACGGAGGAAGAAAAAACCTTCATAAATAAGCTCGATGGACTCATTCATAATAATCTTCTTCTCGCGATTATTATTATCAAGCTCACACCCTATGCTCCGCCGTTTTGACTCGCCTACATCGGTCGATCGGGGATCTCATATCGGCGATTTTTTATCACTTCGTTCGTCTCCTGTCTTCCAGTACCGATCCTCGCGACGATCATCGGATTTCATCTCGAGTCGATCAAGCGGTATCTCGATTCTCCCCTTCTGCTCACGATCGCAATTGTTTCGCTGGTTCTTTTTCTTACTTTTTCTTACTTCATATACCGATATATCGAGAAGAAAATCGGTGAGAAATATAATATCGACATAAAGAAAAAATAATCTACTGTTGCTTATAGATAAACCAAGAATGGCGAATAATCTGAGACAGAGACCCCGAACGAAGTATCTGAATCGGCTGAGTCCAGAAGCTTTGTTTCCAGGATTTCTGCGGATTATAGACCTCAGGAAAGTAAAAAGAACGAACTCGAAGCTTTCGCTGATAGATCACTTCGTTCATTTTTATCTCGAGTCAGAAACCAACTCCAGAGCAATAATATTCCGTATCATCGAAAATATCTTTCGGAAGGACACGCGTCCCTGAGAAAATATCATGCTTGAGGAGTTTACAGATGGGAAGACTATTTTTCCACATCATCATCGTCACATCGACTTCTCCCGCCTGAATCGGATGAATCATCTCAGAGAGATATTCAGAACGGAATCCTGTATAATCCGCATCGAGCATGACGATATGCGTCCCCCGAGCTTGCTCCAGTGCTGTGAAAAATGCATGGAGTTTTCAGGCATTTTTCACGAGATGTATCGGTCTCAGCTTCGGATGCGAGACATGAGAAATCTCGTCCCACGTATTATCGGTCGATCCATCATCGATGACGATCACTTCATCGACTTCTGGACACGCGAGTGCTGAGCGAAGCATCGGTCCGATACGAGCTCACTCATTATACGCGGGGATAATACAGGAAAAAAACATAGAGGAGAAAGAATCGCCATGATACTATTGATAAATATTTTTATTGCAAGAATTATGTACCCAGAATAACAAAACTTCGGTTTGTATGCAAGATGAACAAACCAAAGTCGATCCTCTCAAGAAAATCGAGAAAACCTACTGTGAGTTACTCCGAATCTGATACCGCTTATCAATTTCTTCTTGTTGCATCCTTTTTTCTGCGAGCGTCGACTTTCCTGGTTCTTTTCAGAAAAGTGTCTCGATAAGAATTTCCAGACGCCGAATCTCACTTTTCCTATAAAAAAATGGTCGCATATGTCACATATCAACGCCCCTAATAGTATGTCATTCTTTTTTATCTATAGTCAGAGAAGGATCATTTTTCCCGAAGACCTGAATTGTCTTGAGTCATGCTGGTGGTGTGTACGATCAGAGCGACCATGCGAGTTCTTTTAGTATTTCCTTCTTTCTTGCCTCCTGCGTCACTGCGTCTGCATCATCCAGAGTATTTGACATGATTGTATTAAATCGCTCACGCATTATTGCTTTTGCTTTTTTTACTCCTATATCCCTGCGATCGAGAGTATTGACCTGCTTTTGTGTATCTTGTGTTCAGAAGAAACTATTCCGCAAGCGAAGCTTCGTATTTTCCCATTGTTTCTGGACTCATTCTTTTCCTTGATCCCAGAAAAATCATAGTCATATCTGAAGAAGACTTGGATCCTCTCCGAAAGAAACGGGCGATTCCAGTCTGACAATCATACGAGGAAGATTAGCATTATAGCCTTCGTTGTTTTCCCTATTCTTATATCTTGGCTCCTGCGTCACTTCACCAGAATTCAGGAGTAACTCCCCTGTCTCTGCTGCGAGATTCGCTCCCATAGAAATCCCATACATCTCTATATTTTTTGCTGAAGTTCATGTTTCTTGAATTAATTCTGCATAAATTTTGGCAAATGCTTCATAGGGATTCTTTTTTGCTTCTTTAGCAAATTCCTCAGTCACGAATCACTGGGGATTCGTCGGAAATCCGAGATTATAGATCATCGTATTCTCGACGACTTCCCCCGCACGAATCGCTCGAATTACGGCAGGAAGTAGCTTGAGTGCTTGGTGCATCGTTTCTTCGATGAATGACATGGAGCTTCATTCTAATGGATCGGAGACAACACCAGGAAATGGAAGAGAAGATCCAAAAATATACTGTGTCTTTTTATCTATGATCTGAGGATCTCCCACTGGAGTGGAATCATTTGGATACCTCTGTAATAATTTTTTGGCAAGCTCGAAAATACTGAGAGAAGTGTATGGAAACTTCACTCATTCATGTGTCTCGAAGAGCTTCGTATTCTGCATCACAATCTCAGAAAAATCCTCGAGAAAATGATCGATCACTTTCTGATCTTTCATGGTATCGAAAGATGAGCCATATTCTTTCAGAGCCTTATTGTAGTCATATCTTGCTCTTACTGCATGATAAATATCTGAAGATACTGCTTGACCCCCCGATTTCAATTCTTCCATAAAAGAATAATACGTACAAGAGATATTGTATATATGTATATATAAATTGTCAAATCCTATCCCCCTCTCGCTTCCATAGCCTCGAGAATCCGTGTCAGAGCGACGATATACGCTCCCATACGAAGACTCGTGTTTTTCTGATTCGCATGAAAAAGTACTCACTGGAGTGCTTGCTTCATTTTTAATGAAAGTTTTTCTTGGACTTCTTCGAGAGACCAGAAATAATTCGCATTATTCTGGACCTGCTCGAAATAACTCACCGTCACTCCGCCTGCATTGGCGAGAATATCAGGAATAACGGAAATTCCTCGAGCAAAAAGAATCGTATCCGCATCAGGCGTCGTCGGACCATTCGCGAGCTCGAGAATGAGCCCTGCTTGAATTTTTTCGGCATTTTCCATGGTGATCTGATTCTCGAGTGCTGCGGGGATCAGAATATCACATGACTCTTGTAAAAGTTCTGCATTCGAAAGTTTTTTTCCTCATGTATACGAATCGAGAGATCATCTTCATTTTTTCAGAGAAAGCATCTGCTCGATATCGAGTCCATCGGGATCAAAAACTCCCGTATGTGAATCGGACGCACCGATGATAATCGCACCAGCTTCAGAGAGGAGTCGTATCATCGTCAGTCAGGCATTTCCTGCACCCTGCACGATTATTTTTTTTCCAGCGATTTTTTCTTTTTTCTCCGCGAGAAATCCTTCCAGTACGAAGAAGCCTCCCTGTGCCGTCGCAGTATCACGACCGAGTGACCCACCAATTGCGAGTGGTTTTCCAGTAAATGCTCCCGGCGACCATGTCCCGACAAGTCGAGAATACTCATCGACCATCCATGCCATTATGTTTCCATTCGTATTCACATCTGGCGCGGGAATATCGTGGAGCGGTCCGAGATACTTATAGAGCTTCTGCACCCAGCCACGCGAGAGCGACTCGAGCTCACGGGGAGAAAGGTGCTTCGGGTCGACGATCACTCATCACTTCCCTCCTCCGAGCGGAAGATCGAGCACTGCACACTTCATACTCATCCATGCCGAGAGTGCCATGACCTCATCCTTCGTGACATCCTGATGATAGCGGATACCTCACTTATACGGACCTCGCGCACTGCTATGTTCTGAGCGATATCAGGTAAATACCTGCGTCGTTCCATCATCCATACAGACTGGGATCGATACCTCGATCACCCGCTCTGGAGACAGGAGTGAAGTGAACTCATGTGGATATTTTTTCTCGAGCAGATCATATGCCTCGCGCATCTGTGTACGAGCAGATTCGAATGGATTGATAGACATAAGCAGAATTAGAAATCCCAGCTTCCCTTCATACTACTCGACTGTGTATAATTAATGACCGTCGACTCGAAAAAGTTCGATCGATCACTGTTCGGATCCTGGAGACGATCGAGGTGTTTGTATGGATTCTTGATCGCTTCTGGATAGAGTGGCTCGATTCCGAGTATAGAAAGACGCTGATTGGCGAGCCATTGTGTATATTCGACCGTCGTCTCAGCATTAATTCATGGGATTTTATTTCCGAGAATATGCTTCGACCACTCGATCTCTTGATCCACCGCGACTTTAAACATGTCGAGCAGAAGTTTTTCATTATAAATATCTGGAAATTCTCTTCGGATTTCTTTCAGGATATTCGCGAAAAGTGTCACATGCGTCAGTTCATCACGACGAATATAGGCGATCATACGCCCTGTCGCAGGCATCTTCATATGATCCACGAGCGTATCGAAGAATGCGAATCCGTTATAGAAGTAGAGGCTTTCGAGAAGGAAATTCGCGACAATCCCACGAAAGAAGTTCGCGTCCGAAGGTTCATCGATAAAATCCTGATAAATTTTTCCGATATATGCGTTTCTCTTCAGAAGAATCGTATCACTCCGCCAGAAATAGTAAATATCTTTTCGCTCTTCTGCGCTCACGACTGTCTCGAGGATCGTCGCATAACTCTGAGAATGAATCGCTTCCTGATATGCCTGGATCGCGAGGAGAAGATTTACCTCTGGACTCGTGATATAATCCGAGAAATTCGGAAGATTAACTGTCTGGATCGAGTCGAGAAAGATCAGAAATGAAAGGATTCATTTATATGCACGCTGTTCTTCTGGGGTAAGATTATTCGCGAAATCCTTCTGATCATCCTTCAGTCCTGAGACTTTTTCTGGAATCCAGAAGTTTCCGATCATGACAGGATACATCGCTTTTGCCCAGGGATATCGGACATCATTGAGGTTAAAAATCCCAGTCGTCGATGCTTTTATAATCGTACGAATAGAGGTGTCATCATTTCCTTCCGGATTAAAGATGAGATTTTTATCGAAGGACATAGTAAAAATAAAACAAATAGAAAGAAATGCTGAAGTATTCCTGTGTTTTTATAGATTTAAAATCGTAAAATATACCGATTTTCAAATCCTCATTTTTGTATTCTTTTTTGCTCCTGAATCAAGCGAATCTCAGACATTTTTATCTCATTCAGATGCAGCATCGAATCGATCACTTCGAAGACATCAGCGATTTCTTCGATGAGTTCCTCTTTATTTTTTGCTTCCGCGACTTCCTGTGCTTCTTCGAGTAATTTTAAGGAAAGTTGTCGTCAGAAAGTATCTTCATCCGCTTTGTAAAAGTCTACCTTTCGTCACTCACGCTGGATAATATGTGGAATATTATCACGAACAAGTTTTTGAGAGTTTTTATTTTCCATAAAAGAAATTATCCGCTACAGCTGACACACGCATCTTTCTGGACCTCAGCAGAGAGTGAGCGGACGTAGTAGACCGTCTTGATTCCCTGATTCCAGCTCTTCATGTAGTATCCGTAGAGCTCTTGTGGAGAGACGCTCTCGGGATTGATCATCCACTCGAAGCTGATCGACTGATCGACCCAGTGATAGATCGTAGAAATCATATCGATGACATCATTCATGTCCATATTGACGTATTCCTTGTAGTACCAGAAGTTCTCTGCAGAAAGCTTCGGAGCAATACGCACGGTCGGAGAAGAGAGATTCGTCTCGATAAAGTACTTCTTATAGATCGGAAGGAGTCCTTGTGTCGTCCCGACGACACCAGCAGTCGACGTATTTGGTGCTGGAGCAGTATGATACCCGAAACGCAGTCCATGCTGTTTGATATCTGCGAAAAGTCATTTCCAGTCGAGATTTTTCGAGACCGATTCCTGGATGAATGCCTTCTCATCTCGCCCGAGAAGAATCCCCTTCGAGTGTTCTGATCCAGGATAGAGTGGATAATATCCACGTTCTTTCGCGAGATCAGCAGATGCACGATATGTGTAATAGGTAAATTTCTCGAACATTGCATTTACATGCTCTCGTGCTTCGAGTGAGTCGTATGCGATCTTATGGGTCGCGAGATATTCCGCAAGTCCGAGATAGCCGATCCCGATCGCGCGATATCGCCCAGCAGTACGCTCAGCAGCCTTGATCGGATACTTCGACATAGTCACGATATTATCGAGCATGCGACAGAGGACTGGCATGGCTTTTTGCATATCTTTTTCATCGTGTACTTTCGCGACATTGATAGACGCGAGATTACATGTCACGACATCTCATGGCTCGTAGCGGATGACGATTTTCCCATCTTCGATAGTTTCTTCTATGAACTTCGATGGAGATGCATTCTGACAGATTTCTGTACAGAGCTGAGTCGAGTAGACATTTCCTTCATGTTTATTCGGATTGACACGATTGACGCTATCACGAAAGAAGACATATGGCATTCCTGTCTCGACGACCGTCTTGAGAAATTGCTTGAAAAGGTCTTTTGCTTTTACGACTTTTCTGAGTGTCATATCCTCGTCTTTCTCGAGTTCTTGGTAAAATGCCTCAAATTCTGTGTCGAATGTATCTTCGAGTCTGCGTCCATACTTTTTCGAGACCTCATATGGATCAAGTAGAGTCCACTCTGCATCTTCATGGACGCGTCGCATGAAAATATCTGGGATCGAAACCGCCGGAAATACATCGAATGCTTTCGCACGGATATCTCCCGTCTCTGTCTGAAGATTCAGAAAGTCCTGAATATCGCGATGCCAAACATCGAGTGTCACTGACACTGATCCGAGACGTGTCCCGAGCTGGTTGACAGCGATCGCCGTATCATTAATAACTTTTATCCATGGATTAACTCCACCAGCTGCTCACCGAATCCCACGGATCATCGAGCCTTGTGCTCGGATATGTCCGAGATAGACACCGATTCCTCCAGCGAACTTCGAGATCTGTGCGATATCTTCGATACCGTGATAGATCGCACGAAGATCATCTTCGATATTGATCTTGAAACAGCTCGTAAGCTGATGCCAGTTGGTTCGTGGATTGATGAGTGCTGGTGTCGCAAGTGATATCTTCTGCTCACTACAGTACTCATAGACTTTCATCGCGAAGTCAAATCGCGTCTCAGGACTCTCAGGAATCGCGTAAAATAATGCTACCGACATGTAAAGCTCTTGTGGAAGCTCACGAACGACTTTATTCGGATTTAGGAGATATCGCTTCGAGAGTGAAAGTACTGTCGTATACCCATAGTTCATATCTGTTTTTCGCCCCTTCTTCGCAAGGACCTCCCCTGCTTTCAGGATATCTTCTTCTGAGTAATAATTCATGAAATCCTTATAATAAAGCCCTTCTGCGATATACGTCTTGAAGAAATCTAAATACGCTTTTCCAGAGTAAATATCTGACTGCTTGATACCACGATTTTTTCCGGCTTTTTTATAGAGATCAAAAAGAGCGAAGCGCGCCGCGACCTTTTCCCATGCAGTATTCTCGACACTGATCAGATCGATACATGTCTTCGTCAGAAGCTTGATAATATCTGCGGTTTTCATGTCTTCGACGATATTCTTCTTGAAGGCATCCATCAGCTCCTGGAATGTACATGAATCCTCGTATCATTCGACTGCATAGCGGAAAATCTTCTCGATCTTTTCGAGATCAAATGTCTCTTTTTTCCCACTTGATTTTACGACTTTAAAATGATTTTTATCGAAGTTTTTCACGAGTTTTTCGTGTGCCTCTTCTCGCTCCTCGAGGCGTTTTGATCGGTAAATAATGTACTGTCGTGCGACTTCATATTTATTAAACTTCATGAGATTTTGCTCGACAATATCCTGAATATCCTCGACAGAAGGTGTCCGATTCACAAAAATCTCACCATAGACTCGATCGAGATCTTTTATGATAAAATCAGTAATGACGGGAATAAACGATTTTTCTGATTCTCCGATCGCGTTACATGCGGATTCGATCGCATGACTGATACGTGAGACATCAAACTCGACGATTTCTCCATCTCTTTTTCGGACATGAGTAGGTGCCATACTGAATAAAAAATTATAGAAAAATAAAGTCCCAGTGCAATTTCTGTAAAAATAGAGAGAATAAAAGCCAAGAAAATGGCTCTTCTGTTTCTACTACATATTGTGTTACACACAATATAGAAACCTCTATATATTGTCAAAATCTTTTTTTATTTTCCTCCCCCCTTCCCTTCTCTATCTTGATTTTTTTTCTATTTGACTATTATACATTTCCATGTGACTTACATAAATACTATGGAAAATGGCTCTGGAAAGCGGATAATGACATTTTGAACATTCGATCTCTTCCACAAGTGACATATGTTTTATCTGACAGAGGCAAAAAAGCTCGGAGCAGAGCTCTATATCGTGATCGCTCGCGACGAGCGCGTCCTGAAATGAAAGTGAAAACACCCGATCGAAGGAGAAGATATTCGGAAAAAAAATGTGCAAAAAGCCTTTCCTGATGCGACAGTTATCCTCGGAGACGCGATCGATATATTCGAGCCGATCAGGAAATATGCGCCGGACATACTCGTATTCTGATACGATCAGAAAGCTCCAGAAGAGCAAATCCGCCGAATCTTTCCAGATATTCAGATCTCGCGCATTCCGAGCTTCGAGCCAGACATCTGGAAAAGCTCGAAATTACGGGATAATTACGCGCGCTAATCGATACTGATATCTGTTTTCTTTTTGCTTGATTTCCCAGACATTCTTATACAATGCGACATATATTTCTATCTCGTAACATACCCCCATGGCTTTTATCCTCTTGATCCTGATATTCATTCTTTCATTTACTCCTCTCGCTGGGATGATCAACACATTCCTCAGAAAAAATATGAAATATTGCACTCGAGATTCTCGTCTTTCTTCTCTTTCTTCCGATACTCGGGAAGGTATTCTCAGCTTCGATCGCTATGACACTCATCCCCTATAGAAAATGACTCGGAATTCTTATGGGAATGCTCGCACTCGTGCATGCTTTCAAGTACTTATGTGATCCTCTTCTTACGGGCAATACATTTACCATACTCCCATGGGAATGAGACTTCTGGCAAAGTGGGACCACCATCTCGTATCTCTGAATCGGACTTATCGCGCTTATTTTTACCTTTGTTCTTCTTATTACCTCGAATGTCTACTCGATGAAACTCCTCGGAAGAACCTGGAAAAAAACCCAGCGATGAGCGTATGTCATACTTATCCTCGTATATATTCATGTTATGCTCATGCGTGGGATGATCGACCTCTTCTCGATCAGTGTGATGATCGTATTTTTTATAGGGAAAATCCTCGAATGGAAAAAAATCGTACTGATACAGAAGTCCACACCAAAAATCCCCGCATAAATACGAGAGAAATCATATATTTCCGCAGAATGTTTTCGGACTTTCTGTGGATTTTTTTTCGCGGGGACACGATAAAAACAAGAGGTAAATCAGCGTCTCGCATATCAGAAACGAATAATAAGCGAAGGCTTGTTATTGTCTCATGGATGAGGTCTGTATTCTTGAAATAGACAAGGCTAAGAAACATAGATTCTGAGATACACCCAGGATGACAGATACGAGCGTGACCCCCTTGCGCGTCAGGAATCTACGTCCGCAAGTGAGCCGAGAGATGCAATCCAAGAAAGCATCGAATACAAAAAAAGATCGAATTCGAGTCACACACTTTACAGAGTTCTATTTCGTGCTTCCGATCCGATACTCTGTAAATCGGATATGTTTCCGACTGATGCACGCTCGAATATTTTGTTCATTCGTATTTAATCGCGATTTTCCACTCTTCAGCTCGAGAAATACGATCTCTCGAAGATTTCCTTCAGAGAGTCCATCAAATATGACATAGTCGACTCATTTTCCGAGAAATACCATATCTTTCGGAGCAAAAGGAAAATCAGGAAGTGCGGGAAGAACTTTCTCATAGACTCATCCGAGAATGACCGACTTCGAGTTCTTGACGGCTTCTTTTCGGATGTGGCGCATCGCCTGATAGGTCATGATCCGCCCGATAAATATCCCGAGAATTACCCCGATAATTATCCCGATAATAATGCCGAAAAGTGGATCCATATAAAAAAATTTCTGATTTTTTACTTCTCCCTTATAATAGAGCGACTTTATTAAAATGCAATATGATTACTGCTTTCTTGACTCACGAGCCCAGATTTCGCGATGCGATCGTAAATGAACTCTCACTTCCACGCGACGAAGAAAATACTGAGAAATGAGTCTACACCGTATACCGAAAATGAGATATGATCTGCATATTTCTCGAGCACACACTGACGATCGAAGATATCACACAGATACAGGAGTTATTCGCTCCAGAAGCAATTTTCTTGCCATTTTTCTGATTTTCTGTGAGTTCTCAGCATGAGGTCGGTGATATTATTTTTCCGAATACATTCCTCCAGTATAATCCACTCATTCAGATGAAGGAGTTCACAAAAGAGCACCATAACACACTTCTCGGGGATGCGATATTTCTCGAAAATATCACCGATCAAAAAGACTATCACGTCGAGGACTTCTGACTCTCACTCGGAGGAATCGCGGTGTGAGATGTCACGATCCAAGATACAGAAAACTTCACAACCGCGCTCGACTTCACATACGAAGCCGACGTCTACACGACGTATAATCTCATCCCACTGATCCAGCAGATACGTGAAAAATGAGTCCTCGCATTTCCATTTTTCTATATCGATCACGCTCCGAAAGTCCCGAAAGACTACCGAGCTGATTTGCTCGGGGAAAATATCCTCGTCGCGATCTCGTTTCTCGAGGACTAAACTCTCTGAATTTCTGAGCCTATGAATAACATCATCGCTTTCGATAATTTTCTCATCTATCTTCGCATCCACAAGGGGCGAAGCCCGAAAACGCTCGAGCAATATGCGTTTCATATTTGGCGTTTTCTCCGATTTCTGAGTCCCCGAAGTGAGAAAAATCTTCCCGAAGGCATCGATCATTTCTCATTTCTTCCTGGGAAAAATCAGGATAAAGAAGAAAAACGTGAGCTCCTTCGGACACTTCAGAAGCTCTTTACACTCGAAGTCGAGGAAATCCGAAAAGAGGATGTCGACGAGTGGCGACTCGCGCTCGCTGATAGCGGGCTCTCGATCAAGACGGTTAATGCTCACATGATCACGCTCCGTTCGTGGCTAAAATACCTCAAGAAAGAACGGATTCACTCACTCGATCCCACGATCATCGATCTTATGAAAGCTCCCGATCGTGAGGTGACTTTTCTCTCAAGTGAGGAGATCACGCGACTTTTCGAGGAGATATCGCCCGATACGATCCAGGGAAAACGTGACGGGGCGATCATGGAGTGCATCTACTCGACAGGACTTCGTATCTCAGAGCTCGAGCATCTGAATCGTCGTGATATTAATCTCGAGACACTCGAGTTCGCGGTACGCGGAAAAGGAAATAAACTCCGTGTAGTATATCTCACGAGCGAAGCGAAGGAGAAAATCGAAATATATCTATCGGAGAGAAATGATGATTTTGAGCCACTTTTTATCCGACATAATTTCAGTGAAGAAAATATTCATTCCGCAGATTTGACGGATGAAAATGTCCGACTAACTCGATTTTTTATCACGAATATGATAAAAGATACCGCACGAAAAGCATGAATCCTGAAAAACGTCTCCGCGCACACACTGCGACACAGCTTCGCGACGACACTACTCACGAATGGAGCTGATATCAGGATCATCCAGGAGCTCCTCGGACACGCATCGATCACGACGACACAGGTCTACACACATGTGACGAACCCGAGACTTCGGGAAGCACACGAACAATTTCATCATCGATAATCTTTTTCTTTTTTTCTATGACACCACGATTCTGAACACGAAAAGAATTCCATGAGACATTCGGGGAAAAGCACATACTCGATAAGGAGAACTGTCCATTCTGCGCCGTGACAGACGATCAAGAGAGTCTCGTCGGATCGACAGAACACTGGAATATCTTCTATAATCTCTATCCCTACTCGTGAGATCATCGACATCTGATGGCAACACCAAAAATACACAAGAAATTTTCACATCTCCTCACACCAGCAGAATCAGCTGATCTCGTGAATGTGCATGAATTTATGCAGAAATACTTCGTCTGAGAAGAGTATTTTTCTTTTACACGTGAAACCATGGGAAAACGAAGTGTCGAACACCTTCATATACATTTTCTCGTCGGGAAACTCCAGGGAAAATTCCTGAGGAAAATGCTCGAGCTTCAGGGATATCCGATCGTGCAGGAGCTCTCTTTCGAGAAGTAGAAGCATGAAATACTTCCAGATTTTTTATTTTTCTATGACACCACAATTCCGTCCTAATAAAGATATCTACGACCAAGAAAGAGCCATAAAAGGCATGTTCCGAGAGGAAGACTGTCCATTCTGTCATGACGAAGAGGCGGTAAACGAGTCCGCCTGATCGACAGAACACTGGAATATCTTCTATAATCTCTATCCCTACTCGTGAGATCATCGACATCTGATGGCACCCCCGAAGATTCATAAGAAAACTTCGCTCGAGCTGGCAGGAGAAGAGCTCCTGGATCTCGCGAATATCCATCGGTTTATGAAAGAATATTTCGGCGAAGAAGAGTATTTTTCTTTTACGCGTGAAACGATGGGACTCCGAAGTGTCGAGCATTTACATATACATTTCCTCGTCGGGAAACTGCACGGAAGCTTCCTGAGGAAAATGCTCGAGCTTCAGGGATATCCTGTAAAGGGGGATATCAGTGCCTATCTCTCTGGAGAAAAAACATCTTAAATGCTCTTTTGTATTTTCTCGAGGAGTTTATGTTTTTCTCATGCATCGAGCTTCGTGTAGGCTCATTCTTCGAGTTTCCCAAGACGAATATTCTCGATTCGGATACGCTTCAGGCGCTTCACAGTATATCCACCTGCTTCGACCATGCGCCGAATCTGGCGGTTTTTTCCTTCTTTCAGAAGAATCGAAAATTTTCCACTCGCGATCCGCTCGATCTGACATGGACGTGTCTTATAGCGAGTCGTATGCTCGTGCTGTCATTTACCTTCTTTCAGAGAAATCACGACTCATTTTCGCATCGCATCGAGATGGGCATCATCGATCGGTCAGAATATCTCCACGATATATTCTTTTTCGTGTTCGTATCGGGGATGCATGAGATAATTCGAGAGGCGCCCGTCATTCGTGAGGAGGATGAGTCACGTCGTCTCCTTATCGAGACGACCGATCGGAAAGACGCGTTCCGGAATGTCGACGATATCGAGAATCCCCGTGTCTTCATGCG
Source organism: Patescibacteria group bacterium UBA5532 (assembly GCA_002426885.1). Lineage (GTDB taxonomy): Bacteria > Patescibacteriota > Gracilibacteria > BD1-5 > UBA2023 > UBA5532. Next base: position 21,556 of record DINU01000019.1, read on the forward strand.
ACACACACGTGCTCACGACACCATACGGCTTGTTCATCTTATAGTAGACCAAGTCTTGAGTATCTTGCACGACAGAATCGGAAATTTTTACCTCGTCTTTTTCTGGATCGATGATCTGTCCTGTATGCGCCGTGACTCCATTGACGGAGATTTTTCCAGATGCGATATACTCCTCGGCTTTTCGGCGCGAGCAGATACCAGCATGAGAGAGATATTTTTGGAGCTTCATAGGTAAAAATCAATGCTCGATTATAGAGGACTCGCTCGATTTCACAAGTGAAAAGAAAAATATCTGTGAAGAAATTGAAATATCGAAAAAATCTTTTACAATCTTGCATCATAAAATAATCCATGAACGAACACTACAGAAAGCAGATCGAAACAGCAAAAGACACCATAAAAACTGCGAAGACCTTCACTTCGGAGCGACTTCAGAATCATATCAGAATATTCGGGACAATCGCTGGGATTCTTATCCTGATCGTGATATATTCGATACTCACGAGGGAAATACGCCTCTCATATGCACTTACTGCATTCATACTCGGGATCATCGTCGGAATGCTCTTCGGAAGGATATATCGTATATATTGGCATCCAGATGACGAACAAGTCGTTTCTCGAGTGGATTTTTTTGGAGCCCTTCTGATATGTCTCTATATTCTGATGGAAATCTTCCGTGATGATATTCTCGCTCTCTGGGTCTATGGACCGATCGTTTCGATCGTCTGATTTATATTTTTTACGGGGACTTTCTGTGGAAGAAGGATATTTATGCTTCGCCGTATTCACACTCTTTTACACGAACACAAGAAAATATAATCTATGAATTACGAGACTCTACTGACGCGTTTTTTCCAGAAGGAAGTCATCACGAAGTATTCACTCGATGCGATAGAGAAGGCATGCGAGTATTTCTGACATCCAGAAAAAGCATTTTCTGTGATCCACATCGGTGGCACGAATGGAAAATGAAGTGTCTCACGGATGACATTCCAGATCCTCAAAGATGCGGGGAAAAAGGTCGGAATCTTCACGGGCCCGCATCTCGTCGATATATGCGAGCGTTTTGAGACGGAATCATGACAGATGACTCGAGATGAATTTATGTATTATGCGGAAATAATTTTCGCATACCCAGGAAAATTATCATATTTTGAGAAATGCACGCTGATGGCTTTTCTCTTTTTTCGCGATCAGAAAAGTGAATATGCGGTGATCGAAGTCTGAGTCTGAGGGAGGCTCGACGCGACGAATGTCGTGAAGCCGATCATCACCACGATTACGAGTATCGGATACGATCATATGGAGCTACTCGGAAACACACTCGAGGCGATCGCTCACGAGAAATGAGGGATTATCAAGCCCCACATTCCGATCATCCTCGCAGAAGGAAATGCCGTACTCGAGAACAGAGCTCACACTCAGCAATCGCCTGTGATTCTCGCATCGAGACGCGATATTCCGACGAATCTCCTCGGCGCACACCAGCGTGCGAATGCGTCGATCGCGTACGAGATCGGAACATTTCTCGGTATTCCTGAGGAGAAAATACGCACTTCCCTGCTCCGAGTCGTACACCATGGACGTCTGGAATATATCAGGAAAAATCTCCTCATCGATGGGGCACATAATATCGACGGACTTCAGGCGCTTCGTGGCTATCTCGGGTGAGAACAGTGGAAAAATATCCACTATTTCGTCGCGCTCAAAGCAGGAAAATCGATCGATCTCCTGACGGAAACATTTCCAGGGGTGCATACCTGGGGCGTTATCGCATGTGACTCCTCGATGATTATCCCAGAAAACACCCTCATCGCAGAATTCCGATGACAGGGATATGAAGCGGAAATCTTCACGCCAGATACCATACGCGAAAGTGCCGAGAAAAATCCCGACACACTCCATGTCGTATTCGGAAGTCTCTACGTTCTGGGCGTATTTTTATCCCCTTCTGTATAGTGAAAACTGACAGAATCCTGACGCGATTTCAGTGTCTCTTTCTTCCGAAGGATCCCATGAGAAAGTGACTCGATCGCGAGAAATATCTCATATATAACAGGAATCCGAGCTCATGGATCACTCGGGATCATCGCGAAGATACGGAATATCGGGAAGAGAATCATGAGTGTCCATCCCGTCGAAAATCCGCGCCATACCCACAGAAAGAGAATCACTCCATCGAGTACGAATCCCTGCAAAATGGCATCTCGCCAGACTCATGCGCGTCATCCGAGAATCAGTGGAAGAAACACCAGATTGACGAATGGGATCCCGATCAGCCATGCTGGTGCGAATAATGTTTCTGTTACAGGTTTTTCGCGTGTTATCTCTGTGTCGAGAAATGTCTGAAATGACAGATTTTTTTCTTTTCCGAAAATAATCGGAAAAAATGAGAATCCATAACGCACTCCTGCACGGAATATCATCCCCATCCTTTCGATCGAAGGGATCTTGTTCAGAAATGGGACATCCAGAAAACGCGACTGGACGAACATCCACGTCCCTTCCGCGACGATACACGCGATATAGAGAAATGATAGAATCAGCGGAGTATTACTTCCATTCGCAGGAGAGAGCATCGTCAGTGCGATCAAAAAGGTAAAAATTCCTCCCACGAGGAGTCATTTTTCTGTGTATTTATTCGGATATCGATGGGTAATAATCACCCCGAAAAATGGGAGAAATGAGCCAAGGATTACCATTTTTTCGAGCTCTCCGAGTGACTCGATATTCTCGCGCTCAAGTGAGGTACTTTTTCCTCAGAAAGAAAAAGTCTCCTTCGCATCTTTACCATGATACGCGCTGTATGCGTCGAAAATCAGCACCCCGAGAAAGACTATAAAAAAGATCGTAATCAGGAGTGTATGGAGTGAAATCCGAAGAAATGGAAGTGAAAACATGACGAAATCCTTCACGATCAGGCTGTATGCGGTGAAGATCACAATCGCGAGGAGATGAATTTTCGTCGCATTCTTCGCGTGCATCCTGACGAACGGCTCGTTCCATTCAGGATTTTTCGAGAAGAGCATGAGCCACCCGAGGAAGAAATAGCTTACCATAGCATTGATGCGAACTTGAGGATTCATATGAAAAAGTATAGTGTCATTCTAGCATTTTTCTCTGTAAAAAGCAAAACCCAGAGGAAAATAAGAAAATTCGCATATATTTCTGAAGAAAACTTGAATACACAGAAAAAAAAGATACACTTATGCGAAAATACAGTCTGTACACAGCTGATCACGAGTACACGTGGGAAAATAAAATATTTTGACAGAAGATACAAATATATGGTACAATTCTTTTGTTAATTTTTTTTCTATGATTTCTTTTTCTCAGCGTATTTCGCTCGTCGCGATCGCATCTCTCTCGGTGTTTTCCTATACCGCATATGCAAGTCTCGATACTCCAGAGCCTCCTACGGGATATCCGTCGTGAGGACTTTTTATGACATACTGGAATAATCTCGTCTCTACGGCGAAGTGTAGTGCAGGAGAAGCTGTGACTGATTTCTCAGATCAGGGTACTTCGTTTTCTCGACCACTCTGTGAGATAATCGCATCTCAGCTTCTCGGAGGGGACATGGTTGGAACTCTGAATTATCTCGCAAAGTACACACCAGATGGAGAACATATCGGTGCATCATCTGTCTATGAGACAAGTGATGGAAAAGTCGGACTCGGTAAGACAGATCCAGATTTTATTCTGGATTCTGCAGAAGATGTCTCGCTGAATGGAGTACAAGTCGGACGAGGAGGTGGAAGTATGACGACGAATACAGCTGTCGGAGCGAATGCACTCTTCAGCAACACGACGTGAGGGTCGAATGTTGCTCTCTGATCGAGTGCACTCTTCGGTAATACGATCGGAAGTTCGAATATTGCACTTGGAGCAAGTGCAGGATTCACTCTCACTACAGGAAGTAATAATATCTTCATCGGAGCAAATACAGCTCCGAATATCTGAGTCACTGCCTCGAACCAGCTGAACATCGGAAACTGGATTTATGGGAACACAGGGAGGATTGGGATTGGAGAAGTTAATCCTCAAGGGATGCTCCATATTTCTTTCTCAAATGACCCAATCGATGGAACAAATGGAAGAGGACTTATCGTAGAAAATACTGGAGCTGGAAATACTGGGCTATTTCAAAAGGTACGCAGTGCTACTGCAGGAAATGGACTGCAATTCTGTTATGACCCTGATCCAAATGTATATAATTTTAGCGACTGTGATTCTCGTGCTGGATTCGGATACTCACATGGAGGACAGTATTTTGACTTCTGGACTTCGTCAGATGGTACAGAGTGGTCAGCAAAGGTATTCATAGATAACTATGGAAAGATTACTGCCACTGCCTACCTCTACTCTTCAGATCAGCGTCTGAAGAAAGATGTGACTCCTCTCTCAGATTCTCTCGAGAAGATTCTTTCTCTCAGTGGATATACTTTTACATGGAAGCTCTCGGATCAGAAAGATATGGGTCTCATAGCACAAGAAGTCGAGAAGGTGTTTCCTGAGATTGTTCACACAGCATCAGGAGGAGAAGGATATAAGTCAGTCGAGTATGGGAATCTTATCGCTCCTGTCATCGAGTCGATCAAGACTCTTGCGAAAACCAATGATTCTCAGGATGAGCAAATAGCGAAACTCCTCGAGGTCGTCGAAAAGCAACAGGAAGAGATTACAGACCTGAAGAAGCAGGTCGAAGCACTCGAGAAATAATCAGAAAAAAATGAAATCCCCTTCATACGAAGGGGATTTTTTATCATGCGGGAATCTAAGATGAAGAAAGAAACAAGCTTAAGTTCGCCATTGCTTCACACGAACAGAAAAAAAATCAGGGACAAAACCAGAGATTGCCAACTGATTGACTCTTTCGAGCTTTTCTATACACTTCTTCTATTATTTTTATGATATGAAAAACTCATTCTTCGTCACGACTCCGATATACTACTCCAATGCTGTCCCACATATCGGACATGCGTATGCGTCCTTTCTTGCGGATACGATCGCTCGCTACGAGCGTTTTTCTGGTCATCCAGTTAAGTTCTCGACGGGAGTCGATGAGAACTCTCAGAAGATCATCGAGAGCGCCACTGCACAAGATATGGGCATCATGGACTATGCAGATATGATGGCGTCGAAACATCGAGCTATCTGGGATGGCATCGATATTACTTATACGGATTTTATCCGCACGACTGAGCCTCGACATCATGCATTCGTCCAGGAGATGCTCGATCGGTCATATAAAAATGGCGATATCTACGAGTGAGTCTATGAAGGGAAATACTGTATCGGGTGCGAATCGTTTAAGAAAGATTCTGATCTGATCCAGATGAAAGATGGGAAAAAAGTCGCATCAGGATGAGAACTTCGCTGTCCCGAACATCCGAATAAGCCGATTACTGAACTGAAGGAAAAAAATTATTTTTTCCGACTCTCGAAATATGAAGATCGTCTCCTCGAGTTCTATAAGGAACATCCGGACTTTATTTTCCCAGCGAATCGCTATAACGAAGTGAAGGAATTCGTAAAAGGTGGACTCGAGGACTTCTCGGTCTCACGCGAGACGAATCGCTTCGGTATTCCGCTTCCATTCGATCCTTCGCAGGTGACATACGTCTGGTATGACGCCCTTTTTAACTATCTCACAGTCTGTCAGTGAGAAGAAGAAAAATGGTGGCCAAGCAGGAAAAACAACGCCGAAGTCCTTCATATCGTCGGAAAAGATATTATTCGTTTTCATGCGATCTACTGGCCTGCGATGCTCTGGTCTGCAGGATATGAGATACCGACGCACATACTGACGACAGGATATTTCACCATCGATGGACAGAAAATGTCGAAAACCATCGGAAATGTCATCGATCCAGTCGAGTATATTCAGCAATATTCTCGCGATGCTCTTCTGCTCTATCTTTTTCAAGCATTTCCGATCGGAGAAGATGGTGACTTCGATCGCGAGCAAGCGCTCCTGATCTATAATGCGAAGCTCGCGAATAGTCTCGGGAATCTCCTCCATCGCTTCACGACACTCGTCGGGAAAGATGGTGGAAATGTGAGTGGAGTACAGTCAGAGATCGATGTCGCACCACTTGTAGAGGCATATCAGAGAGAAATGCAGAAATATGATCTGCGAAGTGCACTTCAGATCGTTTTCGCTTTTGTCGACTCGCTGAATCTCTATCTCGCCGAGAAAGAACCATGGAAAATCAAAGGAGACGACGAGGAAAGTCGAGCAAAACGAGCACAAATCCTCTTTTCAGTCGGGATCGGACTACGCATGGTCGGACTGTTACTTTTTCCTTTTTTCACGGAGAAAATGAGTCTTCTTCTCGATCGCATCGGGACACCACTCGATCCCGAGAAGACACTCGATGGATACATCGCAGAATTTATCTCTGTATTTCATGTGAAAGAAGTCGGTGAGCCTCTCTATACTCGTTTTGATATCGAGTAGGAATTCAGCAGAAACACACGAAGACGTATTATTTGGACAGACGGAATCCATGCGGAGGAACGCATCTCACACTGAAGTTTTCCGTAAAGAAAGGAAAATATCATTGCTTTGCTGATAAATGAGCTGAGGGTCGAACAGTTCATAAAAATACATATTTTTCATTTCATATTTTTCAGGGAAAATGTCTACACAAAAGATTTTTACCAATACACTCGCTCAGATCGGTGCGAAAGTCATGACAGTGCTCATCTCGATCTACATGATCAAGATCCTCACTGGCTACCTCGACATCGCATGATACGGAATGTATAGCAAAATCTATAATTATCTCTCGATTTTTTCCGTCATCGCAGATCTCGGACTCTATACGATCACCGTGCGAGAAATATCGGAAAATCTGGGAAATCGCGAAAAAGTCCAGAAAATTGCCTCGAATGTCCTGACACTTCGGACCGGAATGGGCATCGCGATCATACTCCTCGCGGTCGGAATTGGATTTTTTCTGCCGGGATATAACTCCACAGTCGCACTCTATGGGATCTGTATCACAGGATTTTTTACGCTCTTCGGACTGATGAATAGCTCTATAATGAGCTTACTTCAGGCACATCTCCGGACAGAATTCAGCTTCGTATCGACAGTAACAGGAAAGATCACGACCTTTCTCACGATTCTTCTTTTTGCATTCGTGCTGTTTCCGAAGGATTCTATCGCGGGCGACACTGCCCTGCTCCTCGTATTTTTCGCATGACTCCTCGGAAATTTCGTGATGACATTCCTGACATACTGGTATTCGAGACGAGTCATCCCCCTTCATTTTGCATGGGATATGGAGTACATTCGCCATATTTTGCGTATTTCACTTCCCTACGGACTCGCTCTTTTTCTGAATGTGATCTTCTTCAAGGTCGATGTCATACTCCTGTCGATGCTCGAGACTCCAGCGCTTGCAGATCACTCGATCGCACTCTACTCGGTGCCGATGAAGATCGTCGAGGTCGGGATGATGTATGGGACGGTTTTTCTGAATTCACTCCTTCCCGTTCTCACACTCGCGATCCGAGAATGAGATATGCCGAAAGTGACTCGACTCACACAGAAATCAATGGAAATGCTCCTTTTCTTCGGGATCGGAATATCGAGTGCACTTATGCTTTTTGCGCGGGAAGTCATACTCATGATCGCGAATACAGACTATGCGACACCACTGACGGGGTATTCGAGTGTAGATGCGCTTCATGTCGTGGCACCGATTTTTCTTTTTTACTTTCTGAGTTCACTCTTCACCTACGTCCTGATCGCAGAGTGACGCCAGAAGAGCATGATGTGGATAAATGGCATTATCGCGCTCGTGAATATCATCGGAAATATCCTCGTGATTCCGTACTATGGTTTTATGGGATCAGCATATATCACTGTGCTATCTCAGGTTCTACTCCTCATCTTCACGTGGTATGTCACGCGAAGACACATACATCTTCGGAGTGTGCTTCCTTTTTTTCTCGTCTTGCTCGTACTGATCTCGATCGCGGTATGACTGACATACCTTCTCCTTCCGCTGATCTCGACGCATATCATCTCGAGAGTCTTCCTCGGAGTAGTCATCTTCGGAGTTATCTATGCAGGTGGCGCTGGGGTATGGTGGTGGAAGAGGGGGCGAAAGTTATAGGGTCGAGGTTTCGATATACCGAATATTTTTTCATTGTATGAATTTCCAGAAATCTCGTTCCGTAATCATGTACAAAAAATCCCCCACATGTTCTATCGAGATATTCTGAGTATATCGAGTACCGTCCACAAATACCACCTCAAATAATATATGTGCTGAATCGAGAAGATTCTTATGCCTAAAAACTGAATCGATAAAATTTGTAGAAAAATTACGAATTCATAGTGCATTAAGCTGAGTCATTACAGTATTATAACACTGTTTATATAAGAGAATCTCGAAGACTTGGTATATTGCATTCAGAGCGAATCAAGACTTTTCCATTTCTTTCATAATGCTTGCCAAATATACTGTATGACCCTCATTTTTTGTGGTATCGTTGCTGAAGAGAGAAATATATGCATCATAAACTTTCTGACTGGTAAGGTCCACATCAAAAAGCTTTTTTTCAAAATCAGGAACTCTACCGTGCACAGAGTTTCTTGTTGCAATTGTCTGAATTTCCTTATCAAATTTATTCATAATAGTGAATGATGTCCTCGTAAAATCTAAAATAATAGACAGTTAGCATGTTATGCATCCCCTGGGTTATTTTCAGGTGTGGTGGATGAAGAGGGGTCCATGGTATGAAGTTTTATGCTCTGAAGTTCTTCTCATGGAGTTAAGGAACTAAAATACCCCAAGAGTCTCTCGGCAAATTCAACGATATCCCCATTATAATTCATAAATTTAGGAGCAGGATTTCTACCCGACAAAGTTTTCATGGTAATCGCAACCATACCATTTCATGCCACACAAACAGCCGCCAAGTTACTCAGTATATCAGTCTTAGTTGTCCGAATCCCCATAGCACTAAACTTCTCAGATAGCTCACTGACAAAGACTTTCAGCTTCTGATCACGAAGTACTTCTCAAAGTCTTTCTTGTGTACTCTGCGTGTTACTAAAAGAAGGAATTTCAGGTGATGGTTTTTCGGTCTCCATCTGATCTCATGTATCTGCGTCGCGATATGTAGTAGTACTCATACGATATAATATTATGTTGTAAAGTATTTTTATATTATACAGAAATACTTATATGTCAACTCATTTTCTTCTGATTGCTTTTTGCAAAAAAATGCAGAGAAGATTATACTGTCTCTGTTCCTTATCTCTCACATATGTCTCCTATCTTCGAGATGATTCTCTTCTATCTCCTCCTTCTCGACGCAGTCACTGCGAATGTCATTGCATTCTTGGGCGAGAAGTGGTATATCCGACATTTTCGCTTCTTTGCGCGATATTTTCCCCTCACAAAATGATGGACGATCTACTATCTCGTCCTCATTCTCCTGATCGGGGCGATCCTTATGAATCACGGCGTCGACCTCTGGTAGGCTACTGAACTCGCTCCCCGAGAGTCGCTTCCTGATATGCGTCCCGAGAATCGTTTTCCTCTTCGGTGATTTTTTTCTTTTTCCAGTCTCCCTTATAGAAGATCGCGATCGCGATAATCGCTGTCAGGACATAGTTAATGACAAAAGAATACCACACACCCTGAATTCCCATATCCGTGTGATACGCGAAAATATACGCCACCGGAAATTGTATCACCCACGAAGACACAAGGGTTAAAATCAGTGGAGTCGTCATATTTCCACTCGCGCGGAATGTCCCAGTGATCGCCATCTGGAGCCCGAGAAATCCGAAAAATGGAGCGATCGTACGAAGAAGTACAGCTCATCCATCGATTACCTGCTGATCTTCTGGGATAAAAAAAGATATCAGTGTCGAAGCGGTGAAATATATGAAGATTCCAATTCCTGAAAAAAGAAGAAAAGAAATCCATGAACTTGCGCGTGCGATTTCTGAAGCACGGTCCATATTTTTTGCACCGATATTCTGTCAGACAAGCGTCGAAGTCGCCATAGAGAGTACCATCGCTGGGATCATAACGAGCTGAACGATATTCGATCCAGCCCCGTACGAAGCGATCGCGATCGTCCCGAAGCTCGTGATCAGGAATGTCATCACGACCATACTGAGTGAGCGCGTCGACATCTCTACGGAAGAAGGGAAACCGAGCAAGAACGCTCGTCTGATATAGCTAAAATCGGGGATAAAATCACGGAGTTCGATATGAATTCAGAATCTTCCAGAAAAAAGTACCCACGAAGCGACAGCACTCGCGAGGAACTGAGTGGCAAGTGTCGCGAGTGCAGCACCAGCGACTCATAATCCAGGAATTATACCCCAGCCATTGATAAAAAGCGGGTCAAATATGAAGTTCAGACAGACGCTTCCGAAGATGATATAGAGTGGAAGCTTCACTTCTCCGACTCATCGCATCAGTGACTGAAACATCGAGAATCAGAAGGTAAACATAAGTCCGAGAAAAGTCACCCGAAGAAATGAGAGCGCTCATGTAAAAACAGCATCATCGACATTCATGAGATGGAGCAGAGTCGGGCTCAGGAAAAATCCGATCGCCCCCAGGACAACAGCGAGTACGACGACGAGAAGCATCGTCTGTGCTGTGACATGATTCACCATCGGGAAGTCTTTTTTTCCAGCATACTGAGCGACGAAGATCGATCCAGCAGTCGCGAACCCAGCTCAGACAGAGATCATGAAAAAGGTAATCGGAAAACTGACAGAGACCGCAGCGACCGCGTCCGCTCAGAGTTTTCCCACCCAGTATGCATCGATAATCTGGTATGCACTCTGAAGTAAACTCCCGAGAAATATCGGAATTGCGAACTGAAATAGAGTCGGGATAATCGGTCATGAAAGCGCACGATCGAGATTTTTTGTAGCTGGCATATGAAAAATGAAGGCTTAATAGACAAAAGTTGGTA
>DINU01000021.1 GCA_002426885.1 Patescibacteria group bacterium UBA5532
ACCAAAAAATGTCTATTAAGCCAAAATGAAGAGAATCCTATTATAAAAAATCTCGAGAAAAGACAACTCAAATCATCTAAAAAGAAGAATGCTCTAAAAATCACAAGAGCTATGACATAATTCGATCATGCAAAAAATGAATATTGTATCAGGGAAATATATGTCCCATCCTATGAATCCTTTTGTATGGCATCAAACCAAAGTCGAAGAATCGCATCGGTATCGGTAAAATCCCCAACCATAATCGAGCGGATACGCTTCACTTCTTTGTAGGAGACTTTTTTCTGATGACGCTTCTCCGAGAAGACTTCGAGCTCGATCCCCTGCTGAAACAGGAGAAAAAAGATATCACTCGTAAGAATCCGAAGCAGCTCGCTATTTTCTCGCGCAAGAAAACTATGAAAAAGACGAAGATTCGAGGACATATCCGCATGAGAACGAAATACCGTAAAAATCTGATATAATCGCCCAAGCGAGAGCGAATATCATTTATTACAGATATTCGCGATATCATTCTCGAGTCAGATATTTCGTGCTGGAAACTGGATCTTTTTCTGTTTTGCATACTTCCGAAATGGCTCTGCCAGGGTATCTTCTATCAGCGCATCGAGAATCTTCTGATAGCTCATCACACATGCGATCCCATCGATATGCGGAAACTGCTGAATCAGGTACCATTGTATCTCCGCATCGAGCAGTCGCTCCTGGGTAAATCGCGGAGCAGAGCCGAGAAGTTCTCAGAAATATCAGAGGATTCTCCGCTCGAAGATCAGGATTTTCTCCTGTTCGAATTCATTCTGGATACGAGTCCGCGCTGTCGTTCCGACCCTTTTTCGCTGAATCTCGAGGATATCCTCTCGTACTTGTCGTTGCATCCACTCGGTACTGATCGCGAGCTGTCGACGAAGCGACTCATTTTCCGCGATAAGATCCTGTTTTGTTTGCCTCTTTTTCATGTTCGAGAATGAAAAATTTTCAGTATTGTACCACAGAGTACTTCGGAAGACAAGAAAAACTAGCGAAGGTAGAGATTTTTATTTCTGACATGCTCTTCATTCGTCGTGGCGTAGTGAATCACTCCATCGGTCCCATGCAGGTAGAAATAATATGGTGAATCCGCGGGAGAAACTGCGGCATTCCAGCTCCCGATCGAGACACTCGAGATCGGTGTCGGTGGAAGTCCGAGTGTATATCGTGTATTATAGGGATTATCCTCGGTGATATATTCCGCGATGAAGCTCGGCGTACACTCAGTATTTGTCTTCTGGTATCCATAGCAGAGCGTCACATCAGCACCGAGTGCGATCCCTTCACGAAGGCGTTTCCAGAGGATGCCTGCGACAGTGGGACGATTCTCACTCGATCGCTCTTCACGTTCGACGATCGACGCCATAATCAGCGTCTCGTACGCATTCTCCCCGAGTTGTCCGTACGTAGGTGCGATCTTTTTCTCGAACTCATCGAGCATAACGCGGATAATGTCTTCTGCATCAGCAGACTGACTGATCCGATAGGTGTCAGGAATGAGAAATCCTTCGAGCGAGTCGACACCCTGAAGAAATGTGTAATCCGCCTGATAGGTACTGATATTTTTTGTCGCCTCGAGAAATGCCCCTGTCTCGAGTACGTTTTCTCGCACGAGATATGCCTCTATATCGTAGATATTCCATCATGGGAGAATCTGTATGGTGTTATCACTGTGTACTGGTGTCCCGAGTCATGAAGTCAGAAATTCTTCGATGGTCATGCCACTTGAGCTATATTTCCCGACCTGGAGATCGACTTCTGGGGCAAAAAACTTGACCCACAATCGATAGTACGAAGGAGAGACATCCCACTCGAGTGACTGTGATAGGCTCGAGAGATTCATGCCACTCGTAATCGTATATGACTCCTCAGGAAGGAGATATGATCCGATCGATCGGATAGCAGAGTAGAAGTATAGTCCAACTCCGAAGAGAATCAGGAGGAAAAGGAAAAAATACGGACGAAGCGAGGATTTTTTCTGATTATTTCTCTGAGTACGAAATGAAGAAGCCATAAAAATAAAGAAATTAAATATGAGGATAATTTTGTCTCGTGAAGGCGATCTCGGTCGTATCGCCGACGAACTGGAAGATATTCGATGGCGATCGCCCTGCGGATTCATGCCCGAGAATCTCGACTGCATCACCGAAAACGGTACGAACTTCATGCGCAGTGAGAAGCTCTTTTTCTCCACTTTTATTCGCAGAAGTCAGAAAGATGGGGAATGTGAGCGTCTGTCGAATATCTTCAGGAAGACAGATCTCTGCGACGCGCACACCAAAAAACACATACATCGCAGGATCACAAAAGTCGGGAATTTTTCTCGGTTTTCCGAGAATCGTGAATGGATACGGATATGTACGGAGAAATTCTTTCTGTGACTGTGTGATGAAAATTATTTTCTCTATGTCATCAAGTGTCTCGACGACGATCGCAGTCGGCTTTTTCGCTTCCCTTCCCTTCAGTGTATATATCTGCTCATATCATACACGATCAGAAAAACCACATGCAAGTCCATAGCATGTGTCGGTCGGTATGGCATATACGAGGGATTTCTGAGACATTTAATCGCGTATGAGAGATTGGGTCATTTCGTTAATCGAGTCGATCGTCGTGTCGACGGCATCGACTGCACCACTGACAGCAGTCGTCGTCTGGTCGATATATTCGCGGGTCGTATCGATCGTCGTAGTGACGGTATCGATCGCGCCACTGACGGATTCGACTTGCTCTCCGATGAATTGTCGCGTCGTATCCAGCGCTCCACTTACGGAATCTTTCGTCGTGCCATAGAGCTCGACTCACTGATCCAGAGTCGCTTTTCATCACTCGACTCCCTGCTCGATCATCCGCTGTGGTCCAGAGTACCATGCATCATGGGGTGGTGGTGCTCATGAGAAAGAATTGATCGATTCGAGTCGCTGCTTCATATCACGGATCGAGATATTCCATGAGCTCATGCCATATTCATCGAACTGAGTCGGAAAGAAAAAGACACCCAGCATGTATAATACCACGAATAATACGATAACCGCGAAGATCTGGGATGCGCGTCGCATGAGTTTTTCTTTCTCTGGATTCATAAAGGAAAAATTACTCGTCCTGCATATCTGGAAGATCACCCAGCAACTCGGAAACGGTTATATTTTTTTTCTGAAATGTATCGCGAAGTGAGAGAATATCCGCATCTTTTACGCCATGTGGCACACCCTGTGTCTTTGCTGTGCGCGAATCAAAAGAAAATTGAATATTCGCGATGATATCGTTCGCAACTCCATCGATCCCCTGCTGTCCGATCGCATCGAGAAAAGCCTTGCGTTGTTCGTCACTCATGATATCACTCCCGACTTGGTTAATCTCTGCTTTCATAAGTGCATTCGTATGACATTGCGGGCATGAAATCTCGACACTGATGTCTTTTCCTGATGTTCCGAGAAGATTGATATTCTGAGGTCCGATCGATGCTCCGCACTGCTGACACCGGAAATTCGCAGACATGGTGTCGATGATGCTCTGAAGAATAAGATAGTTCATAGTTGTGTGTGTAAAAATATCCGAGAAGGACCCGCCCATTATATGAGAAAATCCGAAAAAAACAAAGAAAATCGACTCGAGAATATTGTACCAAAGAATCAGTTTTTCTCCAAAAAGAAGCAGATTCCAGAAGAAAAAAACTTGATTTTTATAAGAAACATTTCATAATCAATATTTATGTATTATTTACATGCATGGGAAACGAAAGAATGCAAGACATATCGACAAAAGTGGTGAATAGGTCCATTCCCGATTTTTTGGCATATATTGCGATATACAATTATCTCGAAGATAATCCTCACCGATTCTCATTGGATGGGCTTGTACCCAGGAGTTTACAAACCCAATATATTTTATTCATCAATCTCATCGCAGATTTACTGCAGGACAACAAATTGCAGAAAAAGATTTTATTTAACTACATAGAATCAAATAAACAGACTGTGGCACGCATACTATCGTTCTCATGAAAAGATCGAGATCTGGCGCAAAGTATATACGGCGCGCTAACCTGAGAAACAAAATTATTTCTCAAGAAAAGCACGAGACCCCCTAAAAAATGAGTCAATAATGGGCATATCTTTGTAAAGATGCTTCAAATTGCTGGTATAGCACTCTGAAAATTATATTATCAGAGTCTGACAGGCGATAGAGGGTATATTTGATTTCAATCCCAACCTACCTCTGAGGATCCACACATATTCCTTGCGAGCTTTTTGCGAAAATGTGATACTCTTATCGAGAAGGGTGCACATATGCGTAGCTACTATGAAAAACACTTATCCTGCGAACTCGAGGAGTGAAGTATGTTGCATGAGGAAAGGGAGGAGGTCAAAAAAACTTTGGAGAAGTTTTTAGACGTACTTCAACGCATAAAAGATACCGTAGAAACCTCACAAAGAAGTCCCGACTTGGAAGGTCTCACAGACATTATGGAGCTATGCCTTAACTCTGAGGAAGAGGCACAAGCATTGATGAAAAAGATTCATGGACAAATAAAAGAGTACTACCGAGACAATATGTCACACCCTGGGGATCCACACAATCCGCAATATCCCAAGAAAAATAATCCCAACACCCCAAATATGCTACAAGATGATTATTCCCAGGATACTTATTACCAGAATACGTATTTACGACTCGAAAGAATAGCAAAGGAGAGAGAGGGTAATATCCGTAGAATGGAAAAATTTCTCAAAGAATTAGGACCAATAAAGACAAAAATAATCCAAAAATATCCCGATGTAACCAATGAAAAAAGAATCACTCTTCTTGAGCAAATCACATCTCTCGAGTGACAAATCACAGATCAGCTCGAAGCTTACAAAAAGGAGGAAAAGCAGAATCCAGAAAAAGCGACCAAGCAAGGTGAAGGTAGGGCTTCAGAAGAAATACCCAAGGAATCATGAAATGTCATCAGCCCGACGAATCAAATCGCCATCGAGATGATATATGCGTACAAAAGGCTTGTGATTAATGGTTGCACCTCTACGAAATGATCAGGAATATGAGATGAGGAGAGTTATGCTGATGGGCATATTGGAAGCGGTATTTTAAAACTCATTCTACATATAGCTGAAAACGGGCTCCGCTCTTGAACTTTGGATAGCATGGCATTTTCGTTTGCACATGTTTTACAAAGTTTTATAGAGAGTACTGAGATCAAAGAAAGATATTCCAGTATCAATACCTGTATTTTGAAATATACACATGAGGAAGAAAAAGAAGATTTTATGACTTTTTTTAAGCGAATTGAATATTTTATAGGAGCAATCGCGGAGGCAAAAAAAGAAAAAATGGGTAAATCCCCCTGTAAGATACTCATTTCAAAAACGCAAAACTTTTTCAAATGTGACGAATGGAGAAAGCTCGAGAGGAGGTATGGAGAAGCCCTGAAAGCAGAGCAAGAAACACCTACACAGTAACGAAGCATCCTCATCATTCCCGCTTTATAATATCGAGTGTCATCTGATACAGCGCTTCGTATCAGGCTTTTTTCGTGAGTGAGCGGAGACGATTGATCGCACGAATGGATCGATACTGCACGATCCTCGCAAGCTCCTCATGTGAGAGCACCCCCGAGAATCGCTTCAGAAAACGTAGTACCAGAGCATCAGTAATCCCTTCAGCATGCGTCCGAATCGTGAGACTATCGAGAAGTGCTGACTCGCGAGAGAGGATGAGAAAGTTTTCTCCGTCGATTTCGACTTTTTCACTCGTACCACGAAGCAGAGAAAAGGCATTTCTCTTCGCAGTCTTCGCACCCGTCTTCAGAGTACGAAAATGGATCGTATATCGCTCCGAGAGTGTGACACGCGCCGTCAGAAATGGTGTATACACGATCAATATCTCTGGCGGAAGTGTATCACGCAGATGGAGTTCGAGGGCCTTTTCACTCCCGATAATCGCTTCCCTTCCTGCTTGTTCTGTGATAATTTTTTTCGCGATCATCCAGTAGTGCGCGTGTAGAATCTGCTCGAGCGTAAGCGGATTCTCGCCCTGCACATAGTAGAGTCCATTGCGGATCGACGTGAGAATCCCCTGTCATTTCAGCGTGTAGATCTGTTGCGAAAGTCGAGCAGACGTCTCTCATGACAGAAGAAAACCGACTTCTTCACGTGTGAGAACTTCTCACGCTTTTTTCTGCAATTTCCTGACAGAATTGTTCATAAGTATATTCCTATTTATTCAGGTAAAATAAATGTAAATTCGGTGTATATTTTATGGAGAAAATACTATACATTTTCTATAGAAAGTAAAATAAAATCTCGAAATATACACGTACGAAAAATTGCAAAGCAGTAAGAAATGTGTTAAAATACGTGCTATACTCGTTCCTCATCTATGTTTTACACAGAAAAATCAGACGCGGTCGTGCGTCTTCTCGACTCCGATATCACACATGGACTTTCCCTTTCTGAAGCGAGAAAACGTCAAGAAAAATATGGAAAGAATATTTTCGATACCAAAGCAGGAAAGAATATATTTCTCCTTTTTCTCCTGCAGTTTCAGAATGGACTCGTCTATATTCTCCTCCTTGCGGTCGGAATTACTTTTTTTATCGGGGAATATATCGATGCTTCGATTATCCTCGGCGTCGTGATCCTGAATGCGATCATCGGTGTGATCCAGGAATATAAGGCAGAACGTGCGATCAGTGCGCTCCAGAAAATGTCTTCTCCACATGCGATCGTCGTGCGTGATGGAAAAACGGAGGAAATCCCGAGCGAGGAAATCGTTCCCGGCGATATCGTCGCGCTCGATACCGGAAGGACGATTCCCGCGGATATACGTCTGATCGAGGACGCGAATCTGACGATCGATGAGTCGATCCTGACGGGCGAATCCGTACCTGAGAAGAAGATCGCCGATATGATTTTCCCAGAGAAAACTCCGCTTGCCGATCGTGAAAATATGGCATACATGGGAACTCTGGTCGTCGTCGGAAGAGGAAAATGAATCGTCGTCGCGACAGGAAACCAGACAGAAATGGGACAAATCGCAAAAAGCCTCGAGACAGATGATCAGCCTCGGACTCCACTCGAGATTCGGATCGAAGATCTGAGTCGTATGATCGGGAAGCTCGTCGTAATTATCTGTGTGCTTCTTATGGTGCTCGCATATTTTCAGGGAAGAAATCTCGAAGAGATGTTTCTCATCTCCGTCTCACTCGCGGTGGCGTCGATCCCAGAGTGACTCGTCGCGATCATCACGATCGTCCTCTCGATCGGAGTCACGCAGATGGCGAAGAAAAATGCTATCATTCGGCATCTTCCTGCCGTCGAGACACTCGGATCTGTGAATATCATCTGTTCCGATAAGACTGGAACACTGACACAGAATCAGATGACCGTCACAGAACTCTCGGTCAGTCCATGAAAATACACGAATGTAAAAGAAAGGAGTGGAAGCGAAGACGAGAAGCTCCTCGCAAAAGCGATGGTACTCGCATCGGATGCGACGCTCACAGATGGCGAAAGCACGGGTGATCCGACAGAAGTCGCACTGCTCTACTTCGCTGATGTACTCGGAGATGAGCGACATAAATATGAGAAAAATACGAAGCGAATCCGTGAGAATCCTTTCGACTCAGAGAGAAAATGTATGTCGACACTCGTACAAGAAGGTGAAACCTACACGATCTATGCGAAGTGATCCCTGAGTCGTATCCTCGATATCTCCACACAGGTACGAATCGATGGAAAAGATGTGCCTCTGACGAAGACACATAGACAGAAGATCATAGCAGATATGGAGCATCTATCGGAGAATGCGCTTCGCGTTCTCGCAGTTGCCGCACGAAAAGCCGAACAGAATACGAAGGAAGAAGATATGGAAAAAGATCTGCTCTTTCTCGGATTTGTCGGGATGATCGACCCCCCGCGAGAAGAAGCGAAAAACGCGATAGAGAAAGCGAAAAATGCATGAGTCGGCTCGATCATGATCACAGGAGATCATGCGGTGACAGCTTTTGCGATCGCGAAAACACTCGGAATCGCAGAGAGCCAAGAACAGGTTCTCACGGGTGAGGCGCTCGATGTGATCCTCGATAGTACGCGAGAACGGAAAAAATTCGAGAAAAATATCCTCTCATATCGCGTCTACGCTCGTGTCTCTCCACGTCACAAAGTGACGATCGTCGAGCTCTTGCAAGCACAGTGATACATCGTCTCGATGACAGGAGATGGAGTGAATGATGCACCTTCACTGAATATCGCAGATATCGGAATCGCGATGGGAAAGACTGGAACTGACGTATCGAAGTGAGCTTCGGATATGATTCTTGCGGATGATAACTTTGCGACGATCGTCAGTGCGATCGAGCAAGGACGAAATATCTATAATAATATCAAGAAATCGATCATTTTTCTTCTGACAGGAAATCTCGGCGAAGTCATCACGATGGTCGTCGCGCTCAGCATCGGCTGGGAAAGTCCACTCCTCGCGACGCAACTCCTCTGGATTAATCTCATCACCGATTCCCTCCCAGCGATCGCACTCGGAATGGATACCAATGATCCGAAGATCATGAGCACCCCTCCGAGAAATCCGAAAGAAGGATTTTTTCGTCGGAGTACATTCGGAAGTATATTTTTCTATGGGGCGCTGATCGGAGGTGTGACACTTATCGGATATGCGATCGGCATGACACTCGCCCCTGATCCAGCGACTGCGCTCGATCACGCAAGAAGTATGGCATTTATCACACTGATCACGGCACAGCTTCTTTTTGCATTCAGCATCAGAAGTCACTCAGCTACGAGTTTCGGACTCGGGTTCTTCAGTAATCGATCTCTGACTCTTTCTCTGATTCTCGGGATATTTCTCCAGGTGATTCTCTTCTCGACTTCATTTACGCGGGAAATCTTCCATCTCGTCCCACTCCGATGGGAAGACTGGTGCATCGTGTGAGGACTCGGGCTCCTTCCCTTTCTTGTGAATGAAGGAAGGAAAATGCTCGTGAGGTAATTCCATCTCAATTTTTTATCTCTCTGAATCATAAAAAAACTCGACTGAAGCAATATCCCGAAGTGCTTCCGCATCAATCGCAAGAGAACATGCTCATTCGTCAAGGCAATATGGCTGGTTCTGTGGTGCGGCATATCGATATTCCATTTCTCCTCGTACCATCCGTTTTTCAGGTTTTATATATGTAATCGGAGGATGAAGTATATCTCATGAATTCGTCGTCATCAGTATATCAGAAAGCGTCCCCATTCATGAAGGAAGCTGTAAAAAATAACCATTTTTTACAAACAATCGGTAATCGATCTGTGTCTGTCCACTCCAAGTATATTCTGCTGGTGGGATAAAATGAATCGTCAAGTGATTCGGTGAATTATCTGTGAGAATCGTGCAATCTCGCATATTGACATGGTGAATTCACTCGACTTCGCTGATTGCCTCACCATGAACTGACACGGTATATGGTGTATTTTTATTATCTCGCGTTTCACGGAATACGAAATAATTCTCTCATGATATATTTTCATATATTGTCGGCAGCATAGACTGATAACTCCCAGAGAAAATATTCTCAATATCAGTAATTAGTTTTCATGTTTGTGAAAATGCATGTCACGTACCTGCAATAATAACTCAGTACACGTATGCGCCATTTTCCAGAGGAAATTGTTCT
Organism: Patescibacteria group bacterium UBA5532; assembly: GCA_002426885.1. Lineage (GTDB taxonomy): Bacteria > Patescibacteriota > Gracilibacteria > BD1-5 > UBA2023 > UBA5532. The sequence continues at coordinate 9,701 of DINU01000021.1, forward strand.
GAAAGAGGCGTCGAATCTATAGGAATCCCTCAGATCGCAGAAATCTCCGTATGAAGTCAGAGAATTCCATCTGTTTTTGTAATAGATCCCTGCATCCGAAGACAGAAATATTTGCCACTCGCACTCAGAATATTTTCTGAATTTATCGTTTTTCAGAATACATTATTGTAATATATGATTTGTTTTTCTCTTTGCGCTTTTAAATATATCACATGATCTTCTCCAATTCGTTCATAGTGTTCTTCTTGGTATGGAATATATGGAAAATTATGAAATCGTATCTGAATATCTGGTATCTGAAAACCCCCTGATCCGAATATCATATATGGGATAAAATCTCGCGATGTTCCACTTGTATACTTCGCTCGGATTTCTGCCACTTCTTCAGGAGTCAAGAAGTCTCAATCGGAGAGGGGGGCAAAAGAATCCCATGTTTCTTCAGGAGAATTCTGAGTTCAAGGGAATATTTCACTACTCGAAATATTTCATGAAAATGTAAAATCATCTTTCTCTTCTCACCCTGGATCAGGAATACAGGAAGTGAGAAAAAAAGAGAGAAAGATACCAAGAAGAAAGGGGAAGGAACGAATAGAAGACATTTCTAGAAAGAAAATAAATAATTTCGTAAATTTTACTTACAAAAATAAAAAAACAATATACTCTATATTGTTTTTATCGAGAAAGTACACATAGATAATTTATCAAAACATATCTTTGAGCGAAGACATGTTCTTTAACAGCAGTACTATGAAGGAGTATTTGGTATGCACAAATATGTCTTTTTAATAGCTCTCCTTTTTATAGGAATAGGCTCAGCACAGGGTGAAGTCATTCGTCCTCGTGCGAATGACACGGTAACGGGATTATTCTTGAGCAATCAGCCGAATAATCTCAACGACTATTTCTATCGTGAACAACTCTCTGTGGAAGGTGGGAGAGATAGTTATGTACTGGTGAACTACCCTGTTTCGTACCAAGACTATTTTTCCAATTACCCCATTCAAGGGGTTATCCAAAATTGGGGGCTTAACCTGAATTTTAACTCTTATATCGAGTACACAGGACAATGGTGGGGAAGCTCACTGGGTAATCCTATAGGCGTGGTACGTCTTGATAAGTCATGGATTTCAAATCATGATATCTATCCATCATTCAGCGAAAGCCCAAATTATCCTGGACAGTGTCCAGCATTTGCAAAAATCGCAACACAGGAAGGTCGCGGAACATGGTCCTGGTATGCCGGAAAAAATGTCATGGAACGAGCAAGGGATGTCTATTACACCTACGGTGGTGACTGGACACGGTGGTGGTGGTATATCTATTATGATCCATCACCAGAGCACCGTGGACGTATGGTTGCCTATTTTGGTTGGGGAGCTCAAGGAAATAACGGGGATACATACTACAGTCAGTATCCCCAAAATACTACGAGCTCCCCTGGTCACGTGGGGATATTTCTGAAATATGCCTATGATTACTGGGGTTACCCGATTGGATTCTGGATCGCAGACCAGAATTATCAAGGAAACGCAGAATCCTGGAATCCCGATGGGCGTATTCGAAAACACCTCATTCTGGTGTATCCTATTCCCAAGCAAAATGGAGGATATTTACTCGGACACACATATGCAAACAATTACTTTTTTGTAGATATTCCCCAATAAGGAATATCTTTTTGTAGTGCTTTTGAAGTTCTTCTCCCTCACTTCCGTGAGGGATTTTTATGCTACACGATCGGCACACGATATTTCCGTATAATCCAGTACTCGAAGATCGGAATCCCGAGAACCAGCACGAAAAGAATCGGATAAAAAAACGCATCCAGAGACTGATGATGAACGATTCGTTCCGTCACGATCGGTCGACGCGTCAGAGACTGAATCTCTCGGAAAATCGCATCAAATGTCGCATTATCCGCTCCATTCCAGTATTTTCCGCCTGTTATATCGGCGATACTCTGCATCATCGTCTCATCGAGATCCGCGGTCAGGATATTTCCAGCATCATCGTAGAAATATTCTTTTTCTCACGCATCATTCGTGGTATAGAGAAGCGTCCCAGATACACTTCCGATACCGATGACGTCGACGCGAACACCACGTTCGGCGAGGTGTTTCGCAGAAATAATCGGATCGATCCCGATATTCGCCCGACCATCCGTCAGTGCGATGATCATGTGACTTCCCGAATTGCTCACGCCAGTACCGAACATATCACCAGCGATGAGAAGCGCCTCCCCGAAAGCCGTCCCAGAAAGTCCCGGGATATCCTGCAGAATCGAGTCGACCGAGAATCCATCGATAATCTGGGATAGTGCCCCGTACTCATACGAAAGTGGCGATGTGATAAATGGCTTTCCCGCAAAAATGACGAGTCCGATCCGATCCTGTCGCTCCTCTTCGAGAAAGTTCGAAAGCGTTGTTTTTGCTTTTTCGATGCGATTCGGTGTGATATCTTCCGCGAGCATCGAGCGCGAGATATCGAGCACGAAGACGATATCGATGCCATTTTTTTTCTCTTCTATCTGAAATTCTTCGAGGACAGGACGCGCAAGAAGCAGAATAAAAAGTATAAAAACCGTGCTCTTCCCGATCAGAATCAGCACGATCGTCCACGGTTTCCGTATGCACATCTTCGTAAAAAGCGGATCAAGACCGCGCTGACCGATGCTCCATGTGCGCATTTCTGAGAGAATAAGAAATGGCAGAAATAAGAGCAGAAGAAAGAAAAGTGGTGCTTCAAAAGACATTATCGAAAGTGAGAAAATAGGATTTTCATGCATGTCAGAATCTGCGCGCGCGCTTTTTCTTTTTCCACGTCCGAAAGGTGCGAATCAGAATAATTCAGTGTCTCAAGCGTAGAAAGTGTATGAGTTATGTATTCTCGCTCCTTCCGATCGGGGATCTTCATCGCAGAAGTCGTAAGTGTGTAAAATCGCTCGTAATGGATCGTATCGAGAAAGGCGCGAAAAAGGAGTGAAATATCGGTCAGAAAATCCGGATCAGTAACATCCAGACGCTGAATCTTATGGGAATATTCACGAAAAAAAGCACGATTCTCGCGAAATGTAGAAAATTTTCTCGAGAGAAAAATCACAAGAACAGTCATCGCAAGTGCGAAAACACACGGAAGAATATAATCGATCGGGAGAAATGTCCAGAAAGGACCATGATATGCGAAAAGCTCTGGATTCACGGGGAAAAATTTTTCTCATAATATGAGAAAATAGGGTGGATGCAAGTTGAGTCAAATACTCAATCGAAACAGTAACATCTTTTCAAAATCTACATGCCTCACATGCTGGATAGTTTTTCTAAAAACAGAAGTCTATAATTCATTTATGATAGAACAACGTCCAGGTAATATAACAGTCTATAATGCATAGTCTCTGTAATACTGACTCAGCAATGAAAAGAAGGAATCTGAGACAAAAGATCCAAGATGGATTTCTTGTGAAGAATTGCAATCTCTGGTAAAAAATTCCAGAAGAATTCTTTTTTCTTGAGCTTTGAATATTACAGGAATACTCCAAAGTATCTTAATTATACACCCACGGTGCAAGAATCCTGAGAATCGTCCCGAAGAAGAAGAGTACAAATAATCCGAGGAAAGCATTGACAAGCCATCATTTTATCTTTTTTCCGACATCTCCTCCACCCCCTCCGCCGATCGCTCCGTTCACGGACCATGCGACCCCGAGGACCACGAGCGCGAGCACGCCGAGAAGGAGTCCGACATAGACGATATACTTCAGGAGTGAGCCGATTATCAGCTGAAATGCCTGCCATCCGACAGGGACACTACAGACGTATTTTCGTGTGTACTGAGTGCCACATGTTTCATCGGTCGTCGCGCCATCTGTCACTGTACAGTAGCAATCAACCCCTTGATCTCAGGCGATCATTTCTTCCTTCGTTCCGACACTCATTCATGGCAAAAGCGACGTGATAATAATCTGGGGCTCATTATGTCCATTCGAAGTCGTCGTATCCGCCGCCGAGACGAACGAGATATTTAGAAACATCAGGATGAGAAGGATGAGAATTCGGAGCTCAGGCATGTGTTAAAGTGTGAAGTTTACGAGGTCATTTAAGAAGGTAAATGTCCCGATCAGAAGGAGAGTCGCGACGATAGTATTGACGACGATCGCTCTTCATCGCTTCGCGCGACCTTCATCTCCTGCACTCGTGATCATATAGTATGCTCAGAAAATCATGAAGAAAATCGCTGTCGGTCCCGCGAGAAACAGTGTCAGAGAGATAATCTGTCAGAAAATCCCAGAGATACTTCCCGATCCCGTCAGATCTCCGACCGCGAGGATACGTACCCATGCTTGGAGAAATGCGACGGAAATCAGCCCGAGTGATCACCACTTGATTCGATCACGTCATTCTTTCATACGTGATTCCTCGCTGTGCGCCGTCATAATGGTAAAAAATCACCACGTAAAAGCGACGAGAGCAACTCAGAAAATAATGACCGAGAGAAAATTAATCAGCCCTTCACGAAATGAAGTCGTAAAGAGCATATCGAAGAAGATGAACGACCCTGAGTCGGTATTTTTCCATCCTCCATCCCCGATCACGCGCCCAGTCGTTCCACCCCCGATGACCATCTGATAGATCGTCCCCGGCACATTCAGAAAGATAAATCCGACTGCAGTGTAGACGAGTTGCATGGATTGATTTTTTACATCGCCCGGATTCTCAGACTTTACGATAATCATGACACCGAGTACGACGAGATAGATCAGCGCGAGTCCAGAGAGGATGATCTTCGCGAGGGAAAATATTCGCCATGCGACAGAGCGAATCACTTCCGACAGACTCCCGCCTGTGATCGCTGTCCCGCCCGGATCCAGCACTTCTCACCCCGGAACCTCCACCGCATGTCATATACATGGGATCAGCAGGAGCAGAAGAGAAATGATGAGAAAAAAACGAAGGCGAGTCATGAAATATACTGAGAAAGTCCCGAAAAATCTACATATCATCTGCGGATAAATATCCGATGTAATCTTCTTTTTTTATCATGCCGTGTTGCTCGAGGATCTCTGCGGATTTCTCGAGGGTGATCATTCCCTCCTGCATTCCGAGCTCGATCGTACTTTTTACCTGCTTGAGATCACCCATTTTTATCATATTTTTTATACCCGAATTCACGAACATAAGCTCACGAATCGCGATCCGTCCTGGCTTATCTTGACGCGGAACGAGCCTCTGTGAGAGGACGCCGATCAGCGAATCAGCGAGACGAATCCGTGCCTGTACCTGTGTACTCGGATCAAAAAACTGAACGATACGACTGATCGTCTGGACACTTCCTGATGTGTGAAGCGTCGAGAATACGAGATGTCCCGTCTCTGCGAGATTCAGCGCTGCATTCACTGTCTCAGCATCACGCATTTCCCCGACCATGACGATATTCGGATCTTCTCGCATCGCTGCCCGTATCGCCGTCACGAATGACTCAGTATCGCGACCGACTTCTCGCTGAGAGAAGATCGATTTTTGCGGGGTAAAGACGAATTCGATCGGATCTTCGATCGTGATAATATGTTCTTCACGCTCTTTATTTATCTCCTCGATCAGTGACACCATGGTCGTGGATTTTCCACTTCCAGTCGGTCATGTCACGAGAAAAATCCCCTGATGCAGTGTCAGAACTTTTCGGATACTCGGCGGAAGAATCAGCTCCTCAAGTGTTTTTGCATCTCGCTCGATATGTCGGATCGCCATAGCGATTTTTCACATCTTGGAGTAGACATTGACACGATATGAGTCTCATATGCTGTCTATATAGGCGAAGTCTGTATCCTTTGTTTTCTGAAATTCCTCACGTTTCTGTGTATTTTCTCCGAGAAGCACAGAAAAAATAGTATCCATATCAGCGCGCGTCAGACTGTATTCCTGATTTACATAGGTGAGTTCTCCATAGATACGTATTACGACAGGAGCACCTTCGCTCAGATGGATATCCGATGCGAGGCGCTCACGTGCAATAGTAAGGATTTCTGCGATAGTATTCATGCGAGGAAAATATTATTTTGTCTTTCGATGAGAAGGTGTCTTCTTTTCTGCTGTTTCAGCATCTGTCTTTTCTGTATCGGCTGTCTCAGTTTCCTTTTTTGCATCTTCTTCTCAGGCAAGTCGCTCAGAGAATAACTTCTTTGTCTCTTCGATTTCTTTGATTTTTTTCTCCATTTCACGGGCTTCTTTACGAGCTTCTGATGCTCGTTTTTTTGCCTCTTCAGCGACTTCATCGTCTTTCTTTGCGGACTCGAGCTGTTCTTCTTTCGCGGACTCGAGCTTCGCGATAATCCCATCGAGCTCTGTGATAGAATGCTCGAGAACCTTATCTGATTCTTCGAGAACATCTTCCGCATCTGTCTCAGAATCTGCGGTCATGAAGCCTCCGAGGAGTGATGATGCTTCTGGGGTTTCTTTTTTCACTTCTTCAGTCGATGTCGTAGGAGTCGAGAAGAGTGAGCTCTCTGGAGTCGTCTCTCAGAAGAGAGAGCTCGGGGTGGCAGTAACTTCTGGAGCTGGTGATACTGGAGCGGGAACGGAAGATTGTCACATATCTCAGAAAAGATCTGATGTTGCTGGTGTCTCAGATGCTGAAGTGCTTACGCTTTCTGGAGCTACCACGGGTGCAGAAGTCTCTTCTGGTGAGACAGAGGCAATAGAAATGGTACTCGCTGTGGCATCTGAAGTCATATCAGTCACTCATGCGTCAGACGAAGGAGGCATGGCAGTCGTATCTTCAGGCGATGTAAGGCCTCATACGAGCGGTGTCTCAGTCGAGAGAACTTCCGGTGTCGACGTCATCTCAGAAGAAGGCATCTCACTCGTCGGAGTGACGAGGGATGTATCTGTCGCCACCATGTCTGAAGCTGGAGTCTCAGGACTGGCAACAACCGTCTGATCTGATCCAGAAGTCATCGTCGGATCCGATCCGGTACCAGACTGTCCTGTGGTCTGAGTGCTGGACGTATCATCACCAGAACTAGAAGAAGATGCGCTTGCGTCATCGCCGACAAGAGTACTTGATTTACCAGCAAGCAGAGAATCGAAGAGTCCCATAAAAGAAAAATTAGAGATAGAACATGGTTATAATATCATATAACTCTTTTATTTGCAAAAAATAGAAAGTGCCTTATACTTTCCTCCATGTTTTTATTTTTCTAAATTCTCTTCATATGGATTATAATCAGGCAAAAGAGCTTATGAAGCTCCAGCAAGAAGCACAAAAAATACAAGAAGAACTCTCGAATACACACATAGAATCAGAATATGAAGGAGTCGTCGTGACGATCGACGGACAGCTCAAGATCGTAAAAGTCGATATCGAGGACACATCACTTCTGAGCAATCAAGCAAAGCTCGAGAACGCCGTGAAAGAAGCAGTGAATAAAGGAATGAAAAAGGCGCAGGAGATCGCAGCCGAGAGAATGCGTGGTGTCATGGGGAAAATGGGGCTCGATATCCCGGGGATGTAATATCTAATTTCTTGTATGAGAACTGCTGTCACCCAAGAGGAGCACTCTGCAAATGTGTGTGCTTCCTGAGGAGGTCCAGACAAAACACAAGCTATTGTCGCTAAAATCATGAGGTACGCCCCTTTTTGGGATGAAGAAGTAAATAATTTTCTGATAGAACAAACCAACCATTCTCAGGAATCTTGTGAAGCAATTTCACCACAAGAACAATGGAGAGAGGTGTGTAAGAATCTAGACTTTAGAATGCAACCTATCCGAAGGCTCGACGGAAGTCACTATCGCTCAGAAGTCCTCCTTAAGCCTGTGAATACTTTTATAAATATCCCTTGATTGTGACATTTTGAGAAGAAATATTCTATCCCTGAGATTATCGAGCTCGCGGAGAAGACGGGAAATACATTCGAGCTACTCGAGAAAGCCCTCGAGTTCGCCTTCGAAAAAGCTTCCAGGGAGCCAGAATCGATACTCTCCGTGAATGCATACATCGAGGATTTTCTTGAGAAAGATCCAGAAAATGGAAGAAATAAACTCATAGAACTGGTCAAAAAATTACAAGGAAAATATCAAGAAGTAATACAAAATCATATTATTATAGAATTTCTCGAAGCACCCTGTACACAAGAATACAAAGATATATTTTCAAAAAATGGAGAAGCACAAAAAGTAGAAAATACTATAAATATGCTGTGCCAGATACTAAACATGCTCCAAGAGCAAGGATTTCGGATCAGTCTTGACGATATTGATAAAGACAATGAGAATTTTACACTTATTATTCTGATACGACTTATTGCAAAAGGTGTATATTTTGATGAGCTCAAGATTACAGGAAATCTCACTCAAAATCTTATCTCTATGCAGGGGGATATTACTCATCAGAATATAGAAGAAAAGATAGCTAAATGGAGAGCTATGAGCAATTGGAATAATCTCGGTGCTTATATAGTACACTAACTTAAAT
>DINU01000005.1 GCA_002426885.1 Patescibacteria group bacterium UBA5532
TGATACTTCTTCAGTACAAAATCGAAGCCCAAGCCATCTTGTTTGGAATGAGGCGGCGATTGAAATGCTAGCACTTAGGAGGAAGTGAGCCACTGAAGCAGAAATAAAAGCAACTGTGTATAATATATTATCCGGGGGGGCAGATAGGGAAAACTCGGTGGTGATAGATGTGGCGAGCTACAACAAGAACAAGCATAGAAATATTATATTCTCTCTCCATTTGCGATTTATGATTTCCTGAATATAGTACAGGAAATCATTTTTTTCTGTTATCTTCTGTGCACTCCCTACGAGCAGAGGAAATGCAGTCATCATATCCTTACGCATCATCCATGAATAAGCCTACTCCATCACAAGTGCAGAATCTCCTCTCGAAAGCCGTCTCGAACTGTATCGAGCGTGAACATCTCGAGAAACGTCTTCTCGCATGAGAGAAGCTCGTCGTGAAGTTCGGGATCGATCCTGTCGCTTCGAAGATACACATCGGACATATGGTGCCTTTCATGAAGCTGAAGGCTTTTCAGGAGCTCGGACACACGATCGTCCTCCTCTTCGGTGATGCGACTGCGCAGGTCGGCGACACGAGTGATAAGGATGCAGAGCGCCCGATGCTTGCGCGAGAAGAGACACGGAAACATGCGGAAGTATTTCTCGAGAAATTCTCCAAGATAATCGATATCTCGAAGATCAATGTCTACTATAATAGTGAGTGACTCGATGCGGTAAACTTCGCATGAGTCGGAGAGCTCGCGAAGAATTTCTCTGTCGCGGAAATGCTCGATCGTGATAATTTCTCGAAGCGATATAAAGAAGGGAAGCGTATCTCTCTGCAGGAATTTCTCTATCCGATCATGCAGGGATACGACAGCGTCGTGATCGCTAGGAAGTACGGAGCTTGTGATCTTGAGCTCGGCGGAAATGACCAGTATTTTAATCTACTTGCTGGTCGGACACTCATGTCTGCGTTCGGACTCCCGAAGCAAGATATCATGACATTCGATCTTCTGATCGGAACAGATGGGAAAAAAATGAGTAAAAGTATGCCGAACTGTATCCTGATCGATGACTCGCCGTTCGATATGTATCAGAAGATTATCAACATCACGGACGAGCTGATTCCGCACTACTTCGAGCTTGCGACTGACGCGACACGCGAAGAAGTCGAGCAGATACGGAAGAGACTCGCATCATGAGAATCACCGAATACTCTGAAGCGAGAGCTCGCTGATCGGATCGTGACGATATATCATGGAAAACCGTACGATCCAGACGATGAAGCGAATATCGAGATTATATCGCTTTCATGAGGCAAGAAAAAAGAAAAAATGGAGATATCGATCTCAGATCTCCTGAAGCAGATCGGATTCTCAGCGACGACAGGAGATGTCAGAAATGCTCTCGCAGGAAACTCGATCCGAGTGAACGGAGAGACGATCACGGATCCGAAGTTCCTCGTACAGATTTCTGACGCCGAGACCCTCATAGAGATGGGGAAAAAGAAAGCAAAACGAGTGATTTCGTAAAAAAGTTCTGAGAAATAAAATATCAGTTTTGTCACCACTCCGCGCGAGCAGGAATCCATAGGAAAATCCAGAATGAATCTGAAAAAAAACAAACCAAAGGACTGAGAATCTATGAAGGAGGATGGAGCAAAGATCGGATTTCTACTAAAAATCAAGAACAAGAAAAAGTAAAAATCCTCAGAGCGAGGGAATCAGAATAACGTAATATTCAATATTAATACACGTATGAAAAAACCTGATTCCCTTCGTCTGCTCCTCTTTTTTTTCTCGATCATAGGTATTATTACGATCGACATTGCTTCGAAGCTTTTTATGTCTGAGCTTCTGGAAGAGAAGACGATTTCAGTACTTGGGGAGTATATAAAACTGACTCTCTTTTATAATTCTGGTGTCGCCTTTTCACTTCCGATCCAGGGGATTATTCTCCAAGTCTTGACGATACTGATTATAGTATCTATATTATATTATTATTTCCGCTACGAGTGGAAAAAACGATCACTTCTCCTCGATCTTGGATATATCGCGATCCTCGGAGGTGCGCTTTCTCATGCGTATGAACGGATTATGGTATGAGAAGTCGTGGACTTTATTCAGGTAAAATATTTTGCAGTTTTGAATCTTGCGGATATATTTATCTCAGTATGAGCGCTCTGCATTATCATTTACTATTTTTTCTATGACAGAAAAAAATAATCACGAGGAAAAAGCTCCGAGAAAAGATCCACACGATCTATGAATCTCGCGAGAAGAAGAGGTATTGACCCCACCAAAATCAGACTTTCTCTCCGTCGTCATGGTATCGCTCGGCGCACTGATCGCAGGAGTAATCGGCGGACTGCTGATATTTTTTCTCTCGTATCTCCTGAACGGGACGACCTTCACATGAGGCGCGAACGCTGTGCTCTTTTCGATGATCACATTCTTCTGTCTCGTGATCGGAAATCTTGTCCTCTACTTCATCACATCACTCGTCTTTCCAGGACGATATACCCGTACGCGTACCTCGCTCGGACAGATCGTCGTCTTCATCATTTTTCTCTTTATTTTCTTCATGCCGTTCTATCTCATCATGGGAAATAGCGAAACAGCGGAAAATACGATCCTCGTACCATACACGCTCCATATCCTGACTTCATCGCTCTGAGTCGGGATCATCACGTCGATACTGGTAAATTATCGCTATTCACTTCTCGGAATCTATGGGAACTTTATCGGATTTCTTTTCTCGAGTCTGATCTCTCTCTACGTATTTCAGTACTTTACGAAGTCCATGAATGCACTCTATGGACTCATCGGACTCATGATGGTATCGTTCTTTTTCACGACATTTTTCCGCGCGCTTTTCGAGTTTCTCTACTACCGCCTGTATCTTCTGAATGGCTCTGATATGCTCGGAAATGTCTTTTCTCGTATAGAAAAAGAGGAGAAAGAGAAAGAACAAGAAGCCGAGAAAGAACTGACAAAATTCAAGTAATCTATTTTTTCTATGCTCCCAGAAATCGTCCGCCACACACTCGAAGTATATCTGACAGAAAAAAGAATTCCTGTCTTTTCGGACTTTCATGCGAATGCGATCCAGTACACCAGCACGAAAGAATCGATCTTTGTGACACTTTTTCTCGCAGGGAAGATCATCGCATCTTCGGGAAGAATCCAGTGTAAAAAAGAAAATACTCTCATGGAGACGATCGATAATACTCTGCTTTGTCTTTCTGATATGCGTTTTACGGAGAATCTGAAGAATGTGAAAGAACTCGAGAAGATTCATATTCGAGTCGATCATTTTACACCGGATAAGCGGAAGATTATTAAGTCACCCGCAGAGCTCGATATCGCGCAGGACGGGCTGATTTTCCTCTCTCAGCCTCTCGGGAAGATGTCGATCCTCCTTCCGAAGATCACGAATGTCACCTCAAATGGAGAACAACTTTTCGATATCGCCTGTAAAAAAGCAGGGGTCGACCGAAAAACACTAAAACCTGGAGATTATATTCTCTACTCGATCCGCACGACGATCGAGAGTGATTTCTAAGGGAAACTCTCACATGAAAAACTGTTATTTTTTCTGTGTATCTCGATAATATCGGCAGTATTTCTGGATGGGACAATCTGAACACTTCGGCTTGCGTGCGATGCAACGATATCGACCGAAGAGTACGATCGGATGGTGCATAATTTTTTTCTCTTTCTCAGTCATGAGTGTGTCAAGCGCACGATCTGTCTGTTCTGGCGTCTTCGTGTCGACGATCCCGATCCGATTCATTACACGATGAATATGCGTATCGACGCCGACATACGGCGCATCATAGAGGACCGAGAGGATGACTTTCGCAGTCTTGATACCGATTCATGGAAATGTCTGCAAAAGTACGAGATCATTCGGAATCATTCCATCATATTGCGTCGCGAGAATCGTACCCGTTTCTTTGATAAATCGAGATTTATTATGGTAAAAATTGACGAAATGTGTATACGACTCGATCTCCTCAAGCGAGAGATCGAGAATATCAGAACACTCCCGCACACGCGCAAAAAGCGGTGGTGTGACACGATTCACTTGTTTATCGGTCGTCTGCGCCGAGAGGATCACGGCGATCAGGAGCTGGAATGGCGTCTCATAATCGAGCTCGATTTTTTTCCCGCCATATTCATCATAGATACGAGCGAAGAGAGATGTACGATCTTTTCGAGATATCATGTAAAAAATACGGACCTAAAAATCTATCGATACACGTCGCCGTAGATATCAGCGAGATTTTTCCCGCACACAGTCAGATCACGACATACAAAAACCTCTCCGATAACGCGTATATCGACGTATGTCACACCTCACTGTCCGAGTTCATCGCCATATTTTCTCGCGTAAATCTGGAAGGTAATCAGCTCATTCGTCAGAGTATCTGCGACTGTGTCATCGAGCGAGAGGAGAATGCGCGTCCCGCTTTCGAGCGAGATGTGAAGCTCGCGCTCATTGGGAAAATATCGATACAGTCAGAAATGAAGATCAGGAAAATCATGTTCAAGTGTCTGCTTCACAGTCGCGATCGATGCCATGGTATCGGGTGGAATAACTTGTTTATAATCGAGAAAAAGCTCATCACGAAGCGACCGTGACACGATTTCAAGATTCGGGAAATTTCCAGCGCCAGAGCCACTCGTATTCGGGACGATAACACCATTCGACGTCAGAAAAAATTCTCGATCCAGAAAAGCGATCGACGCCTGAAAAATCGTCGGGTACGGCGTCACGATAACTTTCAGCCCATTCGGGTAGAGGCGACGGATCTCGACGTCCTGAATCTGCTTCTGAAGCCCGAGAATATCCGATCGAATACTATCGATATTAACAGCAAAAATAAATTGTCCGTAAATACCCTCGATCGCACGATAAACGAGATCGGTATTGACGGTATTTTCCATCGGTTCGACGACGACACGCGATGGGCTCAGACGAAAGTACGGGGAAAAAAGAAGAATATATGCAGATAATCCGATCAGAATTATTCCGATAAATCCGATAAGCAGGGTAAATGGATTCCGATTTTCGAAGTGAAGCGTCCGAAGAAGTGGAGAAAATGGACGTAGAAAAGATGTGTTTTTTTTCTTCGCAGAAATACGACTGCTCTTAAAAGGAGAAGTCTCTTTTGAGGAGAAAAGGTATTTTCGCTTCTTTTCCTGCACGACAGAAGCACGAAATTTCCGATTATGAAAACGTCCTATCCAAGCACGAATTTTGTTATGAAAGGTCATATTTTTGAGCGATTTCAGAAAGCAGAGATAGGACGCGCGTCGAAGATTCCTCTTTTGCTACATTTCTAAAACGAATCTTCGGAAGCTTCCGAAGAGAAATCCGTGCGCCAATCTCTCGACGAAGCGAAGGAGCAAGTGGCGCGAGAAAATGCGGAAGTGCCATTTCTTCCTGCTCAGAGCTGACAGTAATATCGAGGAAGTCATACTCTCGACTCATGTGAATATTCTGGATCGTGATGCGTCCGTGAGGATTTTCCCGAAGTTCGATAAAGTCATGAATCGCGCGATCAGCAATCACATAGATATCGTCCATTTTCCGATCGATCGTATAATTATTCATAGAAAAAATAATGCGCACGCATAGTACAGGAAAAGTGTTTTTTTTCAATGCTTTTCAGAAAAATATCGCCTAACGCAAATATAAGGAAATATCACGTTCCGGAAAGAATGCGAGGAGATCATCCTTTACTTTTCCCATGAAGGAATATCGTACATCGAACAGGATAAACTCGAGTCGGAACGCATGAAGCCACTGACGCGTGAGTCCGTGTGATTCTTGTGCTGTACGATTTACCTTGGTATTTCCATAGGTTTCGTCGCCGACGATCGGAAATCCGATCGATGCGAGATGGACGCGGATCTGGTGTGTCCGACCGGTGAGAAGATTCACTTCGAGGAGTGTGTATTTTCCATCGATTTCCGAGAGTTTTCGAAATTCTGTCTTCGCAAGCTTCGGATTCACAGGATTTTTCACCGTCATGCGCATGCGATCGTTCGGATCGCGCCCAATGTATGACTCGATATATCATTTTTCCTCTGGGACAATCCCGACGACAAGTGCAAGATAGAGCTTTTTGATCGTTCGCTTGGCGATCTTCTTCTGGAGTGCATGCATCGTGCGATCGTTCTTCGCGATGAGAATCAGTCCACTCGTATCTTTATCGAGACGATGGACGATTCCAGGTCGCTCGACGCCATTGATCACAGAAAGCGAGCCGAAATGATGGAGGAGCGCATTCACGAGCGTTCCTGTTTTTCCATGTTCTCCCGGTGTCGGGTGTGTATTTATGCCGGGATCTTTATTTATGACAGCAAAATCATCATTCTCGAAAACGATATCGAGCGGAATATTTTCGGATTCGATATACATTTTCTCGACTTTCCAGCGGATCTCGATCACATCCTTTCGATAGATTTTTTTATTTTTTGCAAATGTCTGCCCATTACATGTGATGCACTGCTCCTCGATCATCTTCTGGATATACGAGCGCGATATATGGGGGAAAAGTCCCGCCAAAAAAGTGTCGATCCGACGTGTTTCTCGTGGATCGACAAAGACAGAAAAGAGAGAAGTCTGATACATCAGAAAGGAGTGAAGCTGTGAATTATTCCATGATTTTTCGCTCGTACGCGCAGATCTCATCGACACGGAAAAATCGTGTGATCTCCTCAATCGCACCTTCGACAGAGTCAGAAGCGTGGATGAGGTTAAATCGGATATTATTCGCGAAGTCAGCACGAACTGTCCCCATCAGTGCTTCTGCGGGGTTGGTCGCACCACAGAGCTGTCGTATACCAGCGACGACATTTTCTCACTCGATGATCATGGCGATCACGGGACCAGCAGTCATGTAGTCGACAATCTCAGGGAAAAATGGTTTTTCTACGAGGTGAGCATAGTGTTCGCGGAGAATCTCCATATCGAGGAGAATCATTTTCATGCCGATAATCTTGTAATTTCGAGCTTCGATACGAGAAATAATCGCACCAGCGATATTACGCTGGACCGTATCAGGTTTCAGGAGAATGAGCGTCTTTTCCATAAGAAAAAAGAGTAAAAATGTAAAGTGCGCGTATTATAAAGAGAAGACCGAAAAAATCAAAAGAAAACCCGAGCAAAAGCTCGGGTAAAAGTTTTCTCTTAAAATCCAGGAGGTGGGTTATAGAGCAGTGTCGTGCTGTATTCGATGATAAATGGATTTCGATATCCAGTATAGTAGTTACGTGAGGTTCCCTTACTCCGTACACGATAGAGATCATTCACGAATGCGGCATCTTTATCAGCAGTTGAGACATTCGGATAGGTGTAGAGATTATTCGGATTGATGCTTCATCCGATCGTATTACGAGAGAAGAGTGCACCTTCGAGACGAAGTTGTTCTGATGGATTTGGTGTGCTAGCACTGTTACTCATTCCGCGGAACATTCACTCAGCAAGAAGTGCACCCTTAATATACGTCACATCATCCCCGACATAGATATTTCCACCAGAAGTTCCATTTTTCAGGACGATGATTCATTTATACACTGCAATATTCTGATTTATACGAAGATCCCCATAGACAACGAGGGTCTTGAAGTCTTTGTCCGCAATGGTAGAGTAGGGAAGTGCTGTATCAGAGTTATAATACAAGATACCGTTTGCGACTTCACCACTTTTCATTCCTTTCACTAGATTTGCGACATTACTACGGATTTTCATAAGCAGAGAGCTGTATGCTGTCGTATCGATCGATCCAGCATTAAACATACTCTTCTGTGAGCCGCCAAGTGATCCGAGGATAATCACTCATGCTGTATCATCGACGGTGAACGACGCTTTTCCGATGAGTCCTGAATCAGTATTTTTCCAGTATCCGACATAGCGTCATGTAGGAATGTCTGAGGTCGATCCGACGAGCATATACCCATTCCATGTGCTGGTAGCGACATCGTATTTCCAGTTTGCATTACTGGATGTCATTTTTGTCCAGTGTGAATCATCGCTACAGTATCACTCAGAATTTGCACCTGTGGTACGACCAAGCATTTCCATACATGCAGCTGCATTATTAATATTCAGATTTGTCACGGTTCCTTTCAGAATATTTTCTGAGACAGAAAATGTGACACTCGGTGCAAGATCAGACGATGCGGATCAAAAGCTAGAAATAGTAAATGATGTCTTTCCAGTAGCTCCAGTCGTATCATTTCTCCAGTATCATCGATAATCTCCTGGAGGAAGCTCTGTATTATATCAGACAGTCTGAGTCAGATTCCATGTACTAGAAGTGGCATTGTATTTCCATCCTCATGCTGGCATCTTCGTCCAGTGCGATGCGACACCATCCTGACAATATGTATCACTATTGGTTCCACTGGAACGTCCGACGACTTCCATACATGAGGAAGCATTCGTCGCGGTAAGATTTGTTACTGTTCCCTGAAGCGCTGATCCTGAGACAAGCATCGTGACGACTGGAGCTGCCGAAGTACTCGTAGATCATGCAGGAATAGTGAAAGTAGTCGATCCAGTCAGTCCTGTGGTATTATTTCTCCAGTATCATCGATAATTTCATGCTGGCAGATCGGTACCCGATCCGACAGTACGGATGATATTCCATGTACGAGCCGATGCTGCATATTCCCATCCATTCGCTGGCATGACTCTCCAGTGTGATGCGTCTCCATCTCGACAGTACATATCGCTATTTGATCCACTTGTACGTCCGACGACTTCCATACATGAGGAAGCATTCGTCGCGGTAAGATTTGTTACCATTCCACTCAGAGTGGTCGCATTTGCCCAGATCGTTACGACTGGAGCCAGGGATGATGTGCTCGTAGATGAAGTACCCGTGGATCATCCTCCTCCAGGAGAAGTACCGATCGTAATCGTCTCTGTAAGAGATGTAGAATTACACGATGTATACCTCAGGGTACATGTTCCCACTTGGGAAGCGATACTCGCAGGAATCGTGATGGTATATCATGCGCCACTTGGACTCGTCGCAGTACCAGCATATCGCACTGTAGCACCACTTCCTTTTGTACAGGAAATAGTCGGTACAGAGAGTGTACAGCTTGGATCTGTTCTCCAGAGTTCAGAGGTAATATCCGAGTTTCTGGTAGAAAATGAAGTATTCGGAAGAGTATACCGACAGCTAGAAGTATTACATGCGGTTGTTCCGGTATTTGTAGTTGGTGATGTATATGTAATCGTCTCGGTAAGCGTGTTTGGAGAGCATGAAGAAGTATAGCGCACACTACATGTTCCCGCTTTTGACGCGATACTCGCAGGGATAGAAATAAGATATCCTGAATCATTCTGACTCGCATCAAGACCAACATAGGTTATAGTTGCTCCTGCACCAGCAGTACAAGAAACCGTTGGTGTGGAAAGAGTACATGATGAAGCAGTCGATGTCTTCCAGAGATCCACTGTCATATCGGTATTTCGTACAGAATACGTCGCATTTCGAAGCGAATATTTACAGTTCGAAGCATTCGAAGTACACGCAACGGTTCCTGTATTTGTCGTACCTGTGTTTGTTGCGATCAAACGAATTATCTCTGACAAAGCAGTTCCACCACATGAAGATGTGTATCATACCGTACAGGTTCCCTCTTGTGATGCAATATTTGCAGGAATCACCGCTGTGTAGAGTACTTGTGGCTGAGTCACAATTACGCCACTTCTCGATACTCAATCACTCATTGCCATCATAAAGTATGCCCCCGTTCATTTGGTACAAGAAATAGTTGGTACAGAGAGTGTACATCATGATGCAGAATTTATTGTTGACAATGGAAGATTTAATGATGTGTTGCTGGTATACAGTGTACCACTCAGTGTATATTTACAGTTTGAAGCGGTACATGCGGTGGTTCCTGTGTTTGTGGTTCCAGTTTGTGTACCGCATGTCGAATTTGTACTTATCGTGATTTTTCTTTGATCAGCAAAAGTAGAAGCAAATCCAGGGCTAAAACCAGTAACAGGAGTAAGACTACAAGAAATGGTATACGTTCATGGAGCATCGTATATACATGTCGTCTCTTCTGTATGAAGTCTATCTAGAAGAACTCCTGAGTAGGAATAGTCAAACGAAGCACTTCCAGTACTACTTGCACTATTACATTTGATAGCTATTCTATGTGGATAGTTTGGGATAGTCGTCGTGCTTTTGTATCCGGCTGTACAAAGTACTCGGACAGTGGATCGAGTTCATGGTGTAATATTCAGAAGCGTCAAACTTCCTGTGCTTCCCGAGTCAACTTTCGGATATCCGGATACACTACTTATCGCAATACTTCCACTCGTGGTACACGCCCCCGTATTTGTACTTCCCGTATTTGTGGTTCCTGTGTTTGTGGTTCCTGTATTTGTGGTTCCTGTATTCGTACTTCCTGTGTTTGTCGTACCAGAGCAAGAAGATGGAAGTCCATTTCCTTTTGGGGTAAATACGATCGTATCGGCGAGCTTGAGTCATTCTTTCAGATTTCCTGTCCCAGTCGTGAATATATAATCAGAAGCGACCGTTCATCCAGAGCTATTTTGTGTAAGAAGCGATGGGTAATTCGTCGTCTGTGTCGAAGACTCAGAACATCAGCACCCTGGAATATAGGCATTCTTTTCCTTATTCAGTCAGAATGTCCAGTACCACTGGGTCGGATCATCCTGCTCCAGTGCGAGGACATATCCGGCACGATTGATATTATAGGTTTTTGTAGTGACCGTCTGTGATCCATACTTGAGATCGACCGTCAGGATACCTCTTCCTTTTTCACACTCATATGAGTAGTTTACTGATGCGTAGTTATCGATATTCGCATAGGACATCTGTGTGGAGGCAAATACGCCAACACTGGTCAGAAGAGTAAAAAGGAAGGAAATTTTCTTTTTCATAGAAGAAGGATAAGAATAAATTTTTACTTCTGGAAAATTGTACCACACTTTTTTCTGAAAGACAAAATTTAGAGAGAGAATCTTTTCTTTATAAAAATTCTCATTTTTCCGAGAAAGAAAAGTATTTTATTTTCCTGTTCAGGAAATGGAAAACGCCTGTATACAATTTCTATCCATAATATCTCTGTCAAGCTTTTTTTTCTTTTGACTTTCAGTATGAAAGAGATAAAAAGGATAGCACGAAATCGGGTTCCAGGAGAAATTTTGAAATATATTCTAAACACTTCACTATGTCTCAAAATTTTGATATTTCCTCCCTCCGAACTGTCATTGAGTCAGTCGCGAGTACGATCCGAAAACAAGATTTTCTTACATATTTTAAGCGTTTTTCTCTTCTCGGGGTGCATGATACATCGATCCAGATCGGGGTCGGATCGGCATTTCACCGCGATAATATCACGAGTAAATTCTACACGGACATTAAGAATGCAGTCGCACTGACCTTTCCAGCGATCGATACGATCGATATCGTCGTCGACGATACGATCGATCTCCTTCCACCTGAGAAGACGATCGACTGCCGAGACCTCTTTCAGAATCTCTCGAAACAGACAAAAAAAGAAAAAATTCACGGACAGATTCATGGTGTCGAAGTTGTAGAGGGGATTAATTCTCGTCTCATAAATGAGAAATATTCGCTCAAGAATTTCATCGTATGACCTGGATCTCAGCTCGCGCACGCTGCCTCTGAAGCGGTCGTCCGCAATCCATGATCGGCGTATAATCCGCTTTTTCTCTATGGACGTGTCGGGCTCGGAAAGACGCATCTCCTCCAATGAATCGGAAATGCAATCCGCGAAAAACAGCGAGATAAAAAAGTGATCTATACGACTGCTGACAGATTTCTGACGGATTATGTCGCGAGTATCAAGTGACGAAGCGTCGACAAACTTCGTGATCGATATCGTGGGATCGATGTCCTGATTATTGATGATGTTCAGTTTCTCGCTGGGAAGAAGTCTACACAGGAAGAGCTCTATAATATTTTCAATATTCTCTACGAATCTGGTAAACAAATCGTCCTCTCTGGAGATCGTCCACCACAAGAGCTTACAGAACTCGAGCCACGCCTTCAGAGTCGATTCGAGTGGGGGATCACCGTCGATATCGGAGAGCCTGACTACGAGACACGTCTCGCGATCCTCGAGGAAAAAGCACGCGCAAAACAATTTCTCCTCACTCCAGAAATCACAGAATTTATCGCAGAAAATGTAACATGAAATGTACGGACACTCGAGGGAATCCTGAATCAGATGATCGCAGAGTATGACCTTCGTGGTATTACTCCGACCCTCGAGAGTATCAGCATTAAGCTCTCGAAGCTCTCGATTATTTCACTCCCTGAAAGTGTGAATACCTCGAGAGTTATCCGATCCGTCCAGCATTGCTCGTACGAAGATCTGATCCAGACCGTCTCTGGACACTTCGGGATCGAGATCCAGGCACTGCTCTCGGAAGATAGAAAAAAAGAAAATATGATCCCGCGTCAGGTCGCGATGTTCCTCCTGAAGACACGTCTGCATTTTACATACGAGCGTATCGGGAATATTTTCTCAGGAAGAAATCATACTGCCGTCATGTACAGCTGTAAGAAGCTCGAATCGATCATGAAAAAAGATCAGCAAATCGCATACGAACTCAGTAGCATACGCGAAAAGCTCGGTATCTAGTTATAAATTTTCCCATGCTCTTCATCGTATCGACTCCGATCTGAAATCTCGAGGATATTACACTTCGGGCACTCAGAATCCTGAAAGAAGCGGATATTATCGCGTGTGAGGATACGCGAGTCACTGGGAAACTTCTCGAATATCTCAGTATTCCGAATAATAAGAGACTTCTCTCATTTCACTCACACTCTCACCTGGGTCGTCTGCATTCGATCCTTCAGAGCCTGCAAGAAGGAAAAAATGTCGCTCTTGTCTGTGATGCAGGAACACCTGGAATCTCAGATCCTGGTGCACTTCTGATCCAGGAAGCGATCCGTGCAGATATTCCAGTTACGCCGATTCCATGAGCATCTGCGGTACTTTCTGCGCTGGTCGCGAGCGGATTCGATACGCATCAGTTCTTATATCTCGGATTTTTACCAGTAAAAAAAGGGCGAAAAACACTGCTCGACTCGTTCCCTGAGAAAAAATATCCAGTCGTGATCTATGAGTCGGTCCATCGCATCCTGAAGACGCTTTCTGAGCTGGAGGCAGTGCTCGGAAGTGAACATACGATCTGCGTCGCGCGAGAAATCACGAAAAAATTCGAAGAATTTCGACGTGGTCCTATCCATGAAATCCGAGCGTACTATGAAGGGGAAGGGAAGTGTAAAGGTGAATTCGTGCTTATATTCTAGCTAGTAATAGCTTTTATAAACTTCTTCAATTTCCTGTTTTTGCTCTCGTGTTCACTCGAGAAAGAGCTTCTTGATAGAAGCATCATTCGCATGCAGATATTCGGTCACTTTTCTTTTATTTTCCTCAGTATTCAGATGAGGCACATGTATCGTCTTGCAGATCTGTGTCAGAAAGACATTATGCGAGTGTTTCCGTGTGCTTTTCAGGACGCTATTCATGGTTGTAACAGCTTCATCGGGCTTATAGATAAATTCGAGATGTGTCCCTGCCATATGTCATTCCGTGAGAATTTCTAGATTTCCATATCGGAGAAAACTCCCAAGCAGTCCAGAATATGATATACTGATACTTCGTACTTTTTCTCATTCTATCACCCGACTGACCGAGAGCATGCCCTCCTGATTTTGTGTATAGAGCTTGCCTTGTACGACGACTGTGAAGTCCATCTCGAGATCGATCACACGACGTCTATACCGAGAAAGCACGAGAATCTGTGCAAAAGAACACACCAGACTCAGAACACTAAATAAAAACAATATGAACGAAAAACTTCCTGGAATGAAGAAATAAATATATATAAGATATGCGATCTCGACAATAACGATCACAATCAAGAGAAAATAATTCCATGTCACGCTGTTAAAGAATCGCGCAAATGCGCGATCTCATCGATCGATCTCCTGGATCAAATGGGTGATGTCCTTGAAGTCATTATCATGTTTATGAGTCCTATAAAACACCCAGAGATAGAGAATACTCGACAAAACAGATAGTACCGCTGAGATCACGACCATTCCAGAAAAGAATGTCGCGATCATCTCATGGGGGAAACTTCGTACGATCAGATACGCATCGATCCCGACAATCAGGATAATAAGAAGAAGGTAGGGAGAGAGAAAAAGTCAGAAATACCATGAACGCTTGAGGAGCATCGCATGTGTGTGACCCTGTGTTTTGAGCTCTTTTATAAGATTTATTTCACCATTTGCGACAAATGATGAAAACATCCACTGATATATTTTTATAAAATCCATATGGAAAAATGAATCGCTCCGATTATATCTATTTTTTCTATTTTAGAAATTCTCTTTTGGTAAAAGGAAAACTATCGCGCGATCCAGACACTGATCTGAAAACCAGATCCAGATGAACCGTGAGAAATCTCACATTTTCCACCATGCAGACGTGCGATCTTCTCGACGATAGAGAGTCCGATCCCCATACTCCCATCTTTTTGTGTCCGAGCTTTATCGACTCGATAAAATTTTTCCATCAGATATGGAATCTCTTCCTCAGAGACCCCGACCCCATTATCGTGAAACTGGAGAATCATGTACTTTTTCTCTTGCACAATAGAGAAAGTAAGGCTTGTATTTTCCCCCGCATACTTCAGGAAATTCGAGAAGATATTATGAAGCACCTGGATAAACATATCCTGATTCATGAGTAAATCCATATTCGGGGAGATATTCACCTCGATTTTCTGATGCGATCGCAGAAGCTGTGGCTGATATCCTGTGATAATCGCATCTGTAAGCTCTCGTGGAGAGAAATGCGTGATATGAATATTTCATGAAGTATTTGTAAATTGCTCATAATTCATGATGCGCTCGGTAATCTCAGTCAAACGCACCAGCTCTGTATCGAGAAGCGTCAGTGTCGCAGGTGTGATCTCGATCACCCTATCATGGATTCACTCGAGATAACATCGGATCGTCGTGATCGGCGTCCGGATCTCATGCGAGAGATCAGAAAGGAAGTCTGAGCGGATTTTTTCCTGAAGTGAAAGAGATTTATTCAGGGTATTTATCATCTCTGTCAGAGGAGAAAATTCATCCTGTTTTCGATAGGGGATATGTGTATACTTTTTCTGTTCGAGGATATCTCGGAGATTCTTCGTGACCACTGCGATGGGACGGAAGAGGCGACGAATCCAGAAGAAATACGAGAGGAAAATAATCGCGATCCATACGAGATTCAGGATAATCACTCGGAGAAGAATATCACGAATAAATCGCTCCTCGTATGTGATCGGATTAAAAGGATTTCCAAGATTATTAAAAAAACTCGATAACACTCGGAATCCGCCAAGTATCTTCTCTCCACTCATTTCGATCCCCCCCGTAAGACTCTCAGAGCTTACAGCAATCACTGTATCAGGAGGGGTGATATAATTTTCTGGATTTTTCGAGATATCATCGAGATTGCTCGTATATCGCTCGAGATCCCCGATAATATTCTCATATTCGAGACGGGTCGTCTCATCGAGAGTGTCCGCAGTGATAAGCACTTTCAGAAGATTCGAGTTCGGTGTACTCGTCCCATTTATCTCCGCCATGACATTACTCGAGTATTCTGGAAAAAGCTCATTAATAAAGACTCCAAGTCAGAGAATATTCACGAACAAGGTCATGATCAGTACAAATCCAGTAATGAGTGGGACGGAAAAAGAAAGTCGCATAGTGCTGAGGATTTTCGAAGAAAAACAAGTGAAGTATACAGAGAAACTCGGAAAGAGAAAGGGGAGGAGAAAATCTTCACGATTATTACACAGAATACATTATTGCACAGAAATGCAATAGTGAGATTTATCCTTTTCTCTTGCGAGCAAACTTCTCACGAATTCGCTTCGCTTCCGCGGGTCCGAGCTCTTCTTCGAGTACGAGATCGAGCTCACCACTCGCATCGAAGAGTGACATGTCCAGTGTAATTCCATGCTCTTTTTTGTACTGATAATCGTCATATCATCCATATGAGACGATCAGCTCTCCATCCTCAATAATCCAGAGGATCGTCGCGAGCTTATTCACGAAGTAACGATCATGAGAAATAAAGAGAATCGTACCTTCATAGAGGGAAAGTGCTCGTTCGAGTGCCTCACGACTCGCATAGTCGAGATGATTGGTCGGCTCATCGAGAATCAGAATATTTGACTCTTTCTGTCAAAGGATGGCAAATAAAAGCTTCGATCGCTCTCATCCTGATAGATCAGCAACTCGAGTATCAAGATCAGAAAAAGCAAAACCATAGTGTCCGAGTATATGTGCGACATGCTCACGAGTGAATATCAGTCCGTGAAGCGAAAAATTTTCGAAAAGTGTCGCTTCTGTGTAGAGCTCTTCATGCATCTGAGAATAGTAGACGATTTCACATCATTTCCCGAGACTGAAGGCTCCATCAAGGAGTGGAATTGTGTGAAGAATCGTCCTCAGAAGCGTGCTTTTTCAGACTCCATTTTCCCCGATAATTCCGACGCGATCACCTCGATGCAGTGCGAGATCGCGGATAAAAAAGAGGGGATCCCTCCGACCAATAAAGGCATTCTCGAAGTGAAATATCTTCTCACTCGGTGGTGGAGCAGAGAGAAACTGGAAGCCAGGCGATGTGTCACCCTCTGGTCTCTCGAGAATCTGAATCTTTTCGAGGGCGCGTTCTCGACTTTTTGCGAATCATGCTCGTGAACCAGCGCGAAATCGGTCAATGAGAATCTTCTCATTAGCGATATGGAGGCTCTGTTCCTCAAAAAGTTTTATCGATTTCTCGTGTCGTTTTTTCTTCTCATGAACGTAATACGTATAATCTCCAGGATATATCTCGATCCCATGTGGACCACGAAGTTCTATCACTTCTTCACACGTCTTGTCGAGAAATTCTCTATCATGCGAAATAATGCAATATCATCATTTCCAGTTTTCTCGGAGATATATCTCGAGCCATTCGACACTCTGAAGATCGATAAAATTGGTCGGCTCATCAAGCAGGAGAAAGTCTGGCGCTGAGAGTAGTGTCTTGGCAAGGGCAATCTTCGTACGCTCTCCTCATGAGACTCATGCAAGGGTATGATCCAGGAGATGAAAGATTCCGATTCAGCGAGCGATTCGTTCTACGCGATTCATATATGTATAACCATCCATTTGCTGAAATCGCTCGAGAAGCTCTGTATATTCCGTATATTCTCCCGTCGCCTCCATTTCTTGCTCGATCTTCTGAAGTCTTGCCTCAAGTGCACGCACCTCTGTGAACGCATTCGCAAGGTCTTCTCGCACAGAAAGTGACTCATCGAGAAAGTGAATCTGCTCGAGATATCCGAGTGTCAGTGACCCCACATTTGCGATACTTCCGATATATTCTGTGATTTGTCATGAGATGATCTTCATGAGTGTCGACTTTCCGATGCCATTCGCTCAGACGATCGCTACACGATCATCTCGGTTGAGGATCAGTGCGACCGATCCGAGGATTTTCGTCCCATCGACTTCGTAGTGATCGATATCTATATTCAGGTGTTGCATGTTATTTCTGAGTAAAAACTATTCTTCTTCTTTTTCATCCTTAAGGATCGGGAGAAAACGTATGTATTCAAAAAGTTGCAGTCCAGTAAATCGACCAACAAGCACATCGAGAATCAGGATCACGAAGATTACATCCGTGTATGAAAGAAGGAAGTACTGGATCGTCTGGGAGCGGATAATGAAAAATATCGTCGCCGTCACGATGATGAAATGTGCCATCGAGCGAAGTGATGCTCGACTCCAGAATCGTATTTCTTCGTTAAATATCTTATCGACTGAGAAGATTACCATCAAAAATGGAAAGATGATAAAAATATTATCGAAAGCGCCTTTCTCGAAGATGCCATACTGCTCCGGAATCAGCATGCTAATCAGCAGAATAGAAAATATGAAATAGAGTGTGAGGATCAGTGCGTATTTCGCATTATAGAGGAGATACACTTTTTTTACGAATGTATTTCACGCGAGAGATGCGAAACTCGCCGAGATCAGGAAGATTGCGATCAAGATCGGATTCAGGAAGTAAAAACTTACCGCCAGAAAAATCGGTGCAAACATCCCGAAGATATTCAGTCCGATAAATTGCTTCAGGAAATTCATGACGAGAATCGCGACAGTAAGGGAAAGAAGCACTCCAAGAAGTGAGATCGAAACTCCGTGATAGATCAGAAATTCGACGAGACGTCCGAGTGAGTAAAACTGTGGAGTCGACTCATAGGTGATTCTTTCGACAGAAGAGCTCATCGCACCCGTCTTCAGGATCATATCGAGCTGAAGCAGTGTCGAGTCGATTGTCCCTTTTTCTATAAGAAAAAATTCATTCAACGAAAGGTGGTTCATGTATGACGCGAGCAACTTCCCGATGAGGTTCTTATTCTGACTCGTGACGATGTAGATGAGTGCGCCTTTCAGATTCACTCCGACCGTCGGATCCTGCATGACGATCTTCGTAAGAGCCGAGATAAATCCTACAGGATCATCGACGTCCAGGATAATGACCGAAGTCTCCTTGATCGTACTCAGATTCTTATAGATAAATTCGGAGAGTGTATTTCATGGGCTGATCCCCTGAGTTCGCGGGATAAAAAGTGAAATCGGTAAAAGTCACTTCTTACGCAATGTCTCGAGCGCATCGATATGCAGATCCTGATCGTCAGAATACACATAAAGTACCGACTTATTATAGACCGTTATCGTCTTCTCGAGCGCATAAAAACACTGATCTGGAAGGAAAAACTGTGTCGTAATACGCAGTGTCCCAGTCTGTGAAAAAACGCGTATATATTTTTCTCCTTCTTTTGAGTCTATGGTCGTATCCCCGTAAAAGAGCGTAAATATAGGACTAATGATCGCGCCAGTATATCCAGACGAGAAGAGTGTATATTCTCGACTCGATCAGACTGTCGCCTCATCATCACCGATAATCTCGAATCCTGTCGCGGTACACACTGGGATGATCGTCGTCGTACCGGTATTATCTGCACCTGTCTCTGTCGCTCCAGAATCTGCAAACAGCGAAGAGAAGGGGAAGAAGAGAAGGAATCCAGTGATAAGAATCTGAAGAAGAAATGTTGGTTTCATAGGAAAAATATACGCTATTTATATGAAAAAATGTATTTTTTGCAATAAATCAGGATATTGACTATACTAAATATGTATCTTAAAGAATATATCCATGGGACAAACCACTCCAGAAAATAGTCCGGACATATCACAGGAGGTAAATAATCTTCTCGTCGAATATGAGAAGAATCCGAGTATGTCACTCCCAGAAGCATTCGAGCTGATACGATCAGCACCATGATATGGTGATGTGATCGAGTGGACCTTTCTATATGATGAGGAGAGTAAAAAAAGTGGAACTCCATATAATACGACTTTTTTTGAAAAAATCGGTGGCGTATCATACAGTGACTTCAGCACATGAAGAATACCACCAGAGCAACTTCAGTCCCAGGTGGAAGAAAAGTTTACCACAGTGGTTACTCTTCTCGAAATCCTCAAATGAAGACTCTCGGAAGGGGAGAGTGACGAAGCAAATCAAGAAGTACGAGAAAATAAGAAAGCCTTGCTCGAGGAGGGAATCGATACCTATATTCAGATACTCGAAGCTGCGAAGCTCGCCGTCCCGATCGAACTCGAGAAAGCGCCCCCAGAAGGAAGGATGCTTCTGGATGATGAAGAGCGTAATGAACGTGCTATGAGTATATTCAATTTGCAACAAAAGATCTATAATGCGAAACCAGTATCAGAAGATCCGGCAGAGGCAATCCGAAGTATGAAGCTCCTCTGTAAAGAGTACCAGAGTGCGAAGAAGGAAGGTTATCTGAGCTCGGAAGAACTCGAGAGTTATAGAGTCTACTATTTTCAA
Source organism: Patescibacteria group bacterium UBA5532 (assembly GCA_002426885.1). Taxonomy (GTDB): domain Bacteria; phylum Patescibacteriota; class Gracilibacteria; order BD1-5; family UBA2023; genus UBA5532. The sequence goes on from DINU01000005.1 coordinate 20,010, forward strand.
ATCCGAAGTTTTCTCATATGAAAGCAGTATACGGAGGGGGATCTCCCTCCTGAAAACATCGAGGACTATACATCTCCGCCCGTAGAAACACAAGAATCATATACGAAAGATGTTCTCGAGCGATTCTGAGATATCGTATTCCCGAAAGAAGTCTACATGAGACTGTGGCAGATTTTTATACAGTCTATGGGATTGCCCCAAGAGGTAAAAGAAAATTCAGCCGTCGGCTCGATATATGATGCGCCGAGGCATCTCTATGTACCAACCAATAGTGCATATGCTCAGAAAACCCTGAAAGATGTCCTACTTCTCATGATCCATGAGATATCATCACATGGCGTAAATCAGAAAATATCAGAAAATGCATGACTCGCAGTACGACTCGCAGGAACCATGGATAAAGAAGAGTGACTCGCAATTCTTATGGAACACGCATTTGAAGGCTTTTCACTGAATGAATACACGAGTGCTGGAATCGCTTCACCATACATGCTCGCGACAGAGTTCATGAGTCAGGAGGATCGAAGAAAATTCGTAAATCTGCGAATAAAAATCTTTAACAAGGATCAGACAAAATGAGATACTCATAATACTCGCGATCTTCGAGTCATGCGCGGTTTTCCACTCGATTCTCATTTCTATCAACTGAAAGATAGAAGCTATGTAAATGGCGCATACAAAATCCTCGACGCCATGAAAAAACATAACCTTCATCCTGGTGACTTCTTCATGGGAAAAGTCGGGATCGATCACATTATAAAGGGGAAGCTCGAGGGAATCGTACAGGAGAAAGATAGATTGACTCCCTATTTTTTTCCTGATCTGATCATTTTTTTACTCGGAAGAAATTTTCATGACCTGCCTGATGAAGATATTTTCAGAAAAAAAGAAACACAAATGCCAGATAAATGAATCTTTCAAGAATTTCAAGATTTTCTTAAAACAAAATATACAGGGGGAAAACTCTCTCCATTTACAGAAAAATATATAGAATCTGTCACGACTGCTGCTTGGACTCATCGCAATTTTTTTCTGCTGATTCTCGAGTTATTTCAAAACGATTTACAGAATCTCCTTTTCTTTTCAGAGAAATGGAGTAAAGAAAATAGCGGCGTCCCGAAACACGTCAGAGATATTCTCTCTCAGAATGAGCTCAATGGCACTCTTAATGAAAGAGGAAAAAAAGAAGAATTGACTTAAAGAAAGAGAAGTCTAATATAAAGTCATCCTAAGTAAAAACTATGACTGCTCCTATGAAAAGCTGGTCGATCTCATCGGTCGTCCTGACAGATGAAGCCGAGAAGCTCGGACTTCATGTCGAGATTGTCGATCGCGATAAGAATTGCTTCGTAATTCATGGAAAAGAAAAATCTGTCCTCTTCAAAAGTACGGATTTCTGAGTGAATTCTTCGCTCGGATATAAGCTCGCTGATGATAAAGAACTCACTTACAAGCTGCTCGAACGAGAGAAACTCCCGATTGCGAAGAGTTTTTATCTGAAGAAAAAAAACTTCGGAGAATTTTCAGAAAAAAATCTCGAAAATTTCCGTTTTCCACTCGTAATCAAGCCGACAGGAGAATGACATGGAAATGGTGTCATGACGAATATCCTCACATTTAGAGAATTATGAGACAAACTCGAATCTTCCTTCGAGCAATACGAATCGATGATCGTACAGGAGCAAATTACTGGTGATGAATTTCGCATTCTCGTACTCTTCGGGAAAGTCATCTTGGCAATCAATCGCATTCCTGCACATATCATCGGAAATGGAACAGATACCATCAAGAAGCTCATCGAAGATGAAAATGCAAGCAATCCACTCCGAGGCAATGGCTATGATAATCCGATCGCCTATATCCCGATCGATACTGAAATGAAGGGATACATAGCGAAGCAAGGCTATAATCTCGAGAGCATCCTCGAGGAGGGGAAAAAACTCCAACTCCGAGGGAACTCGAATACAGGAACAGGGGGTACGATACAAGATTACACGCATCTCATTCACCCTGAAATTCAGGAAATCTGTGCGAAGGTCGCAGAACTTTTTCAGTTTTGATTCTGTGGGATCGATATTATTACATCCGATATATCAAAGCCTCTCTCTGAAACGCATGGGATCATCCTCGAGCTCGGAGGAACATGTAGCATCGGAGCACATCGAGAGCTGACATCTGTCAATACAGGACGCATCCTCCTCCAGACACTCTTCTGACTCTAGTTGAAGTTATCTCGCATGAATTCTGAGATACGAAGATAGTATTGTTTTGTGTAATTCTCCCGTGTTTCCTCTGAGATCAATGCTCCTGGAGAATTATTCAGCTCAAAGAGATACCATCGATCTTCTGAAGCGACATATCCGAAATCGATCGAGTAGAAATCTCTCTCTCATGGAGTAAGAAGATCGAGTACGTCAGGGATCATTTTCCAGAGACCTTCTGGAATCTGCTCTTGCGTAAAAACTTTTTCAGTACCACCAGCACCAAGATTACTCTTCAGACTTCCAGTCTTCGGAATACGGAGTGTCGCCTGGATGAACTCTCTTCCGAGAAACATGAGGCGGATATCATGAATTCCATCGACGAGCCCAGGGATGCCTGCAGAGAAATCCGTGAAGTTCTGGACAATATAGAGTACTTCGAGTCATTCGTACTTTTCTCGTTGTGCGAGGAGCTCTGACTGCGTAAGAAATACGATTCATTTCCCTGAATGCGAACGGATCGGCTTCAGGACGACGGTATCGGTACATTTCTCTCGAAGCTCTGGGTAGAAAAAGAAATCCTTCAGAAGAAGAGAATATGGCTGATACTTCTGAAAATACATATACATCTCATATTTGTCAGATCCTATTGTCGTAAGTCGTATCGAAGGAAATACATGTATTCCTGCTTTCTCGATCTGCTCATGTGCAAAGAGTTTTCCTTCAGAAGGGGATCTATTCCAGACTATTTCCGGTTTGTAGGTCTGATAAAATATCTCCATATCTCCCGCATCATTAAAATCAGCATAATTCGTAAAGACTCATGCGTCTGGATCGAAAGCATAGATACTAACACGTACGAGATGGACTCACTGTTCGCGCGCGACACGCGTCAGCTCACGAAACGAGAAGATTTCCTTCTCAGAAAATGGAAGTGTATCTCGATAATTGCTCAGTATAGCCACGTTCTTCATAAGAAAAAGGGATAAGAAATTAGAACTCTTTAAGGTCTTCGATTTTTATCTTTCCGATAAGAAGTCTATCGATTTCTCATCCATTATCCATCCATTTTTTTACTTTTGTGAAACCATTTAAGTAGACGATATCTTTCATGCATCCGGCGAGGACTTTCCGTGTATTCATGATCCCTCGCTTCGCACGGACTGCATCAGTGAATAATTGCTCGAGATTTTTCTCGGGATAATATCCCCTGATAATCTCTATAAGATCACGAAATGAGGTCGTCTGCGCTCTCTGGCAGATGATATATTTCTTATACATTCCGAGTTTTTCTTCTCACTCGGGAAGCACGAGAAGTGAGTTATAGACAGCGAGTCACTCTTCATCCGCGAGGTAAAATGCCGTCCCATACTTCAGGATACTCCATCCGAGACGCGATCATTCCTGATAACGCCTGAGATGGATACCGACTTCGTGCGCGAGAATCGACTCGACTTCTCATGGGAGAATCTGTGCCAGTGGAGAGATCGCGATTCGTGGGATATTTCCACTATATCGTACAGACATACGTGCGTTTCACTTCTCGACTCTGACTGCTATATCCGCCATAGCATGCTCGGCGAGGTATTTTTTTACATATTCGACGACACCCTCTGTGGGTAAAAAAGGTGTATCGCGCCGCGGAAATGTATCCCCACTCTCGGCAATCCGATCGTGTGCATGCTGAAGAAGAAAAGGCTCGATTTTCCCGTAGAGCCTCATATACGCGCTTCGGATTTTTTCCTCATTCTGATCGATACATGCACGGACAAGATCACTCTTTACGAGGATTTCTTCGGTCTTCTCGTAGAGAAGTTTTGGCATACCAGCCGAGATACCGAGCTGTATGAGCTCATCCCGGATTTCTTCCACGTGTTCATCGACCTCAGTCAATGCTTCTTTCTCAGGAAACTTATAGGTAAAAATCGGGTCATATTTCCCATCTTTTGCGAGGAAAGTCGCGAGTTCTGCTGTATAATTCTCAGGTTTCAGAAGGCGAGAAAGATTGACAGCTTTGGCGAGTGCATGAATCCGTCGATCGAGACCTTGCAGACGCGTCTCACGCTCTTCCGTCCGGATCGTATCCGGTTTTTTCGGATCGATATAGTATCCGTCGATACTCGCTCGCCCCAGCACGATCGTCGCACTCGGAAGTGTGATATCTTCCTGCGCATAGAAAGAAAATGGTTTTCCACGCTGTACGAGAAAACACGAGTACTGTCTATCATCAGAGAGAAGCGCCAGATCCGGGGAGAGAGAGCTCTCATCACGCGTAAGATCGAGTCTCATGCGTGCTTCGATTTTTCATCCTTTTGGATTCAGAAAAAAAACATCCTCCTCGAGAGAAAGCACATTCGTATGCGATACAAAAAAAGTCTGATCGTGACGAAAAAGCGTCTGTGCGATCTCGACTCATTTCTCAGGGGTCGATATCTTCAGCTTCTCGATCTGCTCGAGACGAGACTTCAGAGGCATGAGATTGGCATTCTGGACTTCGAGACCGGCACGAGCATTTATCTCGAGAAGTTTCGGTCCATCTTCAGTGATGACCCAGTCGAGACCGACATATCAGAGCTGGCTATAGAACTGGATCTGCGCAGAATATGCAAGGATCGTATCCCAGAAGGGAAGAACCGCATGGGTAAAATGCTTGTACTGGGACGGAAAATTTTTCGTATAGACTTTTCGTCCGATCAGTAACTTCTCGACTCGCCCCGTCGCGATATCGACTCCGAGCGCGATCCCGCCACGTGCGAGATTGGCTCGTCCACCAGATTTCTCAGTCGGGACGCGCACCATCGCGATTACTGGAACAAGTCCGAAGACGATAATCCGGATATCAGCAAGTCCATACTTGCAGAAGAGGGAAAACTCTTTTCCAGGAATAAGCTTCTCCTCGATCAAGATCGTATCGTGTGATCCACTCAGAGAATAGCGTCCATCGAGTATATCACGAAGAAGATATTTCAGATCATCTTCTGTATGAAGTCAGCCATTGACTGAGTAGAGATATTTTCATGAGGCCTCATCCGATACACGTCGGACTATATGAATGCCTTTCCCCTCACATCATCGATTTGGCTTGATGACGAAGTCATCTTCGAAAATCTGCTCGAAAGAAAACTGATCGAGAGCTTTTTTGGAAGGGATAATCGCATAATTCGTCCCGACAGGAATCCCTCGCGACGAGAGAAATTCTTTTGTCTTTATCTTGTTGTCAGCGAGAAGAACACTTTTCCGATCGTTAAATTTTTTTATAAAATATAGATTCCTCGCGTTCATCCCCAAAATCCCGAAATCAAGCATACAGAAGAAATACAAGCGCAGGAAGTATACCGGATGGAAGGAGAAAAGCAAGCAACAAACAGAAGAATATTTTGAAAATCTGCATGCTTCTGCTACAATCAGATATATTATTTCACTTTTTGCATGGACCTTCTCAAGCGACTCCTCTCTGATCCGGGATTTCAGGAGATCATCGAATGGACTTTTCTCTACGATGCAGAAAGCATGGAAGACGAACTTCCGTATAATACCTCGATCTTCGAGAAAATCGGTGGAGTATCATATGCCTCATGGAAAAGCAAGGATATTACCGTTCAGAAGCTCACAGACATCGTGATCGGGAAAATCGATACATGGCGTAGCATACTTATAGAAGCGCGACATGCATTTTCGATGGAAGAAAATACGTGGATAGAAGTCGAATGACTCGAGTCGATGCTCGTGATCCTCGACATGGCGAAGCTCGCGACTCCGATCGAGCTCGAGAAAGCGAGTGCTACACCAATCCTCGAAGCGAAAGATCGAGATGCAAGAATCGACGAGATTGAGCGTCTCCAGACATCTGTCTATGGGGGAAGAATCAGTGAAAATCTAGAAGAAACAGAGCTCACACTTGCATATATTCGTGCACTCTATCACGGATCATTAGATCGCCTGACGCATGAAGAACAAGTAAAACTCGGGGAGATTTTTCAGGAAATATGTGAGAAACTCGCTCCGATCCATCATCGTGATTTTCCAGATATATCGTACAAAGAAGCGAAAAATACACCGGAAAGTCATCCTTTTACAGCCGAAGTTCTCGAGCAATTTGGGAGTCATCTCGTCCCGAGAAAAACGTATATGGAAATATTTCAAGTGTATATCGATCTCCTCGGGCTCAGACAAAAAGTCCGAGAAAATGCATGACTCTCGAGTATCTATGACGGAGAAAACTACCTCGAAGTCCCAACACGGGAGGAATATGATACGATCAAAACCAATCGCATGCTATATCTCATGGCACACGAGATAGGAGCGCATTATATAAATCAGGAGATATCTGAGCGGAATCACATCGTCATTCGCGGAAGAGGAAATGTCGAAAAAGAGGAATGACTTGCTAAAATTATGGAGGGGGTCGTACTCGGACTCTCGCTCGAGGATCTTCGAGATGATACAGCATCATATCCGTATCTTCTGGCAGGAGAGCTCCTATCACGAGAAAGAAGAGATATCTTCATCCGACTCATCGTGAAGTGTAAATGAATTATGACTGCATACCCCGTGTCTTCGAGAGAGCTTCGTTTTTTTCGAGGATTTCCACTCGAGAGCAATCACACACAGCGGAAAGACTGTGCGTACGTCCGAGGAGAGGGACGGATTATATCCGCAGTTCTCGATGGAAAAGCAAGTCTGAAAGATTTCTTTCGTGGAAAAGTCGGGATCGATGATATCCTCTCTCATAGGATCGACTCGCGAGTTCCAGTCGAGAAAATCATACTTCCATTTCTTTTACCGGACGTCATCCTTTTTATGCTCGGAGAAAATACACTGCATCCGAATCAGGCGTCATTCCGCTCGTATGTATTATCGAAGTATAAAGATCTATTTCCAGAAGCAGATCTCATGACAATGAGCGATCTCTCGCGGATGACGAAGGATACATGGGATGTGACTCGTCGATGTGTGGAGGAAATACGATCAGAAAGGAATTAATCATTCAGCACGTATCCGACTCATTTCATCGTGTCGATGATACTTTTCCCGAGCTTCTTACGGAGTGTGGAAATATGCGCTTCGAGCGTGATAGAATTCATGGCAAGCTCTGCCTCTCGCATACCCCACACAGCATCGAGGATTTCCATTTTTGTCTTCGGATATCCTTTATGACGAGCGAGAAACTCGAGGATCCCATATTCCTTACTGGTCAGCTCGAGAATCGCATCTCATTTTTTTATGAGTTTTTTTCCGGTCTCGATCGTGTATGGTCCGAAGCAAATCTTCTCTTCGATCGTTTTTTCTTTTCGTCGACCAAGTGCGATGATGCGAAGCTCGAGCTCTCGCATATCGAATGGCTTCGTAATGTAATCATCGACTCATCCCTCGAACATCGTGATTTTGTCATCCATAAGTGCATTCGAAGTCAGTGCGATCACAGGAGTTTCGACTCCCATTTCTCGGATTTTCTTGATAAATGTCTCGCCATTCATGACAGGCATATTCATATCGAGAATAATCACGTCATAATGTCCATGAAGCAGGGAAATCGCCTCTTCGCCATGGATCGCTCACTCGACGGTGTGTCACTTCAGACTGAGATATTCGATGATATTGGCACGAATATGGGGATGATCTTCGACGACGAGCACTTTCATAGGGAGGAAAACTAGGTAAACCTATTTCTTATGCTCGCAAGTATACGGGAAAAGTGGTTTTTTCAAGAGATATTCTGGGGGATGCTTTCCAGTTTTTCTTCGATCTCTTGTGATGCCCAAAAGATGATATGAAAAAGCTTATCAAGAGTTATGCGTGTGGTAATATCTTCATATCATTGATAGTATGATTCGAGCTCGATTGGTAGGACAATATCCCCCTCCCGTGGTTCGGTGCCTCGGGAGACAATACTTGGAATTTCCCCATTTCAGGGATGTGTAGAGTGTGATAAGATACAGGCAACCGCACCACCATAAAGTGCCTGCTGATGAGGAGTCTCGCCTGCCACATGATAGAATTGTGTCTTTTTTCATATTTTACCACCATTCACGTCACATGCTGGAATATTTGCATACATGGGATGCTTATGACGAACGATATCATCATAGAGTGCTTGGCTCGGTGGAAGATGTGGAAATCTCGGAATAATTCTGATATTTGTGAAGCTTCAGAATTTTTCCAGATACTCCTGCATGAACACTATCACAGCTTCCCCAATCTCTGGGTAATTTATCTTTGATCAGAGACGGAAATAAATGGAAAGCGCAAGTTTTCTTTGGGATACTTTTCTTGCATCCTGTTCGGGAAGAGACGCGAGGAAAATAGAAGCCTGTTCTCGTATAAATGTATGAATATCACCTCCCCCCAAATATGCCACAAGAGTCTCGCGAAGAATTTCAGATCCAACGGATACATCTCTCAGGGTGCCATTCAAATATGGAAAGGTATCTAGTTTTTGAAAATCTCAAACTGAGGTACAGCAACTGCAAATAATCTTAAAGATTTCTTGAGAACCTCTTTTGAATCAAGCAAAGATTCTATTTTCACTGAGCTTCTCAAAATCATCTCGGGAGCGATGAAGTCATGCAATATATGAAAAATACTCGTCTGGTATCAGCATGAGAGTCCTAAAAAGAGTATGATTTCGAGAAAATTTTCTCAGTGCCTCCACACTTCAAATACGATAGAGCGATAAAACATACAGGAGTTTTTGCTCAGACAGATTTGTAAGCATGGACTCAAGATATGTATCTTGTAATCGAGATCTGAATTTTTTGGCGCCCCTCGACCCACAGAGGAGGAGGAGTTTTCAGAGTAAAACTGGAGAATCCTTTCAGAACTCCTTCAGAACCCCCATGTACGGGGCGAGATTTTCTGTGTATTTTTTCATCTTGGTAAAATCTTCCTGAGTAAATGTCTCCTTTCCAGGAGAAGAAAGTACATCAGAAACATATGTCCGAATATAATCGGATATTTTGTGAACCTCAGAAGAAAGGCTCTTTTTGCATCCCTGTAAAACTCCCTCCATTGGGGGAAAGAAATCTGGGAATGTGAATTTGACATATGCTTTACCTTATCTATTAAGAAGATAGATAAATATCCTTATAGTCTATAGTGACTATTTGTCAATATATTTTTCCTTCGGAAACTTGCATGATACTTCCTTTTTTATATAGTACGCCCGTTTATTTAATAACATTTCTCCTATGAAATACAGCATTCTTGCCATCGCAAGCACCGCCCTCCTTCTGACATCATGTACTGCTTCGACTCCGACTACGAGTACTGGAGCGACAGACTCAGGTACAGAAGTGGAAGTACAGACTGGAACTGATACGACAGTAGAAGTCGTCGTCGACACTGGAAGTGTCGTCATAGAATCTGGAACAGTAGATACGACTGACACAGTCTCAGAGACATCTACTGATACGACTGGAGTCGTCGAAGTACCAAGTACTGACGGAACTTCTGTGATCATAACTGATACGACAGTAACTGTCTCGACTGGGACAGAAGATGATACATCGACTAGTAACGATGCTATCCAGAACTACTACTAGAATAGTATTTCCATAGGAAAAACTCCTGCTTTCGCGGGAGTTTTTTTATGGTCGAGAAGAGTCGAAAACTACACCTCAGCGTCGAGCTTCTCGAAGGCTTTCTGGAGTCGTGTAAATGTCTCTTCTTTCCCGAGAATATACGCACACTCGAATGCTCCAGGAGAGAACTCCATCCCTGAGAGAGCAACTCGGAGAGGCCAGAGGATGAATCCATTTTTATATCATTTCTCAGAAATCTGCCCGAGAAGCGGATTCTTAATATCGTCGAGAGTGGAGAAATCAGCGTTCTCCAGCGTAAGAGAAGCGAGCTCGAGAGCAGTGCGGACATCATGCAGTGTCTCGACTTTCATCTTCGGATTCAGGAAGAGACTCACACTATACTCCTGTCGCGTGTAGAAGGGAAGTGCAAGCTCAGGAAATTCACTGAGTCGCTTCATACGAACCTGTACTTCCTGGATAACTTTCTCATTGTAGGCGAAATCTTTCTCAGAATACAGTGCGTAAAAATCTGGAAAATAGCGTCTCAGGTAGTCAGATAAGCGGATATGAAGCTCGCTCGTATCCATCATGCGAATATATTCTCCATTCATCCAGTCGAGTTTTACAGGATTAAAGACTGCTCCAGCTCGGTGTACCTGAGAAATATCGAACAATTCGATCATTTCTTCGCGCGTCATGATCTCCTGCTCAGTCTTCGGATTCCAGCCAAGAAGCACAATAAAGTTCAGGAGTGCTTCTGGAAGATATCATTTCTCGAGATAGGAAGAGACGGAGACATCTCCAGTCCGCTTCGAGAGTTTTTTTCCATCATTTCCGAGGATTCCAGGGACATGCGCATAGTGCGGAAGCTCGATATGAAGGGCTCGCGCTGTCAGCACTTGCTTCGGGATCGAGCTCATCCACTCTTGTCCACGGATCACGTGGGTAATTTTCATAAGGAAATCATCGATCACGACTGCGCCATGATAGGTCGGGATGCCGTCAGATTTCAGAAGTACCTGATCATCGACTTCCGAGGTATTGAACTCGAGACGCCCCATTACGAGATCATCGAAAAAGATTTTTTCCGCTTTTGGGACCTTCAAGCGAATCGTGTATTTTTCTCACGAAGCGACCCGTTCCTTCGCTTCCTCGAGCGGAATATGCCGACAGTGTCCATCATATCGCGGTGGCAGCTTCAGCATTTCCTGTCCTTTCTTCAGTTCCTCGAGTCGCTCTGAGGTACAAAAGCAGTAATACGCTGTCCTCTCATCACAGAGTGCATGGAGTCTCGGCGCATAGATATCGAGTCGCTCTGTCTGAATATACGGTCAGACTCCACCATCTTTATGGGGTCACTCGTCTGGCGTCATACCAAGAATCTCATGAATCGCAAAAACCATATCGACTGCATCTTCGACATATCGTGTACGATCCGTATCCTCGATACGGATAATATATTCCCCGTGATTTTTTTTTGCCCAGAGATACGAGTAAAAAGCAGTTCGGAGATTTCCGATGTGCATATATCACGTCGGAGAAGGTGCGATTCGAGTACGAACAGAAGCCATATAAAAAATTATAGGACTGTAATATACGAGAAAATCCGATAAATTCAAGCAAAATTCTCTCGAGCACTAGAAAGTCTCGACAGTAATATCACGTAATTCTGGATCGTCTCGCTTCACGAGAGAAATGGCATGTGTCGGCTGAAATCGAGAAGCAATCCGCTCGGGCCACTCGATCAGGCAGATATTCGCTGGATCATCGAGGATTTCCTCGCCTCAAATAAGGGAAAAAGTCGACTCATCTTCGATGCGATACAGATCGAAGTGATAGAGGGGGATATTTCCTGGTAAAATATACCGCGAATAATACGTGTACGTCGGACTCCGAACTGTATCAGGGATCTTATCACGCAGAAATGTCTGCACGAACGTCGTCTTTCCACTTCCGAGATCCCCCGAGAGCCAGACACGATCTCACGGAACAAAGAGAAATGGCGGAGCGGAGAAAAGCGTATGAAGTCGAGCCTGGTCGACTCACTCGAAGAAGTAGTGCATCAGAAATCAGAATCAAAAGAAGGGAAAATTTTGCTTTTTGAAAAAAGCTATGCTACACTGAAGCAGTATATAATAATCTTTTTTTATGCAAGAAACACCCGCTCCTGAAAAAGAAAAACGCACGCTGATCACCGGAGATGCACAAGCGAAAAAGCAATTCTATATCGCGCTCGCATTCATGATCGTCGCCTTGATCGGGACACTCTGACTCTATGGATACACCTGGTATCAAGATCAGACGATACAGACGCTGAAAGATGAGATCACGACCACAGACGCGAATATCGTCGAGATCGAGTGAAAACGCGATGTCGCGCTCGCGCTCCTTCTGAAGCAGATCGGATGAGTCGAAGAATCGCCGAATCTGATCGATATCGTCGATAAATTCCGGAATCTCGCAGTTCAGTCGAGCGTCCAGTTTCAGGGATTTACCCTCAATAAAAACACGATAAAAACATCGGTTATTTCCACTATTTCTGGAAATGGAACCAATCGCGATACAGTCCAGTACATCCTGAACATGGCAGATGAATTCGTGAGAAATCAAAATGCAGAAGCTGAGAAAAACTTCGTCATGCAACCGATCCTGACGATCACGGGAACCCCAGAACAGCGTATCACGACCATCGAGCTCGAGTTCAGAAATGCCTCTGGAACGACGGTTACCGATGAGACGGTCACCGAAAGTGGAACGACGGAATAATTTCTGAGAGGTATTTATCTTAATTTTTTCTTATGTCAGAATACTCAAAAATCTATACTCCAGCAATTGTCGGGATCACTCTGCTCCTGCTCATCTTCGTGACCAGACCGCTCTACGGAGTCTCTGTCGAAAACACGAGTCAGCTCCAAGTCCTGATGAACTCAAGAGATGAAAAACAGGGTGATCTCAGTGCGCTCAAGAAAATGGAAATCGAGCTCATCGGGGACACGACCACTGATCCAGAGATCAGCGCTCTGAAAAAGCAAGTCGCTCGCTATGGAAAAGCATTTGATCCGACGAGTGTCATGCGGGCAATATTTCTGAATCAATATACGAATCCTGGACTTTCTGGAGAATACACACTGATCGTCTCAGATGTCAATATCGGAAACAGTGTAAAACTTCCGAATGGACTCTCGAAAGCGAGTGTCAGCGTGAATGTACAAGCGAATAACATCGACACACTTCTCGGATTTATCAATGAACTCCTTCAGAATACGGATATCGCGCTCACGATCCAGAATATCTCACTTCCGATCGATACTGGAAATCTCGTGACTCCGCCTGTCGGATGATATTCGGTACCACTTGAGTTCGAGTTATACTTCTATGAATAATTTTTTCTCATGTTCGCTCGCATAAACATAAATGACAAAGCTGAATTCTACGAGAATATCGCGAATCTTCTCGAGTGAGGCGTGTCGCTCCTCGACGCGCTTCGAGGTTTTCATGATCGTACAGAGAATCCGAGACTGAAGCAAGAGGTAAATAATCTGCTCTTTTTTACAGAAGCGGGGGATCCGCTCAGTACTGCCATGCGAAAACTCCCGAATTTTTTCTCTGATCAAGAAATCGCTCTGATCGAAGCAGGGGAACAGACAGGGACGCTCCAGAAGTCACTTATGGCGGTCTCCGTCGATCTTCGTGATCAGGAAGACCTTCGTCGGCAGATCGTCGGCGCACTCACGTATCCTTTTATTATCCTGCTTTTTTTACTGATCGCAGGGGTGATCGTGATGGTCTATGTGATTCCTCAGCTGATTCCGATCCTTACGCAGAATAGCGAAGTTCCGTTCGTAACACAGACATTTATCGGGACGAGTAATTTTATACGGAATAATATTCTCTCGATTATTCTCTTCTTTATAGCGATCTTCCTCGTCGCTCGTGCGCTTATCAGTACGAAAAATGGTCGTCTCGCATTTGATACACTTCTGATAAAAATGCCGGTCATCGGACGAGTCTATCGAAACTATCTGACAGTCCGCTACACGTCGACTCTTTCACTTCTGATGGGTGCTGGGATCACGATCCTGAAGGTTTTTCGTCTGACAGGAAAAAGCACTGGAAATGCATATGCGAATATGATCTTTACGAAGACGGCTGACGGTATCAGTCGCTGAGAAAAAATCTCCGGCGCGATGGAAGAAGCTGACCCGAACAAGATTCTTTTCACTTCGAATATTCTTCAGATGATTTCGGCTGCCGAGAAGACGTCGACCGTCGATGTCGTCACACGGAAGATCAGCGAACAGTATCATCGTCAGGTCGCATCGGCGATCTCCATTATGGTAAAATACATTGAGCCGATCGCGATCCTTATCGCATGAGTCTTCGTCCTGTGGTTCGCACTGGCGATCTTCGCGACGATCATGCAGATCTCGAGTTCCGCTAATATCTAGTCTATGTCTTTTTCTCGGAACGCATTCACACTGGTGGAAATCATGATCGTCATCGCGATCATCGGCATCCTCTTTATGGTCGTGAGCATACCGTATGGGTACTACACCGAGCGCGCTCGCGTGCAAGATGCGAAAAATCAGATCGAGCAACTCTGGACACTCGCACACCAGACTGCACGAAATGGCTCCGTTATCACTGGCTCAGAAAATGCGAATCTCCTCCTCGTCATCACAAAAGATGCAAAAACTGTCAATCTCTACTCTGTCCCGTTAACTGTCAATCTGGAGACACTGAGAAATACTTCGATTTTTCCGACTGGAGAAATGCAACTCCGCGATTCTGTCAGACTCGATCCACTGCTCGTGAAGAGCATAGAGGAAGATGGAACGGCCATGAATCATGCATCATACTTCATCGAGTCGCCGAATGGAACGGGAACATTTCTGGAAAATCCCGACATTTCTCGTATAGTCGTCACGGTCGGATATGAAAATGGCTCGCTCGAGTCGGGACGCGCCCGCGAAATCCAGCTTTTTAGACAATAAAATCCGTATGAAAATCCTCCGCCTCACATGAAAAAAAGCCTTTACCCTCGTAGAAATGCTCCTCGGAATTACGGTCTTTTCTATCGGGCTTGTCGGGATTTCTCTTCTGTTTCAGACGGCAGTCGATACAGCGAGCTATGCTCGTCATGAAGTGATCGCAAGTAACCTTCTCAGAGAGCAGATCGAGCTTATAAAGAATCTCCGCGATAGTAACTGGCGATCGTATCGTCCGTGGAATATCGCAAGGATATCGAGTCCATGAGGATGAGCCGAGACGACAGAAATCGTCCCAGGAATCTATCTCGTGGAAAATGATTTCAGCTCTGAAATCGCCGAATATGCGAGCGACACTCTGAGTAATATTCCCGTGAAAATGACGTCAATGAAGACTCCAATTCCGACCGATGTGAAGATGATTTTTTCTGATCCGAATCTCTCCTCTCTCTTACTCTGCGTCGGAGAATCGGGATACACACACGACTGTAGTGGGGAAAACGAAAAAACGCAATATGCGTCATATCTCGAAGTTGCACCGCTCGAATACATGGAAGGAAGTGATGTCGATGGATGATATATGCTGACAGCACATGTCATAGTCGGAAATGCGAATTCTGCCCGAGACTACGACCTGAAGACACTTATCACTGACTGGAAAAAATAATATGCACTTTCATTTTCCGACATCAAAGCATGGATTTACCCTCCTAGAAATCATGATCGTGACGGCGATCTTCGCGATCATGAGTGTCGTCGTACTGCAGGTGTATATCCAGATTACGCTCCTCTCTGAACGCCTCGAAATGTCGCGGATTCTCGCGGATTCTGCTCGTGAACTGACAGAGCGAATCGCGACTGATGTGCGTGAGAAGGGGATCGAGACGCATCCAGAACTCCCCTGGGAGAATCAGTATACGACGACGGGAAATGACACACTCCACATTCGCGGATGAATCCAGTATATTTTCGGGAAACGCGACGGAGGAAATATTTTTCCATGTCAGACAGATGATATCTGTTCTGTCTTCCGAGTCGAAAATGGAGACTATACTGAGGCGATAAATATTCTCGATATATTCACGCCCGATGATGTGGAAAAAAGAATTGCTCTCTCAAATCTTCATTTCTTCGTATCGGGGGATTCTGATCTCGCGAGCATGGATGAGCCGAAAGTCATGATCTTCGGGACACTCTCTCTGACTGCAAAATCCTGAATTCCTCTCACACTGCGCGAATGAGTGAGTTTTACCATACAGACGACGCTCTCAGAGCGATCTTATAAATCCTACTAGCCATGAAATACACACTTTCCTCATCTCGAAATGCATTCTCGACGATCGTCGCACTCGGAGTCATCGGATTTCTTCTCGTGCTTGTGTCAGGGCTCGTCACCGTCTTTATGCGAGAAGTCCAGATCACACGTGCTGTATATGATGGGATTCTGACATACGCGGGCGCTGAGTGATCTTTCGAATATGCGATGCTGAAGATAGCAAATCATAGGGAAGGCTTTTCGGATCGTGTCACTGAAGAGGATCCAGAATATCGCATGCTTTCTGGAGCGATCGCACGCACGAAGAATCTCGCCATAGAATATATGATCAAAGCGCAATCAGATGATGCATCAGGGAAAATCGCACCTACATCACATCTGATCGTCCCACTTTTTGTCGGGACAGGCGATAAAATCGGAAAATACTCGATCGATCCACATATCGATCCTGCGATAGAAGTGGCGAAAAATATCACACTTCGTCTGGATGGATCGGTAAAACTTGGCTGGAATATCCTCGCCCGAAATAAGGAAACAGGAGAAACGATCGGAATCGTCGGAAGTGGAAGTCTGAATGGCTCGACGGTAGGAAATAATCGCACCCTTCAGGCAGATTGTTATGATAAAAGTGGAAATAAGACGAGCTGTGAGAATCTCACTCCAGAAGATCTTGACTCAGATGCGACGGGTCAGCGGTGACAGAGGATCGAATACATGGTGGAGAATCTGATCTCTGTAAATGATTTTCTCGGAGATGGAAGTCTGTCGGATTTTTATCTCATCGTCTTTAATCATACGACCGCCCCAGTATCATACGAGCTTACAGCGGATTCTCCCTTTACACTTCCGATGACAGAAGTCGAAGTCCGCTCATATATGCCATGACGCGCCTCTCAGACGATCCGCTTTACTGAGAATAAATCTCGCCTCTTCGAGTCGATCTTCTATGGAATGTTTTCGAATTAGAAAAGGAGTATCTACAAAGAGAGTCTATGAATTACTTTGTGAGAAAAGCCGAAGAAATAGGCATTTTGGACATTTTTTATTCATAAAAATAAAATAAAGTGAATAAACCGCTCTATTATGCCAGAAACCTATGAAAAAACCTACCAAAAATGTCTATCAAGCTACATAAAATGTCTATCAAGCCGAAAAAATCGAAAGCTAAATTCCATCACAGAATCAAAAACACCATATTAGTTTTATCCTTCGCTTCGCAAATCTGAAAATCCATGCTCGTGTACAAAAATAAAAGTCGTTCCCTCTCACTAAATAATAGAATATTCCTGAGCGTATAGTGTGATAATGAAATATCCGCTTTCCCCTGAGAAAATCCTTACCCAAGCTCCTGAAGCACCTTCCGAAGCTCTGTGATATGTCCGATACGAACGACATTTACTCCTGCTGGGATTTTCCCAGTATATTGCGATGGGATCACGATCTTCTGAAACCCAAGTTTTTTTGCCTCAGCAAGGCGCCTCTCGAGCATGAAAATATTCTTGACTACCCCCGTGAGCGAGACCTCTCAGAGCCAGATCGCCTGTCCGAAAGCGGTATTACTCCGAGAGCTCATGATAGAGGCGATGCATGCGAGATCGATACCAGGCTCGCTGACCTGTATTCCTCGTCCGATATTCATGTAAATATCGTAGTTATCGAGCTTCATATCGGTGAACTTCGAGATAACAGCGATGAGAAGATCGAGTTTCCCAGTCGAGATTCCTCGGGAAGATCGCTTCGGATAGCCGAACTTCGTATAGGTGGTAAGTGCTTCGATCTCGATCAGAATCGGACGATTTCCTTCGATGGTAAAAGAAAGTGCCGACCCCGAGAGCCTGCTATTTTCGGTATCAATAAATTCGAATCCAGGATTCGGAAGATCGATCAGTCATTCTTCTGTCATGCGGAAAAGTCCGACTGTATCAGTCGATCAGAAACGGTTCTTAAGTGAACGGAGAATACGATATGCCTCCGTCCGAGTTCCCTCGAGAAAAAGAACGACATCGACAAGATGTTCGAGTGATTTCGGTCCGGAGATCGAACCATCTTTTGTGATATGTCCGATGAGAAGGATGGATTTCTCGAGTCTTTTCGCGAGTGACATGAAGACTTCTGTCATAGTGCGAATCTGTGCAATACTCCCGATTGCCCCTTCGAGAAGGTTACTCGAGAGGACAGAAATCGAATCAATAATGATAATCTCTGCATCGCCTCACTCGATCGTCGCGACGATATCTTCGAAGAGATTGGTCGTCAGGATATCGATCGTATTCGCTGATACTGCGAGTCGCTGGGCACGATCAGAGATCTGAATAATATTTTCCTCTCCGCTGATATAGAGCACTCTTTTTTCATGTTTTCCATACCATTCTGCCATCTGAAGCGAGAGGGTCGACTTCCCGATCCCTGGCTCTCCAGAGAGCAGGATGAGCGATCCTGGAGTCATCCCGCCACCGAGCACACCATCGAGCTCTCACGAAGCACTGATGATACGAGAGGGAAGAGAAGATGAGGAGGAAAGAATCTTTTCTCCCGTCTGAATATTTCCTTGGATGCGGACGCGATTCGACTGTGCCGGAGGAGTGTAGTCTTCGAGTGTATTCCATTCGCCACAATTCGGACATTTTCCGACCCATTTCGGAAATGTTTTTTTACATGCGGTGCACTGAAACATAATTGCAAAAATAATCGATAAAGTGTTTTACCCTATTCACAAAGACATATGTGACCGTATTGCTTTCTCATATTTCCACATATCTTCAAAGTCTGAATCCGTCTCGTGATCGAACCCGAGAATATGAAGAAGGGAATGAATCAGAAGTGTCTCAAATTCTTCTCGGGGCGTGTGTCCATGCTCTTCTGCTTGCACAAGAATCCGAGACTCACTCATGACGATTTCAGCGACGATCTCATCCTGATGAGATTCCTCGAAGGCATCATGGTAATGAAATGAGAGAACATCCGTCGTCGCATCTTTCCCGCGATACTGCTGATTCAGACGATGAATTTCATCGTCTGGAAGGAGTGAAATATTGACTCCACCAAACTGTGAAAATGGAACAGACTCCGAGAAAATCTCCTGTATTTCTCGGATTCGTGCTGGATCGAGCCATGTGTCAGGAATGTCGAGAAAATGGAACTGAAACATTATGCTTGGATGATTTGGACTTCTGGAATAAGCTCGATGCCATGCTCTCTGCGGACACGCTCCTGTGCCAGTGTGATGAGCTCGATCAGATTCTGCCATTTTCCATCGGTCTCACTCATGAGGAAGTTCGCATGCACATCACTGAAAGACGCCGTTCCAAGATGAAATCCGCGCAGTCACACAGATTCTATGAGGAATCCTGCTGTATTGTCTGGACTCGGATTCTGGAAAAAACTTCCGCAGGTATTTCATTTTGGTTGCTTCGTATCGCGAAAGAAGCGAACGTCAGCATCAGATGGATATTTCTCGACGACCTTCCCGAGATCGAATCGCGCTGAGATGATAAAAAATTTCCGAGTCGAACGTGTCTCTTTTATGAAAGAATTCCGGTATCAGAAGTGCATATCTTCCTTCGAAAGTGTGAGAATCTCGCCACTTTCGAGATCGAGAACTTCCGCAGAGGAGAAATTTCCTCCCGTTTCGAGCCCGAAGCACCCCGCATTTCCATAAATTGCTCCCCCGATACTTCCAGGAAGTCCGATAAAACGGTGCCAAATCGGCGCATCATATTTATTTTCAAGTGTCTCGGCGATCTGCCATATTTCCGCATCAGAATCAGTACGAAGCATATGTGTATCGATATCGTATTCCCACTGATTCAGCATATTTTTCACGATTACACCTGGATAGGTATGAAATGCGAAAAGACAGTTTTTCCCACCTCCAAGGATAAGAAAGGGGAGGGAATTCTCCGAAGCAAAAAGAAAAATCTCACTAAGCTTCTCGACATCATCCCGATCACGCACTTCGAAGTAGTATCGTGCGAACGCGCGCGTCTTATACCCAGAAAGTGCCGTAATATCGATGTTTTCCTGAAGGAAGGGAAGTGTCTGCATGAAGATACTATATACAGAGTTCGCGATGTTGCAAGGTGAGAAATTTGAAAGAAAAAAGATGATGTGATACAATGCAGGTGTCTTCAAAAATTCTATGCTTTCTCATTTTCAGATACAAATCTTCCGATTTCAGGATGCGATGAGCACTGTGCCAGATACTCCAGCAAAATCACCAGAACAAAAGGATCCGCTCACGCTCGGTGTCGAGCTCTACCCGATGATTCTCGAAGGGGAAAAAAGTTTTCCTAACTGAGATTTTACTGGAATTCAAGAATTGTATAATCGCGAGGAACTTTCGAATAATTCTGCGATTTTCCAGGAAATGCAAAAACTCCAAGGAGAAAAAGAAAGATACTGGAACAGGAGCAAAACTTCTCCTTTTTTTCTTTCGTGGAAACTGGCATTTCTTTTCTCATTATTAAGCCCAGAAATGAAGGAGAAAATCAGGGCAAAATACGAAAATCAACTACAAAAAACAGCGTAAATTTTCCCTTTTGCATCTCGCATATTTTCGGATATACTCAAGGCATTCTCATTCTCAGAATGCCTTTTTTCGATGTACATATCGCGGAACTTCTCTCAAATACGCGGACGCGATGAGGTTTTTCTGAATTCATCGAGCGCGAACTCGGATACGAATGGGATGGGACTCCTGAGATGAAGATCGCACTTCTGTCACATGTAGGAAAAGAATATCCGAACTCAAAAATCCTCTCGCTCGAGATGGATTTGATCCCCGTACTCGTACGTATGCAAAAGGAAGGGATTCTGATCGATCAGAAAAAACTCCGAGAAATCGGCGAAAATCTCCGCGCATCGATACGAAAAATCGAGACAGAAGTCCGCGAACTCGTCGGAGAAAATATAAATCTCTCCTCTCCGAAGCAGGTCGCAGAGCTCCTTCAGAGACTCGGTATTCCTCTCACGAAGAAGAATAAAACTGGATTCTCGGTCGATACAGATGTCCTCGAGGAACTCGCAGGAAAACATGATATTGCGCGCCTTATCCTCGATCATCGCTCGTATTCGAAGCTCGTATCGACATATATCGATGCGCTCCTGAAGTCGGTCAATCCGACCACGAAGCGAGTCCACACCCACTATAATCAGATCGGTGCATCGACTGGGCGCATGTCGAGCGAAGATCCCAATCTCCAGAATATTCCGACCGGAAGTGGCTATGCACATGAAATCAAGTCGTGCTTTATCCCGAAAAATGGATCAGTCCTGCTCGTCGCCGATTACTCACAGATCGAGCTTCGGATTCTTGCTTTTCTCTCGGGCGATCCAGCACTTTGAGAGACTTTTATCCGAGGAGAAGATATTCACGCGCGCACTGCTCATTTTCTTTTCTGAGAAAATGCAGAAATCACGAGTGAAATGCGTCGTATCGCAAAAACTGTGAATTTCTGAGTGATCTATGGAATTACAGGCTTCGGACTCGCGAAATCACTCGGTACAAATCCGAAAGAAGCGAACGAATATATCGAGAATTTTTTCAGAGAATATCCATGAGTGAGAAAATATTACGACACAATTCTCGGAAAAGCGCGGGAAAATGGCTATGTGGAGACATATTTCTGAAGAAAACGTTTTATCCGAACGATCAATGATGCAAATCGCATGATCCGCACAAGTGCAGAGCGAGAAGCGATAAATATGCCAATTCAGGGAACTGCAGCGGACGTGCTGAAATACGCGATGATCGAGATCGACTCTGCGATACGCGACCAGAATCTCTCTGGAAAAATGCTCCTCCAAGTCCATGATGAACTCGTCTTCGAGATTCCGAAGTCTGAGGAGTCGATCTTTCTCGAGCTTGTCAGAGAAAAGATGGAGCATGTCCTCCCGGAATCTTCTGTCCCGATTCAAGTCGATATTCACACTGGCATGAACTGGGCAGAAGCAAAGGGTTAATTTTTTGTATTTATGACTTCTTTTGATCGCATCTTTTTCGCACGATATGTAAAAGACGGGAGCAAGATCCACTACGTCTTTCATCGGCATATTATCTTGATTATCGAGGACCTGATTCTGTGGTCGATCTTCGCAGTCCTGATCCCGGGTTTTCTGTACTATCACGATGCATTTGAGATCCGAGATGCCGTCACGAATTTTACCGCTTCTGCGTATTTACTCGGTATCTATGCCGTGATGATGTATATATTATTCGACTGGTATAATGACGTCTGGATCGCGACAGAGAATGAGATTATCAGTGTCCGATGGAAATTTATCACACAGGATGCGCTCTACACTGAATATGAGAAAATCGAAGGACTCGAAGTGCGAACACAAAACTGGTGGTATGCACTGATCGGCGCGTCAGATGTGATTATTAAGCTCGCGGGGACAGACTCGATATCGCTCCTCGGGGCCTCGGATGCGCAGGGAATCGTCTGATATATTAAGGAGTGTGCAAAAGGAAAGGAGTCCGAGCTCGAAGATGACGACCGCGAGCCATTCGAGATATTGGTCGAGACACTGACAGACGTGGTAAAAGGATCGCTCAGTAGAAGAGGAGGGGAAATCCTTACTTCTGAGTATATCAAGACCCTCGATACGACGCTCGAAGAAGACGGGACACTCGATCTCCGAAGTGAAGATGATCGGGAAATGGTCGACTCCTGGAAGCATCGGTATGCGAAGAAAGTCCAGAAAAAGGAGAAGTAATATGTACTCAGAATGACATTTCTATATGGTGAATAAGGGGTAAAACCCTTTTCACGCTACAAATCTCAAGAGAAACTTCTCAGAAATGACTCTGTTGTGAAAAGAAAATTCTCTATTTCTCAGAAGTTTCTGAATAGATTTTTTCCTGATTGCCTCTTAATCAGAGATATGAAATACAGTAAACGAAACTACTGTATTGTGCCTATGAGGTATCAAGTCTTTTAACCTGAGAAAAGCCACGGAAAAAGCAAGAGACTCCAGATATATCTGGAGTCTCTTTGATGAGGGAACTTCTCACGTCTCCTTACTTCGTCATGTTATAGAGGATCTTCAGAGTTTCTCAGAGAGTGATCGTATCCCATGGTTCGAAGAGTCGAGCATTTCCAGAGATGATTTCACCATTGAGAGTATTTCTTCCATGGACGAGACAGTTCTCATATGCAGAGATGATATATGGTGCAAGAGAGTCTGTCACAGAGACATCAGCAAAAGTAGTATCAGGAGAAACGGGAGAGAAGTGGAATGTGTTGGTGAGGATTTTTGTTGCTTCTCATCGAGTGATCGGATCATTCGGTCGGAAGTTTCCATCAGATCATCCAGAGACGATACCAAGTTCTGTCGCGTATGCGATAGTCCGAGAGAAGAGAGTCTCAGTCGTACTCGAGGTTACATCAGCATAGGTACTTGTACCTGTTGTGGATTCTGGGATTTCTATACCAGCAGCGCGGAAGGTAATGGAGAGGAATTCTGCACGAGTGAGCTGACGAGAGATATTACTTGCTCCGATGATCCCGAGTTCTCGAGCATAGACCTGGAGTCGTGGATCAATGATATTCAGAATGATCGGAGTACATGCAGGACTCGGAGAGACAGAAGGTGTTGTCGGTACTGTGGGTGTTGTAGATACAGTAGGTGGTGGGTGTTGATGGGATTCCACCTCATCCTCCACCTCCTCCTCCGCCACCTCATGGGTTACCTGGATTTGTTGTGGTTCCTGTGTTGGTTGTTCATGTATTCGTGGTTCCAGTACTTGTCTCATCGGTAACGATGACTGTTATTGGTGCGAGAGAACAGTTCGATGGGAAAAGAATTTGACAGATGGTGTAATTCAGAAGGTATGTTCCTGTGTGTGTATATGTTGGAACGATGAGGAATCCACTCGAATCGATGGAAATATCTGGTATTGAAGTCGTTCCTGTGAGAGCGACACTNNAGGAATGTACCAGAATCGGAGTTAGCTTGGATCGGGTTTGGGTCTCCAAGTGTTATAGTTATAGTGCTTGTCGCACAGTAAGGATCATCAGGGTATTCCAGAAGATATCCATTCCCACAGATTTCATACTCGAGTACGAATATTCCTGTAAGTGTGGTTGGTGAAACAATGAGATGTCCAGTATTTGGATCAAAATACGAGTCTGGAAGAGGGTTATCAAAAGTGGTTGCCCCAGTAAAGGCAGGGACAACAACATCCGTTATTGCTGGTGATCATCATCGAGTATCATTTGCAAGAATATCGATGGCTCAGCCTATATTATTCACAAGTGTTCCTGAATCTGCATTTGCATATACACCGAGTGAATAATCCATGACATCTATAGTAGAAATCGCTGTACTACAACTCTCTGGATAGAGAATCGAGCAGATTTCATACATAAAAATATATACCCCTAGCGGAGTACCTGCAGGGAGCAAGATTTTTCCCGTTGGATCAATAGTAGACCCAGGGAGCGGATTATTAATAAATGTATCTCATGTAAATGTGAGCGTAATACCAGAACCAAAAACAGCAGTTTGGTTCAAATAGACATCATTCCATAGAATATCGACCGCTTGAGCGGTGGGAATTGTAGATGTAGCGATAGGTGTCATCACAATATCCAGATTAACAACGGCGAGTATCTGACGAAGTATAGTGTCGGCAAATGCGGTATTCGTCCCCTCATCCAGCTCTACCACTCAAGAGGGTGGAGAAAGTGTAATGGTATTTCTGACAGATCATGCAGGTGATTCTGGATAAAAACCATAGACCGACAACTGAACCACTCACCCGCTTGGAAAGTTTGGGATAATTCACTCGATCAGTGTATTTGTTGTCGTAGTAAAGGTCGGACAATCTGTTCATATCGATGTATAGTCACAGTATACTTCCACATCAAGAGCCCCAGAAAAGAGTACATCGGAAAAAGTAGCACCATCTGCACTATCTGGACCATTATTAGTGAGATAAATATTATAGACAAAATAACCACTATTAAAGCGGCGATTAGGTCAGTATTTCTCGACGATGAGATCGGCAGAGGCAGCATAAGCGAGAGAATAAATTCAGAAAAAAGAAAATATCGCAAGTAATGCGACTATTATGCGAAGACATCAGAAAAGAGAAGTCTTCTGAAGAGGGAGGAAAATTGTTCCCATAAAGAGGTAATAAAAAAAACATCTCGATTGTATAAAAATAGTATACAAATGCAAGCCCTTCCACATGGTATTTTCTTGACTTTATAGGGATTTTACGAGGAAATTATATAAGTCCATGATCACGAAGTGTCTCGACTTGACTCTTCGTGCAGACAGAGAGAAGAGATTCTTCAGATAAAGAACGGATTCCATCGATAGAACCGGCGAGTTTCAGAAGTTTTTTTCGTGTTGCAGGTCAGAATCATGGGAGTTCCTCGAGGAGATTTTTTTTCATAGATTTTGTGCGTGTCTGACGATTTGCAGTAATGGAAAATCTATGCGCTTCATCACGTGCTTTCTGAAGTACCATCAGCTCAGGAGTGCCCTTCTCAAATATGATAGACTTCGAATCTCACGGAAGAAATATTTCTTCTTCTCGTTTTGCGAGCGAACAAATTGGCGGAAGTGTATCAAGAGAGTCAAGAAGAAAGGAATTTTGCGTAAAAAAGCCTGATGTTTCTCATTTTCATAATTCAGAGAATTTTTGTACTCCCATATGTATTCCTTCTATCGCATGAGAGAGCTGTCATTTTCCTCCATCGATGATGAGGAGATTGGGGAAATTTCAGAGCTCCAGTCACTCAAGTGTACGACGAAATAAAACTTCTTTCAGAGAAGCGAAATCATCGATCTCACCTTTCTGAAGGGTTTTTATATTATATTTCTTATAGTCAGAATTCTTGGTTTTTCCATTCTCGATCACGACACGCGATGCGACTGTAAAGTATCCGTGTGTATGAGAAATGTCATAGCACTCGAATCGGATCGATCCCGACTTTGGAATCGGATATCCAAGTCGATCCAGAATATGTACCATATGTCAGCGGGTGAGTGTTTTATTTTCAAGTGTTGCGAGTTCTGACTTATATGCATATTCTCGGAGCTGATTTCGTGTGAAATTCAGAAGCTCGTATCGAGGTCACTGTTTTGGTGCATCGACGGCGACTTTTTTCTCTCGAAAATATCGCTGTATTGCCTCATCAGATACGATCATCTCGAGTGCGATCGTGTCTGGCATATCGACTTCACTCTCGATATAGTGCGCCGCAAGAAAATCAGAAAGCAACTCTTCGTGTGTCATATCGAGTCGACTCTCGAGCTCAAAACGTATATTTCCGATAACTCGACTCTCCCGTATTTGTGTGATTCATACGAAAAATCGTGAATTTTTCTCATAAAGAACGACAATATCGTGATCGCCTTCTATCTTATCTCGCACGCTCTGATATTCCATAATATTCCGAACTCCCATGAGTATATCTTTGAGTTCTTGGGCTCACTCGAAATCCATTTTCTTTGCTCGTTCTTTCATCTGTTCCTCTATCGTACGAATCACATCAGCATATTTCCCTTTCAGAAAATCACGTGCTTTTTGTATATTTTCGTCATGTTCATGTATATTTTCGTCACGCAAGATACATGGAGCTGGACAGAGTCCGATATAATAATCCATGCACGGAAGCGTCTTCCCTGCACGATCCGTCACGGTGATCTTCTCTTTCTCTCGGGCGAACTGCACTCGGCAGGCGCGAATCCGGAAAAGACGACGAATATATCGCACGATTCCTGAAACATTACTCACATATGGTCAGAAGTATTGTCATCCATCGGAATTCTTTTTTCGTGTCCGTATAAGCTCAGGGATCGGGGTGTTTGTAATCTTGATATAAGAGAGATTTTTATCATCTTTCATCAGGATATTATATTTTGGATGGAGGTGTTTTATAAGATTTGTCTCGAGAATCAATGCTTCCACCTCCGTATTCGTAATAGTAATCTCGATATTTCTGACCTGATCCACCATCTGCTTCTTTGCGGGATTCAGATCTTGTGGTCTGAGAAAGTACGAATTTACGCGCGATTTCAGATTTTTTGCTTTTCCGACATAGATGACTTTTCATTGTCAGTTCTTCATCTGATAAACTCCCGGACTCTCTGTAAGAGTCGTAAGAATGGGGAGAAGATGTGCATGTTTTCTGAGGCGTGGCATAGTTATTTTTTTTGAAATTCTGAAAAATTATATACTCCACTCTGTATCTGCGCATTTACGACACAATACGGATAGGAATCCTGATTATATCACTTCTTATGGACGGGACGGACAGAAACTTCGAGTCCGTAGGAATCGTGAAAAAATGTCTGCACCACGCTTCGTACATCGCGCGAAAGGGATGGAGTAAGGATAAATGGTGTATATCCTGAAAGTCATCACGGAAGTATCCCATCAGACAGAGAAAAATCTGGGGATACTCGATATGAGTCGGAAAAATATACACGATGATCTCTATGAAGAATCACGATAATAAAGGCATCCGGAAGAGGAAACCGAGACGCGATTTTCTGAATATTTTCTTCGGATTCCCCTCGTGTTGATGCGAATACTCCATAGGGCATATATATTTCCCACGGAATCTGACTCTTCTGATTCAGATCGACACAGTTTGCCCAGTCCATCAGTGCTGAGTTTATTGCGAAGGCTGAACGATCAGATCATGAAAAAAGAATTTTCTGAATTTCATCCTTCTCTGATTCACTCAGTCTGATAAATCGACTCCCTGAGAGTATCCGTGCAAAAACCTTCTCAAGATTCGTATCCCACGCAAGTGTCGGAATATCGTATGCAAAGGCTCGAATCGCCTCACTCGTATACTTTCATATTCCAGGAAGTTTCTGAAGTTCTCGGGATTCTCGTGGAAAGACTCCACTATATTCCGTGGTAATAATCTGTGCTGTCCGAAGAATATTTCTCGCTCGAGAATAGTATCCCATTCCTTTATAATATGGAAAAAAATCCTCATACGACGCCTGGGACAGATCATACACCGTCGGAAAATCGGTCAGAATCCTCTGAAAATATGGAATCACTCGGACGACTTGTGTCTGCTGAAGAAGTATCTCTGATAGCCAGACACGATACGTACGGTCACTGAGCGATATATGAGCCCCCCGCTCACGCCACGGAAGCGTATGTCGCCCATGGAGATCGTACCAGTCGAGAATATATGCGAGTGCCGAAAGAAGTATTTCTTTTTTCATAGCTTTGATTATATTCAGTTTTATTTTCTCGTCACGCAAGAAGTGAAGATTTTAACTTTTTTTAAAGAGAAAATATATAATACCAATGATATAATCTTTAATCTTTTATTCTTTATGAAAATCTCTGCTCAATTTACTTCCCTTCTGACTATCTCATTTATGACACTCTTTCTGGCATCATGTGGGACAAATAATACAGAAACAAGTGCATCCACTCCGACAGTCCAGACAACCTCCACCGAGACAAACACGACGACTGCAAGTGAGGATACGACAACTCCGACGGAGAGTACGACCTCCTCGACCTCAGCTCCAGAAGAAGGTTCTGAGACTGTATCGGAAGTAAGCACGGTGTCGGAAGATACAATTCCTTCCGAAAATACAGCGTCTGATGTAACAGCCAGTGCAGAGGAAACTTATTCCCAGGATATGACGTACCGATGACCTCGCTCCTCAACGACCACGAACTTCACGGTCACAGTTGAAGGGGACACGATCGTAAGTGCTTCGGCAAGTATGGTTTCTTGAAATGGTGAGGATTCTCGCTATCAGTCAAGTTTTGCAAATCAGCTCAGCTCGAAAGTCGTCGGAAAAACACTCGCAGAAGTGGAGAATCTTTCGACGATCGGTGGGGCATCCCTCACGACTGACGCATTTAAAGAATTTATCAGTACTATTTAATCATGCAAAAACTCACTCTTGAAAGTATCGGCACCCATCTCACGATCGAGATCGATACAGAAAAATCCTGTGAAAAAGATTTTCATACGATTACAGAACGACTTTCTCATTTTGAGCAGAAATTTTCTCGATTCCGAGAGGATAACTGGCTCCGAGAGCTCAATACGAGCAAGCATGCAATACTCGATGATGATGCTCGGAAAATGCTTTCCTTTGCACTTTCTCTTGCCGAGAAAACACATGGATATTTTGATCCGACGATCGGAAAACAGCTCTCACGACTCGGATACGGACGCTCGACAGACGCGCAAGAAAATAATGGAAATTTTCATGATGTAAAAATACATGATCATGAAGTCTTTCTTCAGAATGGTGTAGAACTCGAGTTCTGATGAGTCGGAAAGTGATATCTCCTCGATGTGATATCATCCCTGCTCGATCATCACGACCGATTTCTGATAAATTTCTGAGGAGACATATATGCGCGATGAGAGTGGAATGTCGGACTCGAAAGCCCCATGAATGCGGATGAAATTATCGGGACCCTTCTTCTCCGAGATTCATTTCTCGCGTGCAGTGCAGGTACGAAGCGAAAATGGGGAAATCATCACCACCTGATCGATCCGCACACTGGCGAATCAGCGCGTGATGTCATCGCGAGTTATATCGAAGGAAATACCGGAATATGTGTCGATAGCTATGCGACGGTGCTGTGTGTCATGCCGTGGGAGCTCGCCATGAAAACTCTCGAGGAAACCAAAGAAATCGAATGAGTTCTTATACGACATGATGGGACGCTCTTCCGATCCCGAGGATCGCGATCAGAAGTCTTTACGGCTGGGTAAATGAACCGAATCCACCCTTATGAACGGAATAAGACTGAATTTTCAGAAGAAATCGAAGATAAAAATGAATCTAGAAGAAACAAGCCGAAGGCTTGTCATTCGTGGAAATGCAGGAATCCGCAGGAAAAAAAGGAAAAGCTCGCATCCTCGGGGGGAATAAAATTCAAGAGTGAAGTCAAAAAAAACACCCGCCTTGTCACTATCTCGCACAAGTGGGAATCTATGTGAATAGGAAACATGGAATCGAATAATCATAGGAAAACGACACAAAAATGCACCAAATTTGGTGCATTTTTTTATTTCCTCAAAAAATTATTTCTCCAGCACCGCCTTAATTCTGCGAATTCAGGCACTACTCGATTCTTCCTTGATGATTCGGAAATGTCCCATATGTTGACTCGTCTCGACATGAGGTCATCCACAAAGTTCACGAGAATAGATAGTACCGTCTGCACCTTTCATCGTGTAGACTTTTACGACATCGGGATATTTTTCCCAGAAAGATCCCTCGACACCGGATGCTTTCGCATCCTCTTTTTTCATATCTTCGAGAAATACGGTGAATCCGGAATCGATCGCTCTATTTACATAGTCTTCAATGTGCTGAAGTTGCTCGGGAGTCACTTTCTCAGGATGTGTAAAATCAAATCGAAGTCGCTCAGCCGTGATATTGGAGCCTGCCTGATGAATATGGTCGCCGAGAACGTGTCGAAGTCCTGCGAGCATCAGATGGCATGCAGAATGAAGCGCTGTCGTCTCATCGGAGTGATCCGCGAGTCCACCTGCGAACTTCCCTGCAGCCGCAGTCCGCGAGAGATCCGCATGGTTTTTTGCGGATTCATGAAATTCCTGGAGGAAATTATTCATCTCCTGTTCGAGATTCGGATCGAGCTCGAAGAGTTTTTCCCGAAGGATCTCGACATTCGCGATCTCGTCAAGCTCTGTATGTCACGCATACCGATGTTCGAGGATAATCTCTTCCGTCATCTCGAGTGGAAATCCATACGTCTCGAAAATCCAGAATGCCTTTTTCCCATCGATCTTATCGCCAGAAACGAGGATCTTCTCGATCTCTCGCTCACCACGCTCAAGTGTCTTACGAAAACGATCTTCTTCCTCAGCAAATACCGCGAGGATTTCATTTTTCTTTGTCTCAAGATTCTGATACGTATCACCATAATCCCCGATCACACGCTCTGCGAGCCGACTCGTAAAATATTCTGATACGCCGATGACTCGACCAGCGCGGATCGATCGACGAATGAGCCGACGGACAAAATATCCGGCGTCCACATTTGATGGAAGTGCGCCATCTGCGATAAGAAATGTCGAGGCACGAAGATGATCCATAATGATACGAAAGGCTCGTGTCTCGATGTAGACGTCCCCATACATTTTTCATGAAAGTCACTCGAGCTCCTCCTTCAGTGAGTCGAAAATCCCCGTCATAAAAATATCTGGCATATTTTTTATCGCCATTGCCATACGTTCGAGTCCACCTCAGAAGTCGATATTTCTCGATTGCAACTCATGAAATCCATCTGATTCCTTCCGATATGCCATAAAGACGTTATTTCCGATCTCGAGAAATCGTCCACAATCACAGTTCGGATGACATGGTCTATCACGCCATGGTGAACGCTCGTGAATCCGCTTCTCACCGAGTGGATCAAAATCCCAGAACATCTCAGAGTCAGGACCTCCAGGTTCGCCCACGGGCATCTTTGCTGGAGCTCATGCACGCGACCACCAGTTCTTTTTATCCTCGTAAAAGAATATGTGCTCCCCCGGTTTCATACCAGTTTCTGAAGCGGTATCAGAAATACGAGCCTCAATCCCGACCGATTCGTATAGCTGTTTCCAGAGCTCAGCTGTGACATCATCGCGAGCGATACCCGCGTCGATCGATCCATTGTGACAGGTAGTGTACAGATTCTCTGGGTCGATCCCGAGCGTGTGAATACAGAAATCCCACATCCAGTGAACTTGCTCTCATTTAAAGTAGTCCCCAAGCGACCAGTTCCCGAGCATTTCAAAAAAAGTCGTATGTCGGTTATCGCCGACTTCATTGATATCGACCGCACGAAAGCATTTCTGAGAGTCTGCGATACGTTTTCCGAGTGGATGCGACTCACCGAGAAGATACGGAAGCATCGGCTGCATCCCGGATCCAGTAAAAAGCGTCGTCGGATCATTTTCTGGAAGAAGTGACGACGATGGGACGATAATATGTCCCTTCGACTCCATAAACTGAAGGTAACTATTACGAATGGTGGAAGCGAACGACATAGAAAAAAGGGTAAAAGGATGGGAAAACTTCGATATATCCGAAGACTTTCTTTTTCCCGATTATATAGAAAAAGAAAAAAAAGAAAACCTCCTCTTTACATTTCGTGTTTTTTTTATACTTTACTTGAAAAAGAATCAAATATGGCACATGTTTTTATCATTTCTGGATCCGCAGGAGTCGGAAAAAATACACTCTGGGAGCGTGTCGCTCCGCTCTGTCAGGAAAAAATCCAACGAGTCGTCACGATGACCTCACGTTCGCCACGTCCACAGGAGAAAGATGGCGTTGATTATTATTTTACATCTCCAGAAATATTCGAGAAAAATATACGTGAAGGAAAAATGATCGAGTACGCGATCGTCCATGGAACATATTATGGCTCGAAATTCGATGCACTCGATCAGGTAATCCAGTCTGGAAAAAATCCAGTCTATATCATAGAACCGAAGGGGATGATCACTATAAAACCTATACTCGAAGCAAAATGATATACGGTAAGGACTATTTTTATTCTCCCACCCTCTGAAGAAGCTCTTATCGAACGTCTGAAATGAAGAGGGACGGAAACAGACGAAGAACACGAGATCCGCAAGCAGACAACACTCGAAGAGATGGCAAAAAAAGATATATATGATTTTCATATCATAAATGACGACCTTGATGAGGCAACCCAGAAACTTCTCTCGATTCTATGTGAAGACTAAGTTATCATAAGGAACATTGGCTGACAGAATACACTGGAAATAATGCATTGTATCGACACTCTGATATATTTCATTCACTTTTTATACCCCGTATTGTTGATGGGACATTTGAAGATGTGGAGGAAGGCAATACGCCAGTCTTTGTAGAAGTGATATGAGAAAAAGAGGTACCTCGATCTGGCCTGAAGTGTTTTATCCGCACGTATTATAATACTATCCCGTGTATAATCCATGATAATCATAATCATGCTCTATACTTCTGGTATGAAGCACTTATAAACGGTATTATTAAGATGGGGACGACACTGATACATATCGATGAACATTCTGACCTCTGGGAAAATAAAAATATCCTTCCAGAAAGAGGAGAAAAATCCGGAGACATCTATCTCGAGAATATCTGGCAATTTACGAATTATGCATGCAATGTAGGAAATTATATTGTCCCCGCACAGAATGCTGGACTCATCGATACGATCGTAAGAATCGAGGGTGAATACGATATAGATGAAGCCCTCTGAATGAAATATCCGACAGAATATATTCTGAATCTCGACATGGATTTCTTCTCGGAAGAGCTTGATTATATCGACTACGAGAAAAAGAAAGCCTGTATCACACATTTTGCGAAGCATGCCAGACTGATTACCATCGCAACAAGTCCCGGATTTATGGATCAAGCAAAAGCGATCCGAATTATGCGGGATATTTTTTACTCATAATCTGCCCCCCTTTCCCATTTCTGAAAGATTTTTGGTGCAGAAATCAGAAATGCGAGAAAAACGAGGAACATAAGATAGAGGATTATGAGGATGGTAAACACGACCGGATCAAGAGGAATAAGCGGAAGCACAATACCAACTTCGACAAATTTTTGGAGCAGAAATATTTTTCAGAAATGAAGCCCGATCGCAAATACGATGAAGCCTGCAAGAATTCAGGTCCCTCATGCGATCAGGATTTCTCCCATAACAATGAGGAAATTCGTATGGATCGGTACTCCTGTCATTCGGAAAGTTCGGAAGAGTGGCGAATATTGGCGAAGGATGTCGAAGATGAATAAGCTCATTATGATTGTCAGTACTCCGATATTAATGATCGTAAATACAGCAAAAAGAAAATGAAGAAGGGTGAGTTTTTCTGAGAGCTGAGCCTGTCGATCAGTATCAAATCGCACCTGATATCCAGAGCCGTATCGCGATCGAATACCTTCGATATCAGTATCTGCATGGGCATATCAGATAAGTCGAAATGGGCGATCGAGAGACTTTCCGAGACTGGCAAGCGCAGTACGTCCGACTGACTCAGGGATGGTAATCCCCATGCTCGGAAAATCCGGTGTAATCGCAGAAATCCTTCCAGAAAATGTATATGGATGGGTCGAATTATAATCGAACACCTTCGAAGTTCCCAGTGTCAGAGTTATATCATGCGAGGTAATAAGTGCTTCCGGTATTTTCGGAAAGAATTCTGCAGTTCCTGCAATATTCAGATTATAGAAATCGAGGAGGAGTCGAGAAAATCAGACAGGAGTGGGACTCGTACATGCTTCTGTACCACAGAAGAGTCGATCAGAAGCAGTAAAAAATGGCACATCTGTCTCAAGCGCATATCCGAAGGCTTCTACACGAATAATCGCTGGAATATTTACGAGAGAAAATACATACCAGTCAGTGATTGTCTCATCCTTTTCAATCGTATTCAGTGTTCCCTGATCGATTCCAAACTCATACTCAGAATTCAGAATTGATAAAATACTCGATGAACGGCTGATCTCAAAACGTAGTGGATTTACATTTCCGATCGTATAATATTCAGCAGAGTTCAAAATCTGTAAGTAGAGGAATACGAGAAAAAATGACAACACACTCGAGAGAAAGATAGTCGTAATAATAATGCCTGTTCGGACAATATTATTTCAGAGATGTGACAGGATGAAGCGTAGAATCATAAAGAGAATAGGATTGTGTGGTATGAATCTGAAGCAGTGGATCATGCGAAGCAGAGACGATTATCACTCATCGAGCACGCTCCGCCTCGAGTAATGTATAGAGTGTATTTCGCATGTCGGTGTGTAGGCTCGATCATGGCTCATCGATAATAATACAGTCTGGAGTATGGATCAATCCTGCAATTACAGCCATTCTTTCACGCTGTCCAGTCGAGAGAAATGCCACCTTCTGATCGAGATATTCACCTATATCGAGTATATCGACAAGCATTTCCATCCGTTTCATATCGATCGGAAGATGAGAAAGTGTATGCGATAAGAGAATATTTTCTCGAGCAGAAAAGTTCTCGATAAAGTGATGATCTGAGAAAATATATCAGAATCGATTCTTTCGAAGTGACCGAAGTTCTGAGAGTCAGAAAGAATATAATGTCTTATGATCGATAGTATAGACTCCAGATTGCGCTCGCAAGAGTGTCCCGACAATCCGCAGAAGTGTCGTCTTTCCGCTTCCGCTCGCTCAGTAAAATGCGATCCAGTCTCATGACTGTATGTCCAGATGAATATCAGATAATATCGGCTTCTGGGAGTATGTGTACGATATATTCTTGAGGGAAATATGCATAGAAATGATTATGATTTCTTCTTTGTCTGTACACGTGAGATGATAGTGATACCGCCACTGATAACGATAAGGAAGAGAAAACTTGCAAGGATCACATACAGATTAATGTTAATGCCCGGAAGCTTCACGACAAGAGGTGTGGAGTCACCGAAAATCCGTATTTTCACCCCAATTTCATGATCGGATATATTTATTCCAGCGGTAATATTCTGGAAGAGATCTGCATTGTGTGCAGTTTTTGCATTCATATTACTCGAGAGTGTCATCTCAGAAAGTGTATCAAGTATATCGATATCGAGATCATCGAGCAATGCACCGCTAGCAGTAAAGTAACGGGGCGAGATTTTCGGACGAATTTTTTCCCAGAGGCTTAGTGTCATTCCTGAAAAATTCAGTACTTTTTCTTTACTGAGAGAGAGTATGAGGCTTCCACTCTCTCATCGAAGGGTCGCAAATCAGAAATCCTGAGAAAATTGTGGTTCTGGAAGTTTAAGTTTCTGAGCGATAGTATACTCTCGACTGTACTCAGAGATCATATATGAGAATGAGTACGGAAAGAAGCTCTCAGGAAGAAACTGACGAAATATCGGCATCTGGGAAGTCAGCTCACCGATCTGTTCACGGAAATATCCACCCCGAAGAATCATCCCAAGAAAAGTCCCTGTCTGAAATGAGGTCGCATCGGTAATAGAAACTTCTGTTTTCTTATCGATCGCATTCTGAATACTCTCGCGACTCAGTCAGAGATACGCATACCCAGAATCGAAAAAATACGTCGGCTCGACACTCGTAAAAATAAATGGAATATCTTTATAAAAATACAGTGTTTTTCATTTATATTCTTCTGTGAGAGGAATCTGAGATAGCTCTACGCCGGTCGATGATATAGAATCGCGTAATACACGAGCAAAAAATGTCTCGAGAAATTTTTTCCCTTTCTCCTCGCTCTGAAATCCGATAATCATATGGGCATCGAGTCCTGTCATATCAAGGTCTTCGATCACAGAGGCATCCGCTCATCAGAACACGAGTGCAAATTCTCACGAAAGAGACTGGAGGATATTCTCGCCTCAGAGCCATGTCTGAAATCGTTTAATATATGCCGATATTTCTGTATCATCGAGCAGCGTTTGGTAGAATTTTTCTCGATCGACTCAGAAAAAAAGTCCCAGAATCCCTGACTGAATATCTGAATCCGTACTGATCGGAAGTATATCTCGTGTATTTCATACTAGAAGCGTTCTGAGATGGTACATGATTCATACTCCATCAGGTACAGGAAACATAAATATATTCAGCTCGATCCCATCGCCATACTGATTTATGATAATGCCGATCGGATTAATATTTTTCTGAACTTCACGAAATAACTGTCGATACTGAAGATAACTCTGAAGCTCGATATTCGTCACAGAAGTGACCTCTTTCGGAGTAAAAATATGCTTCTGCACCGTCCCAATCTCCGGATGAAATACATATATACCACTCAGTGTAAAACCGCTATCATACTCAGGAAATACCCCGGCATAAGCATCCACGAGAGACTCCGGAAGTGTAGAAAAAGCATCTTCATATGCCCACACGTGTTCCTGCAGATTCCAGAGTTGCTGATACAGTGTATGCCTTCGATACTCGGTCACATACGTATCGAGCGAGGTGAGCTTTTCGAGAAACCCATCTCAGACAAATCCAAATGCTGTATGAATCTCCTCACTATGTTCCGACCAGAATGCACGTAAATCATCAGATGATTGCATATTTCCTGTGGAAAGCGAAGAAAAGTATACATTCAGTATCTCCTGAGAACGTGCAATATACAGATACCCCCCGGATAATACTCGTACATAGGAGTCACTTTCAGGAAATACACCCTGATCTGCTTCTGAAAAGATGGAGACAATATGCAAGTCGGTGATATTTGTATCAGCTAGGACCATTGCAAAAGGATTTTTTATACTCTTATAGGTATCTATATGATTCAACACAAGAAGTTCATGAAAAAAATTCTGGATGAAATTATACTGTCATGCATCCTGAGAGCTCTGGAAAAAAGAGTCGTTTTCCGTCTCCAGAATCTGAGTAAGCTCTGAAGGGCTCTTCACATAGACGAAAACACTCTCTCTTGGAATACGTGAAAAAAGTGCTGGAACAGAAACAGTTTTTCCACTCAAAATCGCTTCATAGGCATTCTGTTTCCAGAAAGAATCAGTATCATCTACGATATCTCCAATGTAC
Organism: Patescibacteria group bacterium UBA5532; assembly: GCA_002426885.1. Lineage (GTDB taxonomy): Bacteria > Patescibacteriota > Gracilibacteria > BD1-5 > UBA2023 > UBA5532. The sequence continues at coordinate 57,533 of DINU01000005.1, forward strand.
ATAATTCGATACTCGTCCCCCACCGTTTCATAGTGAAAATTTTCCACAAAATTATCGAGCATATACGTACTCAGATTTACCTGACCTCCACGTAACGCATCAATACTGTCTGGATACTTTCACTGTGCACGCTCGATCAGCGCGAGTGCGGTAATTACTCATTTCGCATTCGTCTCCATCTCCTGACACTGCGGAGTAGTCTCAGAGCCATAGCACGGAAGTGGATTCGGATTATTTCCAAGCTGAGAGGAGTAATATAAAAGTGCTGTCCGAACATCGTCATCATGCAGTCGCTCTCGAGCTTCTTCTCGCGTAAATACGGTATTTCGAAGTGCGAGTGTATATGTCGGCTGTCGTGACGCAAAAATCGTCGCATAATACCGAAGCTCCCCACGAAGTAACTCCTGTGTTCATGGATTCAATTCACTCGTATCCGAGAGATATTTTTGCTCGAGTTCTCATAGTTTTTCCTCTGTCGGATCAGCACGAAATTGTCGTATCTTCTGGAATATATTCTGAAATGTAAATGATGGAATCGTCGGAAGTGCTGTACTAAATTGGGACTGAAATTCAGACCAAATCAGTCCAGAAAATGCACGATTTACTTCCCCTTCATAGATGTACGGTGCGATATCAGTCGCACCACTATATGGAATCCGCTGATAGAGGATTTGTCCACTTAGGTCGCCGATCTTTACGCTTTTCCCATAGAGAAAAATCGACTCAGCAAAAAGCTCTGATTCGGTGGGTAAAAATTCATTACTGATATCTGCATAGCAATCCCGAACAGGAGATGACTTTTCACATTTCTGTCGCTTCATCCGAGTGATAACACCATCGATGACACGAACCATAATATTTTCCTCCGATCCAGGTATCTGTACCTGCGTAATCCAGGGAGCAATCGACGTACCCTTCGGAACATGTGATAGTACCGCTTCAAGAGTCTCAGATCATATTTCTTGATCTAGGGAAAGCGTGGAAACGCTCGCTCCCCCGAAAATATGCCTATACCACACCTCATTTCCATTATATGTCTTCACGATAATATCTTTCAGGGTTTTCTCTGTCAAAGATGTATACTGATAGTCTGTGCAGAGTGTGCCATCAGCGATACACTGACTCGACTCAGATGCATTCATCTGAGGAGAAAAAGTATGCTCTATAATCTCTTTCAGCTGGTCAAAGTCTGGTCACACCGGGTAAAGAATCGATGTAAAAGCACTTCATGACGCGACTGCACCACTCCCTGTATCCACTTCATTCGTCGCGAAGAGCGAGGAAAAAGCAAGGAAAAAAAATAAAAATCCAAAAAATATCTTTTTCATAAGGAGGAGTTTTACTCGTAGTCCCGCCCAGTATACAGAATTTTATAAAAAAGGAAGTCAAAGACATTGCAAAAAGTGAGATATTCACAGTGTAATATTCTGTAAAAATCGAGTCTTTTACTGCTTTTTTCCGATGCAGATAAAATATTCTTCAAAACTACGATCCCGACACGCCCTCGGCTTCATACGGGCGAGCTTCTGATATCGCTCTTTTATCGGAAAGACAAGATCATTTACATCTTCTCACACGAAGACCTTCAGGACAAGATTTCCTCACTTTTTCAGAAATGTATCGGCAAGCTCGACGATCGCGAGATTCAGCTCGATCGATCGATACTGATCGACTCCAGTCATCCCAGTCGTACTCGGCGCAATATCGGAAGTAATCAGATCGAAGTGCGAGAGTCAGAGTGTGGAAAAAAATGATGTGATTCGCGCGGTATCGAAAATATCCGCTTGCAAAAGGGAAATATTCTGATTTCAGAACGGATCAATCCGATTCTGATCGATCCCAACCACTCTTCCCTCTGGTCACACTTTCTCAGAAATTACCTGTAGGAAGCTCCCCGGAGCAGATGCAAGATCGAGCACGTGCATCTTCGGATGCAGGAGATGAAATTTTTCATCGATCTCAATCAGTTTAAAAGCGCTTCGCGCGCGATATCCAAGCGCTTTTGCTTTTTTAAAAAAGGGATCTTTTACGATAAATTGGCCGGTCATAGAAATTATATTAGAATTGACAAGAAAGAATGATTTAGATATACTCGTCCAATATGAAAAATCAAGTTTCATCTGGCATATATCTCCTCATGGACCTGGAGATGACGTGACTGAATCCCTTTCGGCATGGCGTCGTAGAGTTCGGAGGTATTGTCATGGATGAAAAATTTAAGATTATAGCAGAACTCTATCGTGATATTTGTCCACCAGAGGATGCTATGATCGATCCTGAAGCACTCGAATATAATGGCTTTACACTGGATCGGATTGCTCGATGAAAATCATACGACGCATTTGTGAATGATTTCGAGATTTTCTTCGATGCGTATTTCCCGACGAATCCTCCGATCATCGTCTGACAGTATGTGACTGCTGATATCGTCTTTCTCGAGAGTATTTTCTCAGCTGTGGGGCGAAATGATCTGATTCTGAAACTCGGAAACGATGTCATCGACACGAAGTCGATCGCGAACTATGATAATGCGATCGCTCGATATAATGGGAAAAAACTTCCCTATCAGAGTACGAGTCTCTCGAAGCCGGGCGGACTTGCGGAGGTTTTTGGGGTGAAAAATTATAAGGCACACTCGGCACAGTGAGATATCTATGCAACGCGAGAGATCCTGATGCGAATGCTCAACATCGGAGAATAATTACTGACAGTACGGCTTATTTTGGACCTCTGTCATCCCGACACGACGATCGAATACGATATATCGTGTGACAGTGCGGTAGACCGTCGTCATCTGAAAGATACTCTGATTCAGAGGATTTCCTGCACTATTCTGATAGTTTGCATATCATTTTCCGAGGACGATCATCCCTCCAGTGAAGGATACACTATTCAGTCCACCAGAATCACAGAGTGTCAGTCCTGCAATCAGATATTTTGTATCTCCGTCAAAAAACGGATAACTCAGGAGTGCTCCCGAACTGATAACCTCACCACTCAACGAGAGATAGGTGTTGGCAACTCCTGTCGAAGCCATCGAGAGATGGACGATATCCGGAAAGATAATGCCATTCTCCGTAAAAATCCCACGACCGAGGTACATATTCGTGTAGGTGGTCATAAGATCAGACTCGACTCTGTTTGCGAGTCGAATAGAACGCTCCCGATCGACCGCAGGTGTCTGATCATCCGCGAGTCGCATCGCGACAACCGCGAGAATCGAGATAATCGCGATCGTGATCATGAGTTCTACGAGTGTGAATGCAGAGAGTCGTGATTTTCGCATAAAAATATTGAAAATTTACATAGCGACTTTCGGTGGCACGACGATATCTGTGAAGTACGCATCGAAGTCTTCCTGGAGCATTTCTTCTTGCTGAATGAGGACATCGGAAATCGTGATATGAAGTGTATGATACTTCGTAAGGATCGAGCGTGCGGTCTCATACGCTGACTTCAGGATATTTCGTACTTTTTCATCGATCAGATTCTGTGTTTTTTCTGAGATATTTTTGCGATTCCCCTCCGAATAAAAGGCATCTTCTGAGCTTGCGATATAGTTCTCTGCTCCGAGCTCCTCATCGAATCCGAAGCGCATTACCATCGCACGAGCGATCTCTGTCGCTTTCTCGATGTCATTCGATGCTCATGTCGTAATATATTCAGTTCAGAAAAATATCTCTTCTGCGACACGTCCACCATAGAGACATGCGAGCTCATCTGTATATTTCGCTTTCGAGACATAGGTACGATCTTTCTCAGGGAGGAACCATGTCACACCTCCCGCAGAACCTCGTGGAAGGATGGATATCTTATGAACTGGATCGGTATGTGGTAAAAGTTTTCCGACCAGTGCATGTCCGACCTCATGAATGGCGGTTAATTTTTTCTCATGCTCCGTCATACGAAGGGATTTTTTCTCATTTCCCATGACGACCTTCTCGACTGCGAGCTGAACCATCTTCTGTGTAATCGTTTTTTTATCTTGTTTTCCAGCTATAATAGCCGCTTCATTCATCAGATTCGCAATCTCAGCACCAGAAAATCCGACAGTAAGTGCAGCTGTACGATCGATATCAAAGTCGGAAGCAAGAGGTTTTTGTTTCGCATGAATCATGATAATCTGCTTTCGGTCTTCCAGTGTCGGGAGATTGATCGTCACTTTTCGGTCGAATCGCCCCGGACGCAGAAGTGCACGATCGAGTACATCAGCACGATTGGTCGCTGCCATGACGATCACTTTCGTATCGTTATCGAATCCATCCATTTCTGTCAGGATCTGATTCAGCGTCTGCTCACGCTCATCATGTCCACCTCACATTCCTGCGGCACGCCTTTTTCCGATCGCATCGATCTCATCGATAAAAATAATCGCTGGCGCATGTTCTCGTGCTTCCGCAAAAAGATCGCGTACGCGAGCCGCTCCGACTCCGACGAACATCTCGACGAATTCTGATCCAGAAATCGAGAAAAATGGTACATTAGACTCGCCTGCGACTGCGCGAGCGAGCAATGTTTTCCCAGTTCCTGGAGGTCACTGAAGGAGGATTCCTCGTGGGATCTTCGCGCCCAGCTCTTTATATTTATCAGGATTTCGCAGGAAATCGACGATCTCTACGAGATCATTTTTTTCCTCTTCCGATCCGGCAACATCAGCGAATGTCACTTTTTTATCTTTTTCGGGATCGTAGAGTTTTGCTCGATTTCGACCGAAATTCATCGGACCGTTCGCGCCTCCTATACTCATACGCGACAGGAGAAAAAATATGAGTCCGACAAAAAGAAGAGTCGAAAGAATACTTGGTAAAAGCTCGAGAAGAAGATTGGACCACTTCTGATCCTTAATAATTACCTGTGTCGGATTCGCAGGATTCGAGAGTCAGAGCTCAGTAATCTGGGTTCCCGCAGGAATCAGCGAGGTATCGATGATCGTCTGATCCGTCCCAGACGTCTTATTATATGTCGCCTCTATGAGATTTCAGGAGATAAGAATCTCACTATAGAGACCTCCCGAGTAATTTGCGACGATCTTCGGAAGGCTGACATCCTTGTTCACTTCGGTTCCGAAATGCGGTGGCGAAATCATAAACCACATCAGCGGAAGAAAAATAATCGCGAGAAAAAAAGCATTCCAGCGGGTCATGCGGAGTGTATTTTCTGCTTTGTTATCAGTTTTTTTAGGTGAATTTTTCTGAGGTTTTTTTGGATTTTTATCTCACATATCACGGGAATTTTTTGGAGCCATGAAAAAAATAATAAAATAAACTCGATAAGCATTCTATGATTTTCTCTGAGAAAATCAACTCGAGTACGGAAGGGAAAATTTCCGTCTCTGAAAGAAAAATATATTCTGAAAATATTTATTTTCTCGGCTTACGCGTCGATCACTTCGGAGGTGTAATCTTCTTGTTTGGTGTGTCATTATCTGCATTTCCGAAGCGATTTTCATCCTTGTAAATACTCTTACGAGAACGGAGCTCGATCTCGATCGGCGTCCCTTCGAATCCGAAGATTGCACGGATTTTGTTCTCTATGTAGCGCACATATGAAAAGTGAAAATGTGACGCGTTATTCACAGAAATCACGAATCGCGGTGGTGCGACATCGACCTGCGAACCGTAATAAATCTTCGGTTTATGAGATTTTCGATTTCCTGTCGGCGCATGCTCATAGACGATCTGCGAGAGAAACTGATTAAAGACTCATGTTTTGATGCGTTTTTTCCGTTCGAGATCGATCGCGACGGCATGTTCGAGGATACGATCGATTTTTTTGCCATCGATCGCCTGTGTGAATACGACCGGCGCATACGAGAGAAAGTCAAATTGCTGTCCCATGTATTTCATATACCGATCGAGGATCGACTCCCGATCGACTCCCGGCTTATCGAGAACACGATCCCACTTATTTACGACGAGGATAATCCCCTTCTTGGCTTCGATCGCACGACCAGTAATATGCAGATCCTGATGCGTAATACCCTCAACCGCATCGATCACGACTGCGACGACATCGGCGCGATCGATCGCGCGCTCAGCTCGGAGTACACTCCACTGCTCGATATTCGCAGATCCGATTTTTCCAGAGCGACGAATCCCCGCGGTATCGATGAGACATATTTCCTGTCATTCCCACGGGATCATCGTATCGATCGAGTCTCGTGTCGTCCCTGGAAGATCCTTGACGATGGAGCGCGTTGTTCCTGAGATAGCATTGACGATAGATGATTTCCCGACATTTGGGCGACCGATAATCGCGAGCTTCAGGATATCATCACGATCTTCTGGTGGATCAGACGGGAGAAAACCGAGTCATGTAAGCTCTTCTGCGATACGACTCCGAAGGGCATCGAGTCCACGCGTCTGGATCGGACTCGTCATGACGACATCTCAGAATCAGAATGCGAGGAGTGCCTGTCACTCGAGTGCGCGAGCTGAGTTATCGGCTTTATTTCCGATGAGAATCACTGGTTTTCCAGATCGACGAAGAAGTCGTGCGATCGTCTCATCGAGCTCGGTAATCCGATCGTATTCGACGACGAAGAGGATCACATCAGAATGTTCGACAGCATCTTCGACACGTTGGCGAACGTCGACAAGTATCGACTCCTCTTTTCCGATGACGAGACCGCCACTGTCGGCGATCGTATAGCTCATATGAGCTTCTGGATCATAGCAGTCGTACTCCACGATATCACGTGTCGTATTCTCTATATCGGATATGATCGCGATCTTATGTCGAGTCAGTGCGTTAAAAAGCGATGACTTCCCGACATTCGGGCGACCAATGATGGTAATGTATGCTCACATAAAGAAAATCTATTTCCCGAGAAGTATAGAAAGAAACGCAAGAAAAGCAAAAAAGAGTTGTCGGAAGTAATATTCCGTCAGAGAAACGAGACTCCTATACTTATGAACGAGAAAGAATTTTTCTAACTCTTCATCTCTTTATTCCGTGTTTTATCAGAAGGAGACTTGTTTTCAGATACTGTAAAACTCAGTGTATCTAAAAAAACGATCTCTCCAATATAAGCAAAGTGAGACTCTTCCCATTCGAAAGTGTATCAGTATTAATTCAGATGTGCTCGTCTTTCATACGAATCTCATGTCATTACTGAAAGAATAGATTCTACCCCCTGCTGCCTCTATTACAATAGACCCCGGTCGTCATGGTCTTCGGAATCAGGAAATCATTCTCCAATCGAAAAGACTCTTCTGTTGGTGTGGGTTTTTCTCATATATCCTTAAAAATTAAGAGTTTGGACTGGTAAATTTGTAAAAACTACCCCTCTTGCGAGTTCGTAATTTCTGTGACTATCCCAAAATTCACATTCTTTCAAGTGGAATTAAAATGGATCTGAATTAATACCGCGCTATTACCTGTCCTCGGAATTCATTAAAGTAAAAACACCTGTCTCAGTATCTCAATCTCACCAAGTAATCGTATAAAAAATCTGTGTATTCAGGGGCAAATTGCAGCCGGAAAGATCTATCTGATATAATCCATCACTCCCTTGGGCACAGTCCTGAGCTGTCAGTGTGGTGCAACTCCTCCCTGATATTCACTCGACATGACGAAACCGAATTTCACGAGGAGCTGATGCTCTGGAAAGACGAAGTATTCCATCGGAAATTTGCCGAGTAGTATCCTGCAGATCAAGCGTGTCGCAAGCCCTATGTTTCGTTACTCGTGTTTCTGTGGATACATCTGATGGAACAGAAAGACAGAAGTGTTTGGTTACTACTTTTCCCGATCATTCCATTCCCACATGGTATGTACACTGAATAGGTACTCCTAGTGGCAGAGACGGTGGAAGTTTGATATAGGCTGATCTATCACGTCTATGTTCGAGATGAACCTTTTCCGGAGGAACAAAAAATATGATCTTGTCTCAGTTTACAAAGTATTGAAACCGGAGAAACTTCACCGGTAACTCCCCTCCCAAAGGCAAGTATCTGTCTTGAAGGATCTCTGGAGGATCTGGAAAATACTCTCGTGTATTGGCAGCCATAGCTTGTCTCATAATTATACCGATAAAAAAAGTAAAAAATCTTACAGAATACATTCCGTTTGCTCCTGAACGTTCTTCTGAATCGCAGGGGCCTTAGAAATCCGAAAGTATCCTTCTTCGATGACGCGGTCTCTAGTGTTTCCGGTTGCATCCGTATCTGTCACATGGATTGAGTAGTGTATTCTACTATCTGAAGCTCGCATATATTCCGGAAGAGGAATCCGCAAAGGAGCATAGTCCTCAGATGGTGCTCCAAAGATAGAAAACTCTTGTGAGAGTTCTCGATCAATTGAAAAAATAATACGCGAGCTATACCTCAATAGAGCAGGTGTCACTTGAAGCACAGTAGTCAGAATTCCGTCAGTAATTTCTCTTTCTAGAAATCTTGCTAGGATTTTATATTCCCGTTCCTGTACTGCCTCTTGGATGTGTAACGATCACCTACGATCTTCACCTCTTTGATCCAAAGAATGTTCTTTCTTTAGTCTTTCTTCCAAGCGGTTGAGTTTACTAGAAGTTTTCTGGATATCCTTCAGGAGTGCTTCACACTTTCATGGTATCTCTTTAAAACCTCAGAATGCCTCAATATAACGAAGTACTTTCCATGAATCATTCGAAAGATACGGAATAATATCCCCGCCACCCACTTCTGCGTCATCCCCATGATATAATGTAGTCTCTAAAAAGGTCATACAGAAACATTCTATCGCTGTATAATATATAATACATGATATTTGTCAAATATATTTTATTATATATTGTACTAGCTTCTAATTCTGCGAGAACACCCCCTGTATTTTATATTCCACGGTCGCGATCATATCATCATCTTTCAAGATAACGATAGTCACATATCCCCCCTGATCGAGATACTCGAACGATACGGTGTCATCCATCTGATAGAGATTTCCATCACGACCGATCCCGACGAGCGCATGTGCATCTGTATCGACGATAAATCCTCATCATGGAAGCGTCGTCGCGAGGAGGGTATTCGGCACGAAGGTAAAATCACTGTACGGTGTAATAATAACTCCCGACCCAGAAGTCCCGATCGACGTCGCATATCCGAGTGCAAGCGACTCCGAGTATACGACTGCCCCTCATGTATCGGAGAGTGTGAGCGAGAGTGGAGACTCGAGCGTCGCTGGCATGACTGTGACATGATACGCCTCATCTGAGAGTGTGATCACACCCGTCGTCGGTACGATCGTCGCGATCGGTCATGATGGTCCAGTAAGAATATTTTCTGTTATGATATCCTGGTACACAAAGGGAATGGTAAATACTCATCCCGATTCTGTCAGCGTCGAATCATCCGTAATCCGTACGAGTGACCCTCATCGATATCGCATAACATCGATCGGCTCCCCATCGATACGATTCTCGAGGAATCCACTCACGCTTCCAGAAGACATAGTATCGATCTGCGGAATGGGAGCGTAGACTGACAGTGTAAATGATTTCTGGCTTTCATTTCCATTCCCATCGAGTGCTTTCAGGATGATTCTTCTCGTTCTGATATCAGAAAATGGTCCGAATACGATCCCACTTCCAGTATCTTCCACGATTCATGATGCACCAGAGACGAAGTCATTCTCAGGATCTCCATCGCCATCGGTATCAACTGTTCCATCTACATCCCAGACGAGGGTAAATGTGTCCCGATCTGATACGAGATCCTCGAGTGGAAAAAATATCGGAATATAAACAGGGATCCGAAGTGTATCGGAAATATCGATCACCGGTCCCTCTCGATCTGCTTCACGCTCTGGCGACATGAGGACGATTCATGCTTCTACAGCTGAACCTCGTATGAGAGGCTTCATCCCTCCATAGTACCACCCATTTTCCATATCGAAATGTGCCGAGTAACGAGAAGCGAAATCTCCGATATCGATCACGCGATATGTCTGCGAAAATCGAACGATCAGGCTCACATCGGAGAAGGATGATCCGACTTCGACGCTCGCTCATCATGCGCTCGGAGCGAGTGTCACATCTGGTAGAAGTGGCATACCGACGAGATCTGATACAGAAATCTCTGGAGCATTTTGATCTTCGATGTAGATTTTTCCTCAGAAAACCCGAATATTTCCAGCAGAAGTCACCTCATACTGTGTATACGGTGCGAGTGTAATCGTGATGTTTTCCCCACTACTCGTCGCACTCCAGCCGATCGTCGCGCCCGCATCCCCAGCATAGAGATATCGATGTGAGCTCACTGCGAAGACAGACTCCACAGGAAGTACGCGAACTCATGGCGAGGTGACGGTAATATCTCCACGGACAGATCGGACAAAAAGTGGTGTCGGAGATGCTTGAAGTGGGACGCCTTCGAGTGCCTCTCCATCAGTCTCTGTGACAAGTGCATCGACGATATATTTATCATCGAAGTCTTGGTGTTCGCGCTTTTCATCGTCATTTCGGAACATCGAGCGATAGAATCCGATACGAAAAATCCGATCATCAGAATCCGCCGGCGACCAGGAGAGATTGATCGAGTTCGGACTCGTCACCGTCTCTCGGAGATTATTTACAGCGGTGGGAGGAGTAGAAGAAATATCAGAGGTAAATGATTCCTGTGTGTAGACTGCTGTCGGAGTGGCTGTGAGACGCTCTTTTACGAAGAGAGTATTTCCGACTCGGAAGATAAAGTCACGATCTCCATCACGATCGACATCAGATAGAAGTATCGTCTCATCTCCCTGGAGCTCCTCCGTCCAGTCGAATAGTCGTATCTGCTTCCCTGTATCATCGAGAACATAGATCCCCTCATAGTTCGGAGTCGCTGTCACGGATGAATTCGAGTTCTGAAGTGTGCTGATCGTCTCATTCAGTGTTTCATTCGCGTAAGCAAGACGTCGACTCTCTGATCCCTCAGAAAAAGATGAGACCATCGTCTGGAGTGCAGAAATCTCTTGATCATTCCGTGCATTCAGCTTTTCCGCGAGAAGTGCAGAATGAGATGGGGACGAAGTCGAGGAAATACTCTCCGCTTGTGCCTGTGGAATCAGCATGAATCCAGTCGAAGAAACAGGATCCGTATAATACCGTCGTGATGCCTCTACGAGCTGGATGCCTTCAGGTTTTCCCTGCAGTTCCAGGATGGCACGAAGTTTTTCGGTCTCATTTTTCTGCGCATCGAGCACCCCTCGGATCGTCTGGAACTTCGCATGATTTCCCTCAGAAATCTCTGCTGTCACGGCATCTGTACCAAAATCACTCTCGCTCAGTGCGAGCATAAGCTCAGCGCGTGTCGCGTCAGTATAGACCCCAGTGCTCGTCTCGAGATCATGACGAATACTATCTTTCATCGCATCGGACGTAATGTAGACTCCTCGATCTGCTTCGAGCGTGTCGATCGCGCTCTGAATCAGAGCGATAAAACTCAGTGATCCTGTCGCATCGAGTCAGAATGGACTCGACGTATCATTATAGAGCTGGAGATTCTGCGATGGAAGTGGCGAAGAAATATTTACATCTGGTGCTACCTGAGATGGGACAAGATTCCGGAGATCCGCTGGAGCCTCATTGATTGGTGCGACGATCTGCTCCGCCATTTCTATGAGAAAATCCGTGCGGAACTCGAGATTCACATGCGTCTCGACGACAATCTCAGAAAGAAATGAGCTCGAAAACTGAGGAAACTGAAAATTCAAGAAATCGATCGGAAGTGTCCCCTGTCGTGAAGTTCGCTGTGCGATCACATCACCGACACGCCACTCTGGAACCCAGAGTTCCTTGCGCATCAGACAGAGTACTTTTTCTACGATATTTAAGATTTTGATAACTCCTGTGATACTTCCGAGAATCTTCGGAAGCTTCGGTGGTGGAGGAAGATTCGGAAGTGTAATCGTCGGAAGTGATGGAAGCTCAGGCAGATCAGGGATATCAGGAAGTGCCGGGAGTCGAGGAATTCACGGGAGTGTAAAACTCGCCGTCGGACTGTCTGGGAGCGAAAGCGACGGAAGATCCGGGAGTCGGATCGGAACAGGATCGATCGTGAATTCTGGCAGACTGATACGCAATCCAGCTCGGATATCATGGAGATCGAGGACGATATCAGGCCATTTCGGGAAACGAATCACGGGAAGTGTCGGGATTAGTGCGCTGATAATCTTAAACTGAAAATACTTGAGATCGTAGCGCTCATTTCGACAGACAGTACAGTTCTGCTGATAATCCGCAAAAAGATCGAGAATCGGTTGCCATGACTTCAGGATCGCTTTTATCAGGACGATCGACTCGACCCACGCACGAAATCGGACACTATTCTCTCGGAGCCATCACTCTACCATTTGTTCGATCGCATCGATATTACAGGTAATCTGATCGAGGAGCTTTTCTTTCCATGTGAGGAGCTTCATGAGTTTCTCTGGAAATTTTTTATACGTCTCGAGCATCTGGATATTATACCGCAGATCGGCGAGAAATGGACTCGCATTCAGACGGAGCTTCGTATCGAGACACTCAGAAGTCGCATCCGTCGTGCACCAGTTATCGAGTGCATCCTGTATTTCCGCTTCATACTGGGCGAGTGAAAGTTTCCACTTCATATAGGTCTTATCGAGGTCTTCCCCAGTAATCCATGGGACCTGTATCGGAACTTGCACGACATGCACCTCGACCAGCGGAAGTTTTCAGATAAATTCGTATGCAGCGCGAATCGCACTCGTCCCTCATGCAAGGCTCGTGGAGATACTATTTGTGGTGGTATCATAGAGAGATTCGACATCTCGAAGGTGAAAACGTCCATCACTACTTCATGAAAACGCACTTTTCTGATCGGTCGAATTCCATGATTCCGCGAGCGTATCCCATCCCTTCGAGTAATCAGCGATAGACCAGTTCTGTGTCGGCTGTGGCAGAATAATCGTCAGACTCGGAAGTGTGAGGAATTTATTGACGATTTCTTCGACCTGTCGATCGACCCAGTCCATGAGAAAATCCGGAAATGCCGAGACACTTTTATTCGTGATCTCTACGATATCATCGAAGGAAAATCATTTCCGCGAATCGATCGTCACATCCACCCCGATAGCACCATCTCATGATCCGATGGTCACGAGTGGTCAGGTACTCAGGGAGGAAATATTTCCACCATACTGAGTCATACTCGTCGATACCGAGAGAAGTCTGCTCGCAGATGGATTTTTTATATAATCCATAATCTCCTGGCGAAGTGGCTCTGGATCAGTGTCAGTCGTGGTATTTGCCTCGAGTGTACAGCTCGCAGAGTTCCAGCTATCAGTCAGTGTCCCGAGTCATGAAATCCCCGACACATCTCCATCACTTTCTGATCCATCTTCCGCACAGATCGGCATCGAATGTGCGATCACGATACAATTCCCTCACGGAACGAGTGGCGAGACACCCTGCGGTGGACTATTTCCGACGACCTGTGAAGGACCACCGATACAGAGCGCTTCTCCCATTCCCAGTGTCAGAGTCGGTGTAATATAGAATCGAAATGAATTTGTCGGGTCCCATGTTCCGAGATATCCTCATGCACTGAGGAGATTCGCACCACATGTATTCGAATATCAGATCGCAGAGACTGGATACACCGTCGGAACCGGGACACATCCCCATGGTCCGTAGAGTGGAATACCAGTGATCGATGAGAATGTCGGCATTCCTGTACTCGGGGTAAGCATCCCGAGAGGCATCCCGAAGATAGACGGAGTCGATCATGGCGCGAGTGGTGCCCAGTTTATAGGAAAAGAAAGACATGATCCTCATCAGAATCCACACGAAAGTCCCGTCTGAATCTCATTCAGTGTTTTTCTGATCTGTGACTCGAGCTCAGAAGTCAGTCCGAGTGTCAGGGTCAGATTACCGTTATTGTACGTGATGGGATCGACGAACGTATCAATATCTTCCGCACTCGTGTAGGAGGCGAGTTGTTCCTCGCGTTCTTCGATCGACATCGTGTCGATATAGTCGGGGATACCATTGTTATCAAGATCGGTAAAATACTGCTGTAATTCAGCAGGGATTTCTGCCTGAGAAAAATCACGCACTCATCGCTCATACATACGAGATGCCGTCGATCGCCAGAGTACGACACTCGCCCCACATGTGCTCTTCGTATCGAATGCGATATCGCCGTAGTTATCATCTCCGACCTCTCCTGTCTCGAGGAGTCAGACGATCAGATCTCCATATGTGATCGGAAGTGTCGTGACGGTATAACTGAGTGTTACTTTCCCACCAGGAGCGATCGATGGATACTGCATCAGGATATCGAACTCATCCTGTAAGAATGTGATCGGAAGCTCGATCGGAGTATCAGAAACGGTCTGTACGTACGTCTTCGTATCTGCAAGAGAAAAAATCGATCCGACAGAATCGAGATATTCGCCATTTTCGAGTGTATTTGTGCTATTATTGATGATAGTAATCGTCACCGTGACGGGTGTACCCGTCTGTAGATGCGATCCAGAAGAGGAAAAAGTACGCTCGATGGAAATATTTTCCGCTTCAGCATACTCCGAGCGAATATACGTACGTGGTGTGTGTGTGCTCAATGTACTTCCGGTCACTATTTCTGAGACATCTGTGAGTCATGCGAGCACCTGATCAGAAAGTGCAAGATTGGCATTTCCATACTCATCCGTACCGACGACACTCTTGATCACTTGGCTCTGTCATGCGGTATCCTCAGGATTATTCTCAGAAATCATCCGCTGATAGTAGACCGTCCTACGGATCATCGACTCGTTCATCTCGGAGTCACCCGAGAGCTCACTGATATCGATATATCCTTCTGGAAGCTGTCGAAGTCACTGAAAATATATGGCTCCCCCTGCCTTCTGTGCGCTCGTATCGAGTGAGAGTGTCAGTCCCGATTCGACGATTTTTTTGGTAAATACTCCTGGCGTCGAAGTCCCATAGAGAATCGCGAGCTCTCATGCATCACTCAGATACACGATATCATCTTTTCCATCTGCATCCATGTCGAATATTTTCATCTGGACGACCGCCTCAGGGAGACTACCAGAATCGAGAGTAATAGCCATCCGAGAGAGTCTCCCATCGGTGTTATCGATCAGCTCGAGCGCACCCAGATCACTTACGATGAGAAAATCCCCATATCCATCTCCAGTAAAATCCCCTGCTTCAAAATCTCATCCAGCATCAGAAAGATGCGCGACATATCCGCGACTGCGGAATCGTCACTTCTCGTTCAGAAGGAGCTCGACGTACTTCGTATCGTAGAGAATCAGGATATCATCATATCCGTCATTATTGGTATCGACTATAGTGTAGGAATCGATATTTCCCTTTGATCACCCGGTGATCATCGTCCCGATCGTCCGATCGAGTCCATTTTTCTCGACTCACGGAGCATCAGAGCGAACATGTGCGACTGGATCTCCGAGGTTAATCATGAGATAGGTGCTTTGCCATTTTGTCGCTTCTCCGACTGTGTCGCCTCCAGCGAAGGAAAGCATAGAGATATTATCTCACCGCCATCAGATCGCACTCTCGCGCCGAATCTCCTCGAATCCCGTCTTTTCACTGGGTCCGACGCGATCGGTATCGAGAGTATCATCTGAATCAGGAATCTTCTGGATTACTTCGACACCAAGCGACGCGCTCATCGCTCAGTCGAGCGTGTGGATTTTATAATTTGGACCTGGAAGAATCTGAAATGTATCGATCGAATCGGCGACGATCTGCACTTCTGCGATCGTATATGTATCATGTGTGATGAGAAGTGTGAGTCCAGAAGCGGAAGATGGCGATGGATCGACCTCGAGCGCATAGTCATTCGCCAGGAAAAAATCCGCCCCCGCGTGAAAGGTAAAAATCGGAGTCGTGCTTCCAGAGTACACAAGTGAGACGTCATTTCCAGAAGGTATCACAGTAAAGTCGGCGTCTCGTGGTGTAATAGAGACATATCCTCCATCCGAGGGGATATCGGTACACTTTCTCTGAGATGTACACGCGACTCATCGCATCGTAGAAATATCAGGAAGAATATCCCCGACGACTTCATGTGAATATGCATCCATGACTCGAATCATGAGATTTCACTCACTCTGCATGACGATCGTCTTGTACCATGTACCGAGCGAGGAACCGAGCGAGAGGACCCCCGAAGATGAGAGAGAAAATGCTCCGCCATACGAAGTCGGATCAGAAAGAAGGGTCGTAACCGCAAGGGAGACGGATGTACTCGGATCGGTCCGATAGAGGATATCTGATCCGAGATCGGTGTATGTTCCCCCTGGAAGGATCGTATAGAGCGCGTTATAGTCAGAATATGGGCGGAGAATCTGCGCGTCAGGCTGGATAAAGAGTACAGCATCGGCAACTCATGGAATAACGACACTTCCCGCATCATCTGATATCTGAAGCGAAGCATTTTCGAGTGCGGGAACATGGACGGTCACATATCCACTCTGTCGCGGGAGTATCGCCGTCCCACGAGTAAAAGAAAAACTCGTCTCAGGTCCTGAGAAATACTGATATGTCCCCGCGAAAGAATCCGTCGTTATATTTCCATATCGATCGTAGAGTGTCGCGACGAGAGTCCCACTTGCGGAGTTATCTTCGAGCTTCACATACATACTTGCCCCTGGAAGGATCTGAATTCGCGCGGTGTTTTCGTCGGTAATCCCTGGGATATCGAGCGTCGCATCGAAGGTGCCTGCTTGTTTTCACGGAAGAAAAGAAAAGACAGAAGAAACCCCTCCAGAAAGTGCGATCGTACCAGAACTGAAGACACCGACTTCTTTCGGAAGTGTGATCGATGCGAATGTAGAAAGTGAAGTAAGAGGATTTCCGAGTGCATCCTCGACTCGTATCTGCATCGGAACCGCATCGGATCCAGCAGTGATAAAGTTATACTGCTGAAGTATGATTTTTGCTCCGTACAAGAGAGAGACATCCTTCGTCGCCTGAAGTGAAGTCGCATCAGTAGTCGCGATCAGTGTCATAACACCCTCCCCATCAGATCCGATCTCCCACACACCATATCCATCAAATGTAGTCGTATCCGCTTCAGTGACTCGTGTCCCATCCGGAAGAAGAATATAGCCATTCGAGACTTCGAGATGAATCGTCGAGAGCTGTGTCTGGATCGCATTTTTCTGCTCATCAAGAAGAGAAACAACGACTGGAAGTGTCGCGCCATGAATGAGTATATCACTCGGAGTCGAGATCGATATATCATGCGGAAGTCCTGAAAAAACTGAGAAAGTTGCAGTACCTCTGTGTCCGAGGCTATCTTCTACCTCAAGCGTATACTGCGAGGCTTTCTGTGCGATAGAGTCAGGAAGTGTCATAATGGTGCTCTCGACATCCTGTGAGAAAACGACCTGATTCTGGAATGTATCGGCAATACGCACATGAAATGGAGGATACAGTGCGTCTTCTGTCAGAGATGAGAAGCCAAGCTGGACATTCCCTGCTCCAGCTGTGATCTGCGAGGTTCATTTTCCTCACTGATTCATGAGAATAGCGATCGCATCTTCCGCGATCGTCACAGTCAGTGGCTCAGAAGTCACCTCGAGTTCCTGGTCGGATTCTCATGGAAAAAACGGTCACATGTGCGCCTGAAGCGTCACGTGAACTTCATGATTTCATGCAGTCAGTGGAATCGAGGCAACACCATGATCGAGTGAAATCGCTCCCGTATAGACATCGAGATATTCAGAAAGTGCTTCTCATCCAGTACTGATCCCGTCATAGAGAAGTTCATTGGTAGAGACATCTCGGATTTCGAGAATCTCGAGAGAAATAGTCTCAGAGCTCAGAAGATCGAGGATATTTCCATTTTTTTCATACTGAATCTGGAGATTCGTCGTCTCTCACGGCGTAAGTGTCGTGCCAGAAAGAGAGAGGATGATATCTCCTCCCGCGAGAAACTCATATCTTCCTTCTGAGTCCTGCGCAGAAAGAAGCGATTGAGACTCAGATCAGAATGTCGAACCTCCACAGGATCCCGCAGAAATCCGCGGAGGAAGCATATTTTTTATCCAGCAGAGCACCGCCGGAAACCAGCGCATCAGCTCGACTCCATCGATCGGACCACAGGCATCACTCTTCGAATATATCGATTCTGATCCTGATTCTCCGAGGTTCGCACTCGAGATATTTGCGAGTCATGCCTGGATACTCGCGATCAGATCTGCGAGATCAGACGGCGCTTCTGCAGGAGAGAAATTTCCCAGAGACAAGTACGCCATATCATAGACAGATCGTGTATCCGCATCAGGGATAATTCATGGGGCAAGTCGAGTCGTATCACTCGCATCAGGATCATGAGAGACCGAGAGAAATGACTCGATCGTAGCATTATACTTGTTATATGGATCCGCTTGGAGCCATTTTTTGATACGGATGATATCTCGGATAATATCATCTGTCAGATACTGATTCCAGTCAGGAGATGATGTCGGCAACGAACCTGTAACGAGATACTGGGAAATATTCGCTTCTGGATCGGTTGCTTGTGCCTCACTCGTGAGGATCGAATCCCACTGAGATGCCTCAAAGTCTCGAAGTTCCGCACGGAAATCCTCGACAGTATCCGCCTCCATTCGGAAAAAGTTCGGATACTGAATCTTCGCGAGCTGTCCCTTCGGAGTCAGAAACTCGATATATCGATCATGATCGATCGCAAGTGATGGTGTCGCGCCATTATCATTTGCGATGCGCCACTCTTCATCAGTCGGAGATTTATGGTAAATAATCGATGGGATGGTGTGATAGATCTGGTCTTCGTAGTCAGTATTATCGACAATATTTACGATCGTCGTATCACTCGGACTGACAGAGGATGTGATACACGAGAGAGATGATGATGCGATTGTCGCGCCATCGAGTATGATCG
This sequence comes from Patescibacteria group bacterium UBA5532, assembly GCA_002426885.1. GTDB lineage: Bacteria > Patescibacteriota > Gracilibacteria > BD1-5 > UBA2023 > UBA5532. Next base: position 76,393 of record DINU01000005.1, read on the forward strand.
TTCATACGAGACATGGCGTACGCTGATAGCGTGGAAACTCCGTGGAGAGTGTGCGCCCAGTGCCGACGACATGTGTCGTGATACAGGTAAATCGACCGAGCTCAGGCCATGTTCCTCATGGGATCATCTCTCCGCCCTGTGTCGATGCGGGACGCGTATATGGCTGGAGGAGTGTATACTGATATGTCGAAGAAGTACAGTCGATGGGAGAAATCGGAGTCAGTCGAGAGGTCTCATTCATTCACCCGAGTGAATAGATCGGAAGAGAAAATCCTTTGAGCGAAGTCGACTCGAGGAAGCTCGTCGCCCCTGTCGCAAGATTCAGTCCAGAATTTTTCCCCCAGTATGACGCAGTTCGGATACTCGTCCCCGATGGAAAACAGCTATAATAATTGCTTCCATACGCTCCGACAAGTGCTTCAGTGTCACTCGCGAGGATTTCCGCACCAGACATGATCTTCCGTACATCGAATCCGATATTTGCTTCGACAAGAATCCCATCCTGAAAGTCGCTCGTATGATCAGAACCGCGCGCGATACTGCAGAGAGACGGATCCATGATTTCCTCGGCTTTTTGTCAGAAGAAATAATTTTTATACTCCATCTCATACGATGGTGTCGAATTACCTGTGTCAGCATTATATGATCCAGTATTCGTGATCGTGACAGAGTCGAGAAGTGCGATCCGACGAGCATATCCCTGAACTTCTTGGTCGATCTTATTCTCGAGCTGTTCATTCAGCCCACGCAGAAGGAGTGCCGAAGTCGTATCAATACCGGTCACGCCGATCGGCGCTGTATCGACACGAACTGTCGTTCCACTGGTATAGCGACCGGCATTTCTGACAGCCGACTGGATATCACCAAGTGTCGTACTATTGACGATTTCATAAAATTGCTTTGCTGTCGCATCGATGATCGTCTGTGTCTGGACATCCGGAAGATTCTCGAGTGAAGAAAGTGATGACTCTGTCGCGCCCGTCATCCCGAGCGATGCAAGATACACATCCACGTCCTCATCCTCGAGTGTCGCATCATACTGCCCTGTCATTTCCATCAGATACTGGGCGAAGTACTTCGAGTAGCGATTATAGACGATATCCTCGATATACTTCATCCGCAGTGTGTAGGCATAGAGATTTCCGAGAGAAAGTCATGAAAATTCTCGATCTGCATCATGATAAAATACCCGTGGCTCCTGTGTCGAGAACTGTGCAAAATTTCACGACTGTGTGTAGAAAGCATGCGTCTTCTCGAAAAAATGGCGAAGTTCCTCGCGCGTCTCATCCGTCATAGAAGCAGAAAGATCGGGATCGATCACACCATGCCATATGTCCGCTTCTGTATCCCACGCAGAGGACGATTGCGCGAGATATTGATTTTTTTCTGGAGTGTAGATAAATGCCTTATCGGCAAAGTCGACATATGGAAAAATACTCGGAAATGTCTTGCCACCCCGAGAGACGATCGGAAGTGGTACATCTCCGATCAGAATCGTCCCGACAAGACGCGACACTCCTTCGCCACTATCACCTTCATAATAGAGTTTTTCATTTATCGTGGCGATATTCACAGGCGTCGTATCAGTACCTATGATCTGAATATTTGTGCGCGTCTGCGGAAGATATGCCTGAATATCACTCGCATACTGGGAAATCTCTGGCTTCAGAATATCATACGTATTTCGATCGACAAAAATCGACACAACGTCATAATAATCACTCTGATCTGCCTGTACCTGATCGAACCAAGACACCTGAAATGTCTGAGAAACAAGCAGTGTAACGATCAGAAGACCCGAGAGAAAAGATTGAAATCGTGATGTGATCGATGAGAAATCCAAGAAGCTATATCAGGATGCGATGAAATCGGGAAAAAATCCCTATTTTCTCCCCTGTATATTATGTTTTTTTTATATCATTGCAAAGAGAATTACGGGGAAATTCCCGGAGAAAAAATACACGATATATGCACCCATTTTCCACTATTTTCGGATATTTCTCCAGAAAAGTGCAACGAGAAAAAAACAGATCAAAACAAGGACAATACCCGATGATGTCGACGTATCGAGTAAATAGGACCCGAAAAGTCCGACAAGAAGCGCACTGAGCGCGAGCATCCCCGTCAGGAAAAAAACCTGTCTCAGACTTGTAGCGAGGATCTTCGCGATATTCGGCGGGATGATCAGGAAGGCTCCGATGAGCATAATCCCGAACATTTTTATACTGACCGCGATAAAAAGTGAGAGAAAAAGCAGAAACAGAAAATTATACCAGTCCGTCGGCATTCCCTGTGATTTCGCTATATCCTCGTTAATAATAACACGCAGGAACTTTTTCCCGAAGAAAAAAAATGCCACGACGATGAGAATCGTGAGTCACGCGAGAATCACGAGATCTGTCGGCTGGATAAAAAGAATGCTTCCGAACAAGAAATTATTGATATCCATCGTCACATTTCCGAGGAGTCCGAGCAGGAAGATTCCGCCCGCGATCCCCGTCTGTGAGATAATTTCTCTGGTGGATTCGCGCGTCACGAAGTGTGTTTTTTCTATAAAAAAGATGAGGACGCTCGCGAGAATCGCGAAGAGAAAGAGAAAAAGATAGTAATCCCCGTCGACGAATAGTGAGAGCGCGATCCCGAGGAAGAGGAAATTTGCGATACTATGCGTGATATTTGCCTCTTTTCGCATGACGATAAACACCCCGAAAATCGCTGAGATGCATGAGATCAGGACTCCAGCGATCAGTGCATACTGGAAAAAAGAATAGGAAAATATATCTAGCATGTGGCAGAGTGGTTATGAGAATCGTGCGGGTGGTGCACATACGGAACCGTGTAATCCCCGAAAACACTCCGAATGACGGAATTCGAAGCGACTTCAAGGGGCGTCCCATGACAGCAGAGATTATTTTCGTGGAGGCAGAGGACATTATTACTGTACTTATAGACGAGGTGAATATTATGTGAGACAAGAATGATGGAAAGCGAAGGAAAAAACTCCCGCACTTCCTGAATCATCTCATAAAAAATCTCTTCTCCGATCATGTCGATCCCCGCGGTTGGCTCATCGAGTAGCATGAGCTCTGGCTCCTGTAGAAGTGCGGAAATGATCAGTATCTTCTGGAGTTCTCCGCCACTGAGTTGTGTTATATTTTTCTCAGAAAGAGAGTGAGCCTGGAATCGAGCGAGATAGGTCTGTATTTTTTCTTCATCGACATGCTCGTGATATATCCTGATAAATTCTCGCACCGTCATGGGCATGGAGCGATCAAGATGTATTTTTTGCGGGACATACGCAAGACGCGAATAATTTCTCATGATCGTCCCAGAATTCGGACGAATAATTCCTGCGATAGTCTTCAGAAGTGTCGACTTTCCACTTCCATTTATCCCGATGATACTGAGGATTTCTCCAGCGTGAACCGAGAAATTAATATCATTCAGAATCTGTGTCTTTCCTTGATCATACGAGATGGAAAGATGTTCGATCGTAAGAAGTGGAGTATTATTTTTATGCATAGACTAGTGGTATACGTGAGAAAGTGCGTCGAGATTTTTCTGATAATTCGAGATATAGCCTCCGCTTCCTGTATCCATCCCGATCGGATCGAGAAGGAGAACCGTCATCCCATATTCCCGCGCGATTTGCTCGAGATTGGTGCTGACAAGCTGCGGCTCACGGAAGGCGATCGTGAGATGTTGTGCCTCTATCGCATCGATCAGATCACGCATATCGGCAGAGTTCGGATCGCTCAGCACCGTCTTCTGGAAGACGATTTTTTGCTCAGTGGGAATCCCGAGTTCTTTGAAGAGATACGTATACGCATCATGAAAAATAAGAAATGAATCGACAGATTTTGCACTCTGTGAGAGGAGAAATTCGCCCCGAATCAGAGTCAGCTCAGACTGAAAATCAGTAAAATTCTGCTCGAAAAATGCTTCTTTTTCAGGACGAAGTTCTGTCAGAGCGGTCGTAATATCGCGAGCGATGATGATCGCATTCTCTGCGCTGATCCACACATGCGGGTCGATAGCCAGTGTCTCGAGCTCACTCGAGGTATGTCCATCTTCATCCTGTCACACCTCGAGAAGAGGGATGTCTTCGGCGGTGCGAAGTGTATTTTTTCCGGTTACAACTGTATCGAGAAAGCCATCAATATGATCGAGTCCGACCATGACAATCAGGTCAGCATCAGAAATATCCTGGATCTGACTCGGTCTCATGTCGAAATTATGTGGACTGACACCAGCTGGGACGATCGTATCCACGATCACCTCCGTGCCTCCGATCTGATTCACGAGGGACGCAAGTGGGACGATAGAAGTCTCGACGCGGATGCGTCAGCTCTCAGAAAGTGCAGAAGGAGTATCACTCTCATTATTTTGAGTCGTGCAACTCGCCAGAAGCATCAGTGAAATGAGGAAAAAATATTTCATACGAGAAAAGGAGGAAATCTAATGTGCCAGATTTCAGAACGAAATGATTATATGAAAACTCGGATTTCTGTAAAAAAAGAATCATGAAATATGTTTTTATTCTTTTGCACGAGGGAAATCTATGCTGCATTCAAGCTTCTGCAAAGACTCAAAAACAAGTCACAGTTTTATAGCCCCCGCATATGCGGAAGTCCATGAAGAGCAACGAGGCAAAAACTTGAATTTTCATGAAGAGATTCCATCTGGAGAAAGTCCGAAATGACCACTTCTTCCCCGCATAATACAAGAAAATCACAGATTTGTCATGTGTATGCAAGCAAAACTCCATATTCGTAAACGAATCGAGAGCTAGATTATACTGTACAAATAAGTGTGAGAAATCGGGGGAAAAGACGCTACAATCCTATTCCACGACCTCGATCTCGAGTATGCGATCAATATTAAAGACTCGATCTTGCCTTCGCAGTGTGCAATACGCGTCCATCCCGAGAAATGTTTTTCCAGCATATTCCATTTCCGCAATCTTTCGGGGCTGTATGAGGCGTTCTGATTTTTCATCTTTTCCCTTCAGATAGACCATCCGAAGTGTCTGCTTTTTCTCGATGGCGGACTGAATCATCTCGATACGATCTTCGAGCGAACAGGATTTCCGTGCGAGATGATACTGATATTGCGTCAGAAACTTCACGACCGCATAATCGAGTCGCACATGCACCGGCTGAAGTTCTTTTCTGAGGATCAACCCCTCGAGACTCGTACAGCGCGACAGTGCGACATACATCTGTCCGTGTGCGAAAGTCCCTCGACCGACGTCGATGATCACTTTCTCGAAGGTCTTCCCCTGTGATTTATGGATCGTAATCGCGAAAGCGAGACGAAGCGGATACTGCATAAACGATCCGACCGTATGGGAGACGATCTCTCCTTCATCGAGTCAAAATCGAAAAATCTCCCACGTATAGAGCCCGACGGAGACCTGTTTCCCATTTTCGAGCTCGACAAGAATCATTTCATCCTCGTCATCGAATGGAAAATCCACGATTTTCCCGATCGTTCCATTCACCCATCTTCCGCCAGAATCATTATTCAGAAGCATGATTTGTGCACCGATTTTCAGCTCCAAGATCTCAGAAGTCGGATAGTGGGAGCGTTCGATTTCTCAGAAAATCTCCGCTTCCGATCGCCACACTTCTCCTGGAAGTTCCGCGAGTTTTTTCTCATTTTCAGTATCGACGAGCGCATTCGTGCTCGCGAGTGTAATATAGAAGTCATCCGCACTCGGAGTAAAATCAGGGGAAAATCGCGTATTCAGAGCCATGAGATCATCCCGAGAAAAAGAGCGATTCCGAATCGAGTTCAGAAGTCCGATAAACACGTCGTCTTTTTGTCGATAAATCTTCTCGAGTTCTACGAATTCCATATCAAACTGCTCGAATACACGCGCACTGAAAAAGTATGGACTCTCATAATAGCTCTGAAACAGCTCTTTTTCCGCGCTCGTGACGACCGGAGGAAGCTGATATAGATCGCCAATAAAGACCATCTGCACTCATCAAAAAGGTCGTTTCGGATCGGGACCATTCAGCCGGAGAAATCGATCGACACAGTCGAGTAAATCCGCTCGCACCATAGAAATCTCATCGATCACGATGCACTCGAGCTTCTTGTACATGTTGGCATTTTCATCGTCGAAGTGTTTTCTTTTTACCTTTGCGAGCGTGATATCTGGCAGAAATCCGAAAAATGAGTGAATCGTCTGTCATCGGACATTTACCGCTGCAACCCCTGTCGGCGCGAGAACGACGAGTTTTTTTTCTGAATTTTCACGAAAAAAAGAAAGAAGCGTCGACTTTCCTGTCCCAGCCCGACCCGTAATGAAAATATTTTTCCCGGATTCGATAGCAGAAATAGCATCTTGGAATTGTGGATTTATCTCGATCGAGGACATGCCGAAAATCAGAAAACGCCTTCTTTATATCGTATTCTCAGAGAAATACAAGCAAGAAAAAAAGACCCCGGAAAAGAGGTCTTTCAGAAGAACGAGATTATTTCTGATTCTGGAAAAATTTCTGCGCTTTCTGGTATGAGCTATCGAGCGATTTCTTGGCAGATTCGAGCCATTCATTGACAGTCTCCTCATTGACGCTGTCGATCATTTCCATCGCTTTTGCTTTTCCAGACTCGAGGATCTCCATACGTCGATCGTACGCATTCTGGACCTTCTCGAGAATCGCCTCTTTCGAGACTCATTTCTCAGCGAGTGAATCTTTCATCGAGTTTACCTCAGTCATGAAGCTATCAGTAATTTCTTTCCCTTTTGCCTGGAGATCATCCCATGTCTCGACATCTTCGAAGTTCATGACGACGAAGTCTCGAACATCAGAATATGCAGATTTATGGATATCGACGATCTCGTCGAGGAACGATGCATCTTTATTTTTTTTATCTTTTTGGTACTTGATCGCAAGTGCCATACCAGCAGCGTAGCCAGTCAGAAGACCGAAAAATCATTTAAATCCCATATGAGAAAATGTTAAAGAATAAGTATACCTATTTTACATAATATGGTCGGATTTCAAAAAGAATATACATTTCCAGAAGAAAAAGGAAAATTCCGGGAACCTGAAGTAAGATGAGAAATCCAAAAAGTCCGATAAGTGCACTGTAGAAGAGCTTATTCCATCAGGATTTCTGACCTTTTCTGAGATCGTTATATGCGAGGAAAAAGAGAACCGCCATGCTGATGCCGATAATCACAGAAAACCACGATCGTACAGAAGACACGGCTGGCAGGAAGAACATCGCTCCGAAGAGCCCGAGCGCGAGTATGATCGCAAGGATGAGACTGACTTGTGGCACCATCGAGACGATCGTTCTTCGTCCATTTTCCTGAATATGTGGTACAGAACCGAAGAATCGTACGAGCGCTTCTTCGAAGCGAGCAAATTGTTTTTTAAAGTCTTTCATAGGGAAAAGATATGAAAATGAAGTATGTCGAAATTATGCATCTGTATCGGTGAGACGAGTCCGCGTCATTGCGCCGATCATCGCACCGAGAGCAAGAAATGTGATGAAGAAAGTGATCCCACTGAGTATCGCAAAGACAAGTGCGATACCGGCGAGAATCAGGAGTTTTTTCCAGACGGAATATTTTTCTCCCTTGAGCTGCTTAAAGATGAGTCCAGCTGTCCCGAGGAAAGCGATTAACTTCGCAAATACGATGCTAAATACGAAGGACATCGCCCCGAAAAGTCAGAGAGGGATACCGATGATCGTACAGAGAAGAATCACACTCACAAGCGGAAGGATCAGATAAAAGAGTGCTCCATAGAGCAGACTTTTCCATGGAGATTTTATGAAAAATGCTCCAGTCTTCAGGAAGAACTTCTGGAAGATGAAGAAAAGTGCTGACCCAATGATGAAAAGGGAGAAAAAACGATAGATGAGATATGCGATGAAAAAGTTCATGAACATCGGCGCTATCGGCGTCATAGCAAATGCATCTTGATCTTGAATATAGGTCGTGTTTGGAAGTGCGTCGAGCTCAGGATGTCGCACGGAAGAGGTATACTCTATTTTCCCAGAGATTACAGCATTTGGACCGAGAATCGGTGTCGAATCTCGACTCAAGAGAAGGGCCAGGTCTCCTTGTATTTGCGCATCGATCATGACCTTCTTCCCAGCGATGCGCACATTTCCCGCGACATTTCCCGCGAGTGATACTGTCTGTCCCGCAAGAAGTACATCTCGTCCGATAGTCACCCCTGAGTTAACATAGATTTCTTCTCAGAAAGCCATGAGCTCCCCAGCGATCGCATCTTTTACGAAGATAACTCCCCCAGCAACCCGTAGATCTCCCTCGACTTTCTTATTGACATCGATCTCACCCCCCATGATAAAAGCATCATTCCCGATCGTCTCATTGACGGCGATCTCCGATCCGACGATAAAAGCATTATCGAGGACACTTCCCTGTAGATCGAGCTTCTGTCATGCAAAAAAGACATCCCCCATAACAGGTGAGACGACATCGACAGCATCACCTACAATGTAGGCATTATCATCGAGCGTACCATCGACACGAAGTGGCTCACTATCACCAGTAAGTGTGACGTACGCGGACGCCGAGAGAGGAAAACTCGCGATGAGTACCCCGACAAGTACATGAAATAATTTCATAAAAGGGAGTGAGAAATAAGTGATGGCATTGTATATGTTTCCACGAAAAATCAAACTCTCTATTTTTTATTACCGACCTCAAGCTGAGTGAGATATGCTTCGATCTGATCTCCGTGCTTCTCGAGTGTTTGTCTCTGCATCTCGAGACGCATCTTCTGTGCTTCGAGTGCACTGAGAGATGAGGTCTCATATACTCCCCCTACTCAGGGATTTTTTTCTATCATATCGATCTGCGCCTGAAGTTCATCGATCGTCTTCGTGATCAGAAGATGATTCTGCAGGAGAAGATCGCGGATATCGCGAAGTGGAAGGATGATCTGCGTACGGATCCAGCCAGAATATGTGTCGAAGTTAAAAATATCACGATACTCAGAGTTCATGAGAATTTTCCGGAGTTTTTGTGAGTCATCGAGCGATGTTTTTGCGAGCTGATTCACACTTTTTATTCCATCCTGAATCTTGGTCAGGAGCGCATCCTTCCATTCATTTTCCCTTGCATCAGTAAAAAAATCAGACAAATCACGATTGGTCTCGCGAAGTTGTCACGATGCAATATCGATATCAGTAAAAAGATCATGGATACGCTGGACGGTATGCCCGATCATTCGGAGAAAGATGCGATTCACGATCATGAATCCGAGCGAGAAAATCCAGATAAAGAAGAGTCCCCCGATATATACCGCGATCAGAGAAAGAGTGTAAATAATCCCGAGAAGAATCACGAATAACATGGCATTCGAGCTATTTCGTGAATGTGAGCCTCGCCCCATTAGCTGAAAGCCTCTTGCCCATCATGCCTGTATCGTCTCGACGACTTTCTGAAATAATCGATTCTTCGAGTCCTGGATATGCGACGGCTGGAAAAGTGGCTCGTCGAACTCTTTTTCCCATTTTCCGATCTTTTCACGATATTTCGGAAGCTCAGTGTATGGAATAATCTCTCCTCAGAACGAGATCGCCGTGTCAGTCAGGACCACATTCGCAGTATTCGTCAGGAGAAGCGATCGGCGCACTGTGAGGAAAAAGATGTAGAAAAAAATCAGAAGGATCGAAAATCCAAGCACGAGAAAAAATCCGAGAAATCCGCCGAGAACTCCCGCAAGAATCGAGAATCCTCCGATCCAGAGGCTCAGATATGAGAGAAGATTCAGGTAGTCGCGCTGGATCGAGGTCTTGATCTCTTCAGACGATATCCACTTATAGAGGTAAAATCCCTTGGCGTAAATCTCCGTCTTTGCCTCCTCAGAGAGCGGAAGTGGGATCTCCTGAGTGCCTTCTTCTGGGAGTGTTTTTGTACGAGTGAGCATGGAGTGAAATAATGGCGCGATTATACAAAAAATAATTTGATTAGACAAATCGAAAAAAAATTATATTATTCTTCGCGCTCGGGAAATTATATGAGATTTCTGGATGTGACCTCAGAGAGGTCTCTCCGCGAGAAAGATCAGAATCTCGAGTAGACACAATCCCTTCGGGAATGTAGCTCAGTAGGTAGAGCGGCGCCCTTTTAAGGCGAAGGTCGCGGGTTCGAGCCCCGCCATTCCCACCATTTGTCACGCAAAACCCCACTTTCGTGGGGTTTTTAAGTGAAAAGATCTGAAAAATACTGGGGCTCGAACCCGCAGCGATACCGACGAGGTACGAGTCGGAAAGATGTTGTGCCTCGATGGCACATCTTATCGCAAGGTGTTTTCCGAAGCGAGTACTGATATTTGAGCAGAGCGAAAAGTCAGAACGAGACTGAGGAAAAGCACCCTGCCATTCCTATCATAGACCACAAGATTTTCTCAGCAAGTAAAAATAACCCCAGAATCGGGGTTATTTTTAAATGATTCAACAGAAATCTAACCCTCATCAGATCTCTTCGCATCTTTATTTTCCCACGAGAAGTCTACTTGAAAATTGACATATCAAAGAAGGTCACGAATTGGCAGAGCATTCTGGGCTCACAGAGCTTCTGCAATATCTTCACAGAATAAATCAAGCCATTTCTACCCTTTCGGATCGAACCGCACCAAGACTTTCTGGATGACGCCTCACTCGATAGAATCGACGGAAAGCGTGATCGATCCTTTCTCTGAGGAGAAGTCAAGTGCATCATCTTTTTTCGGGAATCCTTCCATCTCAGTACTCAGTACATACGCAAGGCTCTTCCCAATATATTCTTCGAGTGACTCGAACTCATGGGGAGCAAGATCAAATTCCTCGAGGACATCTTCGATAAGCGCTGTCCCGACGGCTTCGAGGACATTATTTCCCATTCGTTTGATATAGATTTCTTCGCGATCTTTTTCATCCTTAATATCTCAGAATACCTCCTCGAGGACATCTTCCATCGTGACGATCCCCGCTGTCCCACCATGCTCATCGATCACGAGCGCGATATGGCGCCGTGATTTCTGGAATTTCTCGAAGAGATCATCGAGTGGCTGGGTAAAAGAAACACGAAGAATCTTCTCGAGATCGAGCTCTCGGAGAGTCCGATCGCCATATCACTGTGCCTGAAGTTTAAAAGCTTCTCGGAAAGTAATCACATATTCGATATGATCGACATTCGTCTCATAGACTGGGATGCGTGAGTGTGACGCATTCATGAAGAATTTGCATACATCTGCGACAGACATATCGATCGATACGAAGTCGACATTCACTCGCGGTGTCATGACGGATTCTGCGGTCATATCTCCGAGTGTGAGAAGATTTTTGATCTGGCGTTTTTCTTCTTGTTCTACGACACCATCCGCATGCGATGCATCGATCAGTGCTTCGAATTCCTTCGGACTCATTTTGCGTGATGCGTCCGATCCGATTATTTTCGCGATACTCTTCACGAAGAAGTTCAGAAAAAAAGAAATCGGATAAAAAATCACGATCAGCACGCGATAGATCGGAGCGGATAACAGTGCGATCGACGAGGCATACCTGAGACAAATCGTCTTCGGAGTAATTTCTCAGAACATAAGGAGAATGAGTGTGACTCATCCTGTCGCTATCGCGATCCCATATTCATTCGGAAGCCCGAGACTCCCCGCGAGTGTCAGCGAGAGCATCGTCGCGAGTGAAGAAGCTCCGACATTTACCAGATTATTTCCTATGAGGATCGTGATCAGCAGTGTGTCACTATCTTTCTTGATTATCTCGAGCGATCGAGCTCATGATTTTTTTTCCCGTTTCAGTCAGGTAATCGTGTGTTTACTCAGACTCATGAGGGCGATCTCTGTACCAGAGAAAAATGCAGACAAAAGGATAAGAACGACAAAAACAAATCACAAATATGGATCCACGGATGTAAGGAAAGGGATAAAAGGAAAAATGATCCGTTACATATTTCTGACGAATCATGTTTTACTGTACTATATTACAAAAAAGCGATTTTTAGTCAAAAATATTCAAAGAAAGTATAGAATAAACCCTCAAATGTATATTCATACAAGAAAGGATGTAGTGTGTGGAAAAATCTCCCCAAAAACACGAAAAAAATAATATACGTGGTATCCCCGACAAGAATCGAACTTGTGTCTAAGCCTTAGGAGTGCCTTGTTTTTCCACTAAACTACGGGGACAAATCTTCGCACAGAATAGGGAGATTTCTCTTTTTTGCAAGAAAGAAGAAGACTTGCAATTGCGAAAAGTTACATACAATAGAGTCGTCCTATCACTTTTCTATGGTACCACGCACGACCAAGAAGCAAGCCACAACCACCGAAAAACAAAACGCAACGACGAAAAAGTCGACACCATCGAAAAAAAATCAGAAAAAAACTCCCACACTCCAGGATGATGCGATTATCGAGCTTCCGACATGGGAAGGACCGAAAAGACCTGGAGTATTTAAGCGATTCTGACTCAAGAAAGAAACTCCATCGATACCACTTCGAGCCGAAGAAATACAAGAAATATCAAAAGAACTTGAAAATCCAGTCAGAGAGGAAGAAGGAGCTCCGCAGATATCCGAGGAAATCTCGGAAGAAATCGTAAAAACCCCAGAAGAAGAACATACAGAAAAAATCCAGAAAGTCGATGAAGCACTCTCATGATGAGAGAGAAAACAGCTGAAGCAAGAGGATATCGAGCCTGTGATTCATCTCGTAAATGCGATCGAGTCACTCGGGCTACAGGAATTTATCGAGTATATACGTTCGCCATGGCGACTCCTCTGGCCGAACTTCGTCGCCGGTGTCGCACGTGGCTTCGGTGCACTCGTCGGAGCGACGATCGTCGTCGCACTCGTCATCTGGTGACTGACACAGCTCGTCGGCATCCCTTTTATCGGATCATACATAGAGCCTCTTGCGAGTACAGTCGAGACAGAACTTCAGAAGTATATCGAGAGTACGAACTATAACTCGCATTTTGTGAGTATCGAGGAATCGCTTGATGCAATTCATACGACACTTGGATGAGAAAATAACGCACCAACTGGCTCATGATCACAATAGGTTTTTTCGGGACTCCCGAGCTTGCATCGTGTATTCTTGATAGTTTTCTGAAAGATCAGGACTATACGGTCGCGTTCGTCGTGACGAATCCTGATGCTCCACAGGGTCGGAAGCAGACTCTCACAGAGACTCCAGTGAAGAAACGCGCTACAGAAGATCAAATTCCCGTCTTTACCCCTGAGAAGATCCGAAATAATACAGAATTCCTCGAGACAATACGAGCATTTTCAGTCGACTATATCATCGTCGTCGCGTATGGAAAGATTCTTCCGCGAGAGATCCTCGAGCTTCCAGAGAAAATGTGTGTCAATGTACATTTTTCACTCCTTCCGAAATATCGTGGTGCATCGCCTATACAGTCAGCACTGCTCCATGGTGAGACAGAGACCGGCATGACGATCATGAGGATGAATGAGAAAATGGATGAATGAGATATTATTTTTCAGGAAAAAATAATGATCTCCGAGAGAGAAACGAGTGGGACACTCTTCGCGAAATTCTGTGATCAGTCTGGCAATGTCGTCACGAATATCATACAGAGACTCCACGCAGGCGAACTCGAGCCAATACCTCAGGATCACACACAAGCCACGTATGTCGAGAAAATAGCGAAAAATGACGGACTGATAGACTGGACGAAAAATGCGGAAGATATTTATCATCGATGGCAGGCTTTTACCCCGTGGCCATGAATTTTCACATTTCTGGATGGTAAACGTCTCCTCCTCGAAGAAGTGACCTGGGATTCTGCTGACTCTGACGTACTTCCAGGGACGATATTTCAGAGAGATGATACGATCGGGATCGCATGTGGAGCAGGAGTGCTCACTCCGAAGAAGCTCAAGCTCGAAGGAAAAACATCACAAACCCTCGAAGAATTCAGACGCTGACATCAGAATCTGATCGGAAAACACCTCGGATAATTTTTATTTATTTTTTCTTTCTTTATGGCTACGATCTTTTCTCGTATTATCGCATGAGAAGTCCCTTCGTACAAGATATACGAAGATGAGTACACTTTCGCGTTTCTCGATATTCATCCGACGGCGCTCGGACATACGCTTATCGTCCCGAAAATAGAAGTCGATTATTTTGTCGATGTTCCAGAGCCGTTTTATACAGCTGTTTTTCAGGTCGCGAAAAAGCTCGCACCAGCGATCCAGCGTGCGACAGGATGTAAGCGAATCAGTACGCTGATCGCAGGATTCGAAGTCCATCATTTTCACTATCATCTGATCCCGACCAACTCTCTCGCAGAGATCCAGTCTGGGAAGTCGAGCTCCGCTTCCCCACAAGATCTCGAGATGATGCAACAGAAAATTCTCGAAGAACTCGAAAACACTCAGCAGTAAAATATGTTTGTTATCGCTCAGAACACATTTCGTGAACTTCTCCGGAGTAAGCTCGTGTCGCTGATTTTTTTTATAGGGATCGCGCTCATACTGCTCTCACTCGGACTGAAAACTCTTTCTCTCTGAGAGACTTCGCGTATGCTCATCGATTACGGACTCTCGTTCATAGAGCTCACGGGAGTAGTACTGATTCTCATTATTACACCGTGACTCATCACACGCGAGATATCTGAGCGGACGCTCTATCTTCTGCTCGCAAAGCCGATACCACGCGAGAGAATTATCCTCGGAAAATGGCTCTGACTCGCATGAGTGCTTGGATGTGTGGTACTGAGTCAGATGCTCGTTCTCTGAATCTTATTTTTTCTGGAACATATTCCGATCGAGTGAATCTTCTGGGTCGCACTCCTCGGAATCTATGGAAAACTCCTGATTTTATCAGCTATCTCGCTATTTCTCACGATCTGAGTCAGCCCATTTATTGCACAGTTCGCGACGCTCGTGCTCTACTGGATAGGACACAGTACGTTTCTGATTCTCGACTTTTCAGACCGTCATGGAAATACTGCGTACGCAATACTCGGACATATCTTCGCTGGTATATTTCCGAATTTCTCGAGCCTGAATCTGAAGACGCTCGTATGAACCGGAGTGTCGATAGATGTAAATTCTATTTTGCTCGCATTTCTGAGCGCGATCCTCTATCTTCTTGTGATTCTCATCTTGATGGGAGTGGTATTCCGCAGGAAAAAATACGACACAATCTAGAAAAATATCTTCCAATCCATGAATCCTGACTTTCCAGAAGAATACATACGATGACAGGTCTCGTATCTCGGACACACGATCTTCGTGACGCATGATGTCCTGATACCGCGACTCGAGACGGAAGTCCTGATCAAGCGCGCGAGAAAAATCCTGCAAAACACACATATTGAGACGATTCTCGATATCGGAACTGGCTCCGGAATCATCCCGATCTCGCTTCGGAATTATACAGCATGACAGATGTACGCGACCGATATCTCTCCGGAAGCCCTTCGGATCGCCGAGAAAAATTTCCGATATAATCTCGACGAGAAACAGTGTACCTTCATAGAAAGTAATCTCCTAGAAAATATCCCGAATTCATCGATGAGAACACCACTTCTTATAACTGCGAATCTCCCGTATATAAAAAATGAGGACTGGGAAAATATGAGTGCCGATACACGCTACGAACCACAGATTGCTCTCTTCTGAGGAGAAAAGACAGGATTCGAGCTCTATGAAAAATTATTGTATGCACTCGCGGAAAGACACGTGAATACTGCGATACTTCTCATAGAATTCTGATACGACCAGCTTCAGAATGCTCAGGATGAAGTAGAAAAATACGGCTGGAAAAGCGAAGTTTTTTCTGATTACGCTGGCATTCCTCGGTTCATGCAAATAAATATTGACATATAAATAATAGTATGCGATAATACTCTTGTTTATTTTTTATCTTTTTCCTGTATGGATACAGTTCCTACTCGCGGATTTTCGACACTTCCTGGAGTACCTCCAGTCTGAGGATATCCTCCGATGGAAAATACATTTTTCTTTACGGAGCTCTGGGGATGGTTTTTTCTTCTTTTTGCGCTCGCGCTTCTCATCCGCGGACCAAAACGACTTCTCGCTGATCTGACAGAGCTCGTCTCCTCACGAGCAAGTACTATCATCGTCGGATATACTGTCATGCTTCTCGGTCTGATCAGCATCCTTCAGTACAATACATGGAATCGTGGTATTCTGGAGGCATGTATCTCGCTCTTCGGTTGGCTGATGCTCCTGAAAGGAATGGTATTCCTTATGTTTCCGAGCTGTCTTGAGCAAAAGATGAAATTTTTCGTGCGATATCCGATGCTTCTGACTGGGGCGCTCATATTTGCTATGCTTCTCTGAGTGTATCTCCTCGCTATATCCTATAATCTTCTCCCGTACTAGCGAGAAATTTTCTGAAGTAAAAAGAAATCTCGATCCAGAAGATCGAGATTTTCTATTTGCTAATATTATTCTTCTTCATCCTTCGGATCGATCTCCTTTCCATCGATCGTCGTGAGAGAGATATTATACCCGAGAAGATCGGAAGCGATTTTGATATTTGTCCCGCCCCGACCGAGGACTTTCGCTTTCTCATCGTCGCGGACAGTCGCACGGATAAGATTGGCTTCATCATCGATCGTCACGGCTTCCACGACTCATGGTATGAGTGCGCGACGTACCATTTCTTCTTTATTTGTCGTATAGTTCAGGATATCGATCTTTTCTCCGGATAATTCGTCGACGATATTTCTGACTCGCATTCCCTTCGGACCGATGAGACATCCTGCAGGATCGACATCTGGCTCATCAGATGCGACGATAATCTTCGTCTTGACTCATGGCATACGTGCAAGAGATACGATCTCGACGATTCCTTCCTCGAGCTCTGGCGTATTCATCTCGAAGAGTTTTACGATGAGCTCCTTATCTTTTCGAGAAAGCGTCACACGTGGACCACTCACAGGATCGATATCGACCGATCGGACATAGAGATACATACGTTGTCCTGGGGTGTATTTATCTTTTGTCACTTGTTCAGAGCGAGGCAGAATCACACGATATCCGTTATAATCGAAGACGACGCGATTTTTCTCGACGAGCTCGATACGGAGGTTAATGATCGTATCGACTTTATCCTGAAACAGCTGATAGAGTTTTTCTTTTTCTGTCTCCTGGATCTTGGAGACGATGACCTGCTTCGCAGCCTGTGAAGCGATGCGTCAAAATCCTTCAGAGTTCAGAAGCTCATCAGAGACATCGATCTCGACGGTGTCACCGATCTCATAACCACTCTCCTTCCCGCCGATATCACTGTAGCTCACTTCTGTATCGGGATTCTCGACATTCTCGACGATCACTTTCTCGACATTCACTTCTACCGTGTTCGCTTCGAAATCGAGATGGATATTTACGATCGCATCCTTCGATGCATAGTCCTTCTTATACGCAGCACGGATCGCCGCCTCGATGATGCCGACGAGTGTCTCTCGTGAGATTTTTTTCTCGGCAGATATCTGCTGAATCGCGGTCTCGATGCGCTGAAGATCAAGCATAGTATGAAAGTTATATTTTAAAAAAAGATTCGTCCGAAGACCAATCTTTCACACGAACGAGTGTATCTATTCCTGAGGAAA
This sequence comes from Patescibacteria group bacterium UBA5532, assembly GCA_002426885.1. Lineage (GTDB taxonomy): Bacteria > Patescibacteriota > Gracilibacteria > BD1-5 > UBA2023 > UBA5532. Next base: position 94,003 of record DINU01000005.1, read on the forward strand.
AATCAAATTATTGTACATACAACCTATAAAATACAGAAAATCACAGAAAAAGAAAGAAAAAAACTTGCAAAAACAATAAAATATTGTATCATATCCGAAGTTATCCTTATTTCCTCCTATGGCTGAAATCCTGAAAGCTCACGAACTCCCCCAACAACAGCAAGCCCCAGAAGCACTTACCCATACGAATGTACCCCGAACTGTCTGACAAATCCGAACACCACGAGAAGCTTCTGCAAATGACGAGACATATGATGGTGCTATCTCTGCCGCATCCGATGGTGGAGGCTCGGAGTGAGAGCAACAGACCACAGGTACTCCGCAAACTCCAGAAGTACTTGTCAGAAAAGCAGCTCAGATAAGCATAAAAGGTATATTAGTTGGTAGTTGAGCCGGCGACCCTGGGGAATATGCTGCATTAACACAAGCTATGGGGGATGTACGAAAAGCAGCGAATGATGCGACACATGTCAACGCTGCGTAATTTCTTCTTGATTTTATAGGAAATTCTCCAATACTCTTGGAGAATTTTTTTATGTATATGCTTAAGACCTCTTTCCTCCTGACCGATAAGCGCCTTCTCACGTCTGATGTCTGGGAGCTCCACTACTCCTACGAGTGATCCGTCGATATTCTTCCCGGACAATATGTCATGTTTCAGCTTGCTCCAGGACTGAATCGAGCGTATTCATTCGCATGATTCTCGGAGAATACTTTCATGCTCATCATCGAGTGCATTCCGGAATGACGCGGAAGTCCGATGATTTGTCACGCCGATATTGGGACGAAATTCGATGGCATGCTCGGACTCGGACATTTTACACTGAAAAATACTCCCGCAAATAAGTGTTTTATCGGGACAGGAACCGGATTCGCACCACTCTATTGTCAGCTTGTGAATAGTATCGAGCTCGGACTCGAAGGAAAAAAATCATTTATTTTCTGAGTCAGAAAAGAAGAAAATGCTTTTTATCAGGAAGAAATGAAAAAGATCATGGAAGTACATCCTGCGGTCCAGTTTTTTCCATATCTTTCACGTGAAGAAAAAGCATGATTCTCCCAGTGATACGTCACTGACTGGCTCACAGAAGAGACGGTTCATGAATATGAAGAGTTTTATATATGTGGGTCGCCTGAGGTCGTCACTTCAGTCCGTGAGAAGCTCGCTTCGTTCGGTATCCCGAAGGAGCAGATTTTCTTCGAGCAGTACTAGCTTTTCGCGGGTAAATCCTGCGACATGCGCTCATGAATCTGTCTCGTGATATCGATCGCATCCGGACAGTAGGAAAATACGATATCTTCGGATGGATCGGTATTTTGTATCGTGATCGTCCCACAGTGAAAAAGCGCCTCCGCACTCCCACGAACATCCGCATGAATACTCGTGACGTGTGAAAGTGGTGACTCATGGATCTCATGTTCGAGAAGCGAAGAAGCTCGGATAGCAAACACGCGTTCATTCGTGAAAATGACGATATGCAGAATCTCACGAAGAACGAGAACGAAGAGAAGCAGAAGAAAAGAGAGAAACAGCAGAAAAAATACAAGCCAGAATATTCCGCTCTGTATAGGGAAAATATCCCGAAAGTAAAAAAGTGTCCACTCGATACATGCGAAAATAAATGCAAGAAATCCGAGCGACATGAAGACGATCGGATGTTTCCGAAGAATAAATCGCACAGATTCGGTGGGATGCAGTGGAAGAACGGAAGGATTCATGGAATATTCTCCTTCATCATACGTGAAGTCGTATCTTGTCAAATCCTTTTCGATTGTATTTTTCTGAAAATTGATACAATGCTCTCACTTTTCAGTTTTTTATATGCAACGCTCTTTTCTTTTTCTTCCTCTTTTTCTCGGACTTTTCCTCCAGTCATGTACGTTCTCCGATTCATCAGTCACGTCTCCCGGATGAGTCGATCAGAATCCGTATCCGACGATCGGATCTGGGAGCGAAGAAGTCGTCGCTCAGACACAGGGATCGAATTTTTCTGGATCTGGTGAAGAGCCGACATGGTCCATGACTCTCGCAGACACGGGTATCATCGTCACCGTTTCAGAGTCTGGGAGCACTCTCGAATATCCCTTTGTAATCACACAGTCAGTCACTGGAGATACGATTCTTGTACGAGATGGGAAGGGAGAATTGTATGGAAAACTTGAGAAGAAACCATGTGGAACAGGAAGTACGACACAACCATACACAGCCTCTATCAGCTTCATGCAGTTCGAGTTAAAATGATGTGCCAATCCACAATAGATAGATAAGCAAGGGAATATTCGGAATATTTTCCGCATCACTTTTCTGGTAAAAAATCCATTCGTTTTTTTGCGTTCCACGAGAAAATGTGCTACCATAAGACATGACTCTGTACCTCGTTATGTTTTTTAAGAAAGAAAAAGATCCCCTCGCATGTCTCGACACGACTCCTCGCATATCTGACGAGTCGAATTTTATCGTACGCGCACTTCGTACACTTATCAGCTACACACTTCTGACGGGATGAGTTTTTGTCGTTCTGCTTCTGGGAGTAAATTTCTCCGCATATTCGCAGGTTCTGATAAATTATCTGAATCCATCTCAGGCGGAACAGTCTGGACAAGAAATCGTACATTTGCTCGATTCTGTAAATTTTCAGGTCTATGCTGGCGATTCTGTATCAGGAAGTATCGATCCCGCGGAAAAACAGCTCATTCATGAAGCACAGCTCGAGCGTGCCACAGAAGCTGTAAAAGAGGTCGATCCGAAGATTGCGAACGATACGAGCTATTCACCGATACGTCTTGCACACGGAATCGATACAGAACAGAGTGAGGTTTCATTTGCTCTTGTTCCATACGATAATCGCATTATAATACCGAAGATCGGAAAAAATATTCCGCTCGTCGACGTTCGTATCGATGCAGGATTCGATCTGGATCACATGGAAAATATATTCATGCAAGAGCTCGAAAAATGAGTCGTCCGATATCCAGGAACTGCTGTCCCAGGTCAGGCTGGAAATGCATTTATTTTTGGACATTCCTCGAATTATCCATGGATAAAGTGACAGTATAATGAGGTTTTTGCACTTCTGAATAAGCTCGAACCTGGAGACGAGATCATCGTCTACTATAACCAGAGAAAGTATGTCTACGTCGTACAGGATTATGCTGTCGTGAAACCCGGTGATGTAAAAGCGCTCCAGAGCCGAGACCCGAATAAGAAGGAGCTCTCTCTCATGACATGTTGGCCGATCGGGACGAATATTAATCGCCTTATTGTATTCGCAGAACTTCAGGAATAATCATCTTTTCTATGCTCGAATTCTCAGGTTTCATCTATCAGCTCAAGTGGCTTTCGCTCTATTCTCCCGGAGAATTGGCATTCGTCGGAGTCATTATCGTGGTCGTCATCCTCGTGACCATGATCTTGGCAGGACCATACATGTATGAATACGCGCGAGTACGATGAGAAGAACGAGCGATTCTTCAGAAGAAAGAAATCCTCGGAAATCTTGTCCTCATGAAAGATATCCAGAGTGAGCTCGATAAAGAGATCGAGGACTTGATGTTGACGAGTCTTATGAAGAAAGAGATCTAGTTCGAAGTATTTTTCGACTTGAGGTTTTTCCACGTATTATTTCCCATGATACGCCAGTCTCAGACCTGAGAAGGTCGAGGAGTTCTTCATTTGCTTTTCCTCATTCAGGATGACTCCTGAGAGTCACCCGAAGTGTACCATCTTCGAGAAATCCGAGAATTTCCGTACGATTTGCATGCGGAATTACCTTGACCGATATGCTTTTTCCATATGATAGGGAGGCGTATTTCTTTTTTGTCATGCATGGATTATAAGGTTTTTGGATGTAAAACCAATAAATATTTCACGGAGCGATGGCTCTCTCATGCGTATCTCGATGGGAAATCCGGATATTTTATCGCATCCTGTATCGTCACGGATCGAGCGAAGGCAAAATGGGTAAAATATGCTCTCGAAAAAGTCCACACACTTAAGAAGGGTGAAAAACTCTATCTTTCAGGCTGTGGAAATCTGAAAAATGGGACAGTAAATCCAGAATTTTATACCGTATATCCCGAGTTTCTCCCCTATCAAGATCGCATCGAGCTCCTTTCTGAAGATCCATGAGATTTTCTCTCATCTGAAGGGAAAATCGATGAGAAAAAACAAATACAAGAAAAGATTCGATCTTTTCGCAATCTTTCGCGAAAAGCGGTTTTCACGCGTAAATATCTCGTGATACAGACATGATGTGATAATTTTTGTACCTTCTGCCTCACGATCCAAGCACGCGGAAAACATGTGTCTCGACCACAAGATGAGATCCTTCAGGAGATTCGGGAATTCGTCGATACAGGTGGAAAAGAAGTCGTTCTTACTGGAACCAATCTCTGAGCATGGTGAGCATCTTCAAGCAATCGCTACGATGAATCTCTTTTCCCTTCTCTTGTAGAAGCCATACTCGAGAAGACGACGATTGAACGTATACGGATTTCATCTCTCGGAGTTGAGTTCTGTACTCCACGCCTTATCGAGCTTTTTTCCGAGCCACGTGTCAATGCTTATATTCATCTCTCGGTCCAGTCTGGAGCAGATCCGATCTTGAAACGAATGAGTCGTCATTATGATGAGAAAAAGCTTCATGAAGTTCTTGCAGATATTCGCAATATAAAAAGAGTGGACTCTCTCCCGATAAATATCGGAGCGGATATCATCGTCGGATTCCCCTGAGAGACAGAAGAAGACTTTATGAAAACATATAATCTCATGAAAGAATACAGCATTTCTCAGCTCCATGCCTTCCCTTTTTCTCGACATATCACACACGAATCCGTCCCAGCATGAGACTTTCCCGATCAGGTTCCAGAGAAGGAAAAACTTGCACGACTCGCTCGTCTCCGCGCTCTTGCTGATACGATATTTCGGGAGTTTTTGCAGAGGAATACGACTTGTGATCTTGAAGTGCTCATCGAGAAAGCGCAGAAAGATACGTTTTCATGATGGAGTGAGAACTACATCTTCTGTAATGAACAGAACTTTTCCCCTTTTCCATGACAGGAGATCGTACGCGGAAAGGGTATCCGAGGAAAATATATTTTTCAGTCACTCTAGTGTCTCGAATCTTCTTATAATACAGGGAAAATCTCATTTCTTTATGCTGTATCGGTTGTCTCGCGCAAGCAGAAGTCTCTGAAACAGAACAAAAATAAAACACAAAATGACGTTCCATGATGCCTACGAAGGTAGATCCATAAAGCTCTGGAATACACAAAGAGCTCCAATCTTCAAGAAAGAGTCAAATATTTCTGGATCCTCAAGGTGAAGTAAAAACAGTAGGTTTGGCATTTCCTCATACGTCAGAAATCCCCGCTTCGTGAATGAATCGAAAGTCGAATCCTGAGATAATCCCGAAGTAACACACCTCCGATATAATTTCAGTAAAAACGCTATAGAACTATTTTTCGTGAGAAACATAAAAAAACGTCCTGAAACGGACGTTTTTTGAATGAACACAAGGAATTATCGAAAGAATTTATTCATGATTCGACTCGGAATCAGCTCGAGCGTGACAAGAAAACGAGAAAACCGATTTACATTGGTAGCGATCTCTTGGACCGTTCCAAGCGTCTGATACATACGGAAGAGCACCATAGAAGTAGGGATAGCGATCAGAAGCGCGGAAAGTGCGAGTGCAATGTAGAGAATGTCGAGGGGGGTCATAATCATAAGTGAAAAAATAAATTATGATGTTGGAGTCGTCTTCTTACGGGATTGAGAAGCCACAGAAGTGGTTTTCTTCGTTGGGGATTTTTTACTAGGGATCTTCTTTTCTGCTGAGGAAGACTTCTCAGATACGCTCTCTGACTTTTTTGGTACTGATGGCTTCTTTTTCACTGGAGTTTTTTTGATAGGAGTCTTCTCTTCTGTTTTCTCTGGAGCGACTGGAATCGATGGAGATGAGCTCACATCTGTCGCTTGCAGTGGATCATCCACAGGAGACTCTGAAGGGAGAGATGCTGGCTTTTCATCATCATAAAATGCAGGATTTTTCCACCAGTTCTGAATCGCTTCGAATCCGACATATCGCTGATATTCAAAACCCTGATACAAGATGATCATCGTAGGATCCGTATCGATTCTGAGGCTAGAAGCTATATCTGGGGTGTCATGAATATCGATAAAGCGAATCTTTGCATTATATGCAAAAGCATCCTTCGCGTAGAGGAGATAGCGCGCCATCAGCGAATGGTATGCGTCAGATTTTTTTGTCGTTGCGATCAGGATCACTTTCTTTGTAGATTGCACCTGATTATATTCTTCCATCTTCTTGAGAAAAAGCGGAGTCGACTGCATCTGACTCTCGACAAAGTCCCGTACATCCGATCAAAATCCACGAATTTTCGTAAAAACGGGTACTGCCTTCTGCGAGAGTGATTGTGCCTGCGATTTGAGGCTATTCCAGTCCATCGAAAAAAGAATCAAGGGAATGTAAAATTTCTCCTCTTATCATATCAGATTTTTGTGTGAGTGCAAATTTTATCGCATTTTCCTCTTGTTCAAGGCGAAGAAATGTTTCTCGAAATGTCTCGAGGGTGAAACCACGAGCGTCGAGTGTCGTATCAATGCCAATCAGCTCAGAAAAAGCCTCTGTCTTCGGACCATACGAAATCATGCAGAAGGGAATATGTTTCGTGACCGCGAGGATACCAGCATGCAGTCGCATCGCGACAACAAAATCGACGGTATCATATGCATCGATCGTCTCCTGCTCTGTACGTGTTCCCTGTACATCCTGTCAGAAGATTTTTTCTACGTAGAGAAGATCATTTTTCCGAGGATCTGAGTGAAAGGAATGTGTCAGAAAAACGACAGAATAGCCTCGTCACTCAAGGAAATCTCGAATCGCGACAATACTCTCATCGGAAAGATATCCACCCCGGACTGCTATACCGACCCGTTTCTTTGGAGATATCTTCTTCGTATTTTCTGATGTCAGAAGAAAAACCGGATCGTAAATGAGTGTCGCTTCGATCCCGACATGGTGAAGTTTTTCCTGACTTCAGATATCGCGAACGCTGACAGATACACCCCGTGAACCGAGAAAATAGAGTCGCGCCAAATTCTGTGGATCGAGAATCTCGAGTGAAATGGACCAGATCAGGATCGGTACACGGAAAAACTGCGCGACATACATACGAAATCGCCAGTCTCGAAGAAGTGAGGAGAAATTATTCCCTTCATTATCATAAAAGATTCCCCCACCACCGATAATTATCAGATCAGAGCGCGCAAGAAAAAAGATCTGTGAAAAAAAGTGAACAATATTTCTGATCGGATATTTCCTGATAGAATTGGGGAAATATGAAGTGTACCGTGTATTCGATCGTTTTACTGGATCATTGGAATATGTAAAAATCGTGAGCTGAGCACTCGGAAATCGTGACCTCAGATACTGATATTCACTCTCGAGAATACACTCATCTCCGACATTTCCACATCCGGTCGCCAGCATGATACTGATCCTTTTTATTTTTTTCATGATTTCTCTGGTGTGAAAGAAGTATCCATCTTCTCGGTGTTTCTCTTGATATCGATCATCTGCATGAAGTATGCTTCGAGCGGATCATCGAGGGAAGCATACTCCATATCAGTTACGATTTCTCCATCGACCAAGATCGCGAAATGTGTACAGATTTCCCCGACATCTGAGAGAATATGTGTGTTGAAGAAGATCGTTTTTCCTGCTTCGTGGAGGGAGCGAATAATATTTTTTACCATGTTCCGTCCGATCGGATCGAGCCCGCTCATGGGCTCATCGAGCAGAAGAATCTGAGGATCGTGGATCAGAGCACTCGCGAGACCAATCCTCTGGAGCATCCCCTTCGAGTAGTGGAGAAGTCGCTTCTGACGGGCATCTTCGAGACCGACACGAAGGAGGAGCTCATCGATACGTTCTGCTCGCGCCTCATGCTCCATACCAGAGAGTCTTCCGAAGAAATCCAGAAATTCTTCCCCCGTAAGATATCTATAGTAATACGCGTTTTCTGGAAGGAATCCGATCATATGGAGCATATCCCGAGAGAACTCCTTCCCGAAGATCCGTCGCTCTCATGCATCAGGATCGATAAACCCCATGATCGTCTTCATAAGCGTCGTTTTCCCAGATCCATTCGGTCACAGAAGTGCAAATACACTTCATGACTCGACAGAAAGCGACACATCAGAGAGAAGTGTCTTTTTTCCGATTTTTTTCGAGATATGCGAGAGGGCGAGTGCGGAATCCATACGAAATTTCGCCAAGTATACGGGAATTCATGAAAAATCAAAGAGAGTTCTATCGTAAATACAGATTGTCCGATGGGGAGTAAACCTCCAGGAATTACATCTGTCCCCTTTACGAAGGTTGGAATCGACCAAAAAAGGCATCAGCTTCGAGAGAAGTGATGCCTTTGATGACTGTTTTACAGGATGGTGGGGACAGGTCAGAACTGCACTGATGAGCCAGAAGAACGCACTGTATATTCGGAAATTATACTAATTCAGCCAATCTCCCCCGATTCAACTACCTTTTAACACATCTACTCCATGGGAATTATCAATTCCCCCTGCTCTTTTCTGATAAGAATGCACTACGCTTCCATCTGGTAGAAGCTCAGAGTGAAAATGATTTCTCTGTACTCCTGGTAATGTGCTAAATGCTTCTGCAAAAGCATGATTATGTGTAACGATAATTGCATATTTCCCCATAGATCTGAGTCTCCCTATAAATACCTGAGCAAATAATGCTGTATAGTGGGCATCCATTGTACTAAAAATCTCATCCGCCTCGACAATAAGAAAGTCTTTTTCTTCTGCCATTTTGAGTAATTCAATCCATGATAAAATATCTTTTTGTCATGAGCTGAGATCAGATGATCTCCCAGATGAAACGATGCGGTCCATATAGGCATACTGGGATAGATTTCCTATTCTCATACTTTCTGCATTCACATGTCCAATATTTAGGGCTTGATTCAAGCATTTTAAAACACTACGAATATATTGCGTTTTCCCTGAGCTATTAAATCCCTCGACTATTTCTACAGGATATTCTGGAGTAAGTGAGACACTATTAGGTACAAATTTCTTATCCGTATCAACATCCTGATTTCCCATATTTATTATCTGTAAAACCTTTTCATCGGTAAACTCTACTTGGGTCATTCACTCTTCTCATATGAACTTACTTGCACCCACCACCGCAAGAAGCTCTCAAATATCGTAAGCCACAGCTCGCATTCCAATATGCCAGAAGCGTATATCACCCGTCATATTTGGCACTGTTGGATCCTCTTCATAGAAGAGGTTGGCACAATCTCGATGTCGATGTCTATCTCTCTCCCGAAGAGTGGAGAATGGATAAAAGCCATGTGGTCATAGTTCTTGCACATATCGTGTATGATATTCCTTAAGTGATGGTATATTCCCTACTCTTCCAAGAGAGAAACGAAGAATATCACGATAGTAGTTCGTCATACCTCTGAGAAGTGGAGAATGAAAAGATTCAAGACTGGAAAGAAATTCCGCTAGGTGCGAAGTGGGATCATCTTTATGTTTTGCAAAGAATTTTAAACTCGAAATCCAAATATATTCACCACCCGGCTCAACCCCAGGAAGCTCAAGGAAAGCATCTCAATATTCACGAGAGAAAAATTGACTAAGAGTTATATCACCTCAATTCTCAAGAAGATCTGGTATAGTTTTCTCAATAAGTATTAATAGTTCATTTTTTATCTGATCTATCATTTTAATCACTGATTCATCTTCACGAGATATAATTCTCTGGTCTTTCATTATAGTGGTCTCATGATACTTCTTTGCCGCGCTATCGAGATGGACAAGTGATGAACTTTGTCATCCAGCAAGCATATAAAGAGAGCGGATGAGCTCATACCAACGTATAAGCTGGTGTCGAAAGTCGGAATGGTAAATATGATCACGCCCCTGATTTTTTAGGAATTTCATACATTCTGTCTCTTTTTTATATGAATCGGAGTCTTTTACTACTCGAAGGGATTGAAGAAATCTTCCGAGAAAGGGCTTCTCTCATTTTTCATTTGTCCCCACAAAATCTGCATGAAGCTCTTGCCTGAGCATGATAAATGTCTCGATCATATCCATAAGAAATGTACCATGTTGAATAAGTGCTTCTCTTTGCTCTGGATTTTTATACAATTCAACAAGCATATCTCGTTTTTCTTGGGTGAGTGGTATATTGAGTCACGCATGCGTATTATAAATCTCTTGGATCATGCGCGTGAGCTGATCGGAGTTTGGTATTGTATTCACTTGGGCGGTTCGTTCTATTTCATTTGAAAACCAGCTTTCAGCATTGGTATATCCTATTGGATGACATCGATATTCCCACTCATCTCTTTTTCTTACAGAAGCAAACGGGTCTTCTCTGTAACTATCTCAATAATTTGTATCCTCATAAAAATGAAGTCATTGACCTCCTCTTCCTACCATAGTCTTTCTCTCGTTGGGCCATCTTGGATGTAATACTTTTGCTATCTGGTAGTCAACCCTTTGATTCGTAGAAGGAAAAATTCCATCTCGAACTCATTTTGATCGGGATGCAAGAAGGTCTTTCTGTTCTGTGGTAAATGCTATTGGAGCTGCTCATGCTATTTGCAAAGATGTTTCCTGTCTACTGGGTCGAGCAGTCACAGCTCCGCCTTCGAGTTGCTCCAACTCAATGACCAATCAAGAAGCAAATTCAGAGAAATCTTTCCAAGCTTCCTGGACTACTTTTCTTGTTTGCCCCTTTTTTCAAGATAAGATCTCCACTCAAGAGATTTTCTTTAAAAAATCCTTAATATAACTCGGAAGAGAACCATATTCTTCAGAATAGAATTTCTCTATCTCTCTGTTCCAGTTTTCAAACATCTGCTTCATGCTATTTATGGTATCTGAGTGTCTCTCTCAGGCTTCAAGAGCATGTTCATGATTAAAGGTAAAAAATCAAATTCCATCATTGTTTCTATTTCGCATTTCATCGATAAGTAGCTGATTGTGTGTAGAGAATCTAATGCGAGATGTCGGCGCTAAACATTGAAGTGCATCGACAAATTTTTGCATCATACGATGCTCATTTCTTTCGTCTGTTGTTGCTCATGTCTCATCGAGGTGGACAAGAACCATTTTTCAAGGGGAATTCTTGACTGCCTCATATAATTGGTCGAGCGACTTTCCCTCGAAGGCAAGCGCACTTAAATCACTATCCGTATGCTGGACACTTTGTAGACGACTTTGCACCCAGATGATATCATAGATTCATAGTATCGGATTCTTTGCTGGTACATACCCGATAGATTGTCCGAGTACTTGGATCGCTATATCTCTCTCCCCAGCAAAAGTTTTTCCACTTCCATTGGGAGCTCGTAGAAATATGAGAGGTAAGTCAGGGAAGCTCGATGCGGGGATATTTTTTTCTTTCTCTTTAAAAATTGATCGAGCATCCGAATATCCTATATTATTTTCAGCAAAAGTAGCCGGCTGCATTTCGAAGTGTTTTATAAAATCCAGTACCCGGAAGATCCCTCGAAGTTTTGTAACTTCCTCAATGAATCAAGCTAATTTGCCTATGTAAGAAAAGTATTCCTCAGGAAGCTTGTCACAAATATCACTTGGATCTTCGGGAAATATCTGAGTAAACATTTGGATCATTCAGTTGAGTATCTCGCATATACCATCATGCTGGATTTTACGGAGATGACCCATGCCAGATTTTGCTTCTTTATGTAGTCTCTCCAGGATACTTATTCCATTTGAAAGAGCTATTCCTGTGTCACCCATGTCTAGTTCGAGATTGGGGTGCTGTTTTTTTAAATCCCCCAGTTGCACATAGCTAGCAATCACCCAATCAAAACACTCCCCAGAGCTCTGAAAATCAAAAGGAAGAAGTGTGGTAAGGGCTTCTTGTCTTTTTAATATTCTTTCCTTGTTATTGTCAGGATTAAATAGCATATGATTCACGTACTTATAGGATGGATCAAGGGGTCCAATCACTCATGTACGAGCCAACCCGAATCGACTTGCATCTCAAACATACCTCAAAGTAGCATCTCTATCTGCAGAAAAAAGATTCTGATAAAGAGGAGGGACTTGAAGTGAATCATTCACTAGTCGAAGAGTGGGTTTGCTTGTTGGTGTGGAATGGTTTTCTGGATCTCATTTTTGTGGTGATTCATTCATAAAACTGTCATATTACTGTTATGATTGTTATATTGTAATTTGGCTTACTAATAAGTAAAATAGAAATTCTCTTATCACAAAAACTGTTATATTACTGTTATGATTGTTATAGTTATTTTAAAACATAACAGCTCTTTCCTGTATTCTGAATCAATAACTTATTTTTCATGGTCATGAGTAATACTCTTAGAGAGTTACGATTTGCTTCAGGAAATAGTCTATATACATCTTGTGTAGTGATAGATCATTTCTTTTCAAGATATTCTATGATCAATTTTTCCTTCTTTTTTGTTCACATTCACCTACTCAGTATATATTTCTCCGTTTGCTGAATACTTTGAAGAAGTTCATATGATATTCGAGCTTTCCTATTAGGACTTCTACCATAAAGCTCGATATATCCCTTATCATGAAGGTTTTTGGCTTGTTCTAAGGAAATATCTTTCCCAAGAATACATAATCATGAGGCAATCTTTTGAAGAAGGAATAATTCAATACGAGATATTTCTTTTTCTGACAATACAAGTTTTGCAAATTCCTTATCACGAATTTTTCCATCAAGAGTTATCTTGACTATACCTCCTGCATGATTATCAATCTCTTCTTTTATAACAAATACTCATTTTGAAAGCTGGGCCTGAATAACTTTCTGGAGTCATCGTCTCTCATTTTCCATGAGGTTAATCTTTGAGAGAAAATCTGCCATAGTCTGATTTCTGTAAGGGGTGACTTGGCTATACTCTATAACTTTTTCGAGATCGTTCTCAAATAATCCAGGATTTGAGAAACTCAGCGAGTTTGGAGTCTGTCTTATATCATTTGGTATAGATATGGTCCAATCTCGATGAGCCAAACTATTCGCAATCAATTCTTCTATGGCACTGTCATCATTTCGAGAGAAGTGATGCCTTTGATGGCTGATTTACAGGATGGTGGGGCTTGGTCGAGGAAGTCAGAACCGCTCTGATGAGTCAGGAGAGTGTTCCGTACGTACCAAAACTTGCATAATTATACCCTAGATTGTCTCACTATCTAAAAATTATTCTCGATCACTCCATCTGCAATCTTCTCTTGTAAGTCTTTATCCTCGACACTCAGCACAACTGCTCGAACCTTCGGAATGAGTACTTCTTTCACTTTATCTCTGAAGCTTGTTCACGGATTGCGATTGTATCTGAGAAATATTTGTTCCGCATCACGATAGGAGAGCTCATACTCGAATTTATCATCATAATTCTCTGACTTCTGTTTTGCTCGGAGCATATTCAGGGTTCTCACAAGTCATCGTATATTTTCGAAGATACTTGCAACTACTTTTTCATTCGGATCTGTAGTTCGCGTAGCTCAGGTAAATCGACTATATTGTCTCTGGAATTCCGCGAAATCCATCTTCTCAAAGTATGGAAGATTTGTATATTTTGATACCTTAAATGCTTCATTCACTTCTCATGGTGGATTCATGAGAATAATCGTACCACGACTCGTGATCGGATTCGTCATCTTCTCATATGAGTTTCGAGTACCGAGAAATACTGCATCTTTGTGAGCCTTAAATGATCAGATCTGAGGATCAAAAACCGATCTCCCACCATCAAAGAGTGAGTGAAGACGATCGAAGCATTCAGGAGAGAGCTTATCTATCTCATCAAAGAGTACTACAACTCATGGTTTTTGCATAAGTTGTATCCATTCGGCAGGTTGGCGAGATGTCTCACCTGCCTTGAGTTGCGGTGAGAAAAACATATCCGATGGATCCATTTTCGCACACTGGACACGAATAATCTCACGATTCGTTACTCATGCAACAAATCTCACTATTTCTGTCTTTCCGAGTCCAGGAGGTCATTCAAGGATATCGATACCCTTTCCTGTCTCTTTCTGGATCATCATACCATCTGAGAGCTTTTTGATAAGTGCCTTCTCTTCATCGAGTAGATAAATCGATCATTTACCTTTTGGAGGTGTGGACGGGGATTAATTTGCTTCTCTCGGGTAATCCCGTCGACGAGCATATCAGTAAATCGAGCTTTTTGATATCTGATCTTGAGTTTCTTTATGTCTTCAAGAATACTTCTCTGTTTCTCGGTATCACCATCAATACGTGATTCGGAAAGATCTGATTGGAGTTTGTGTAATTTTACTTTCCCTGTCTGTTTCCATCATGCTATCTGAGATTGGAGTTCTACGAATTCAGCTTGAGTCATCTCTGGAGTTATACCCACTGCCATCTTTCATCTCAGCACTCAGGTAAAAGCACTTGGATCAGAGAGATATTTATCAAAATCATACACATGCTCAGCTCCATTTTCAAGGCGAAGTTCAAGGCGAATCATTCCAGATGGAGTCCGTTTTCCTCATACCGTATACGAGATAGACGTATGACCTCTCTTGCTATAATACAATCATGTATCGAGTCCATATTCATCGAGGGTATGAGTTGCTCACTTGGTATTGAGTCGTGAGAGTCGTATATCTCTGGATCGATCTCGAAAGATACCACCAAGCAAGAGAAGGAGTCTATCTTTCTCACTCGGCTGGAGGAGCTCACACTCAGCTCGGATACGTGCGACCAGCGGATCAGTATGTTCCATATCTAAGAGAGATTTCTCATTCTCTACGGCTCATACGATATCTTCGACTTGACCGATAAATCACTCGATCTCAGCAAGTTTCTTTTTGAGTTTTGTGGTCTCATTCGATTTTTCAGCATCGAGAATTTTCTGGAGTTCTCCTTGTCTTGCTTTCACGAGAGCATGCATCTTATCTCTATACTCATCTTGCTTCACTGGTGATAGATATCCTATCTGTGCCTCTGCATTTTCCCATTCATCATATGTATAGACGGACGTAAGTCCTGTCATGTAATCTATACCTTCGAGATATTTCTCTATGAGAGCTAGGCTCGCATCCACTGATGCATATATCTCATCCTCATGATCCTTCTGATACTCACTGACCTTCTCATCGAGGAGTCTCGTGAGCTCTCTGATACCTTCATCCAGAGTAGGACTGACTGCCGGAACTTGAGATCGTCTCTGTCTCATATCTCTGAGCTCACTCTGAAGAGCTATAAGTGCTGAGAAATCGGACATCATACCGAGATTGGCACGTATCTGTTCGAGTTCGGCTCAGAGGCTCTCGACGAGAATATTTCATCGTTTTTCTCGGATAGCTCTTTCTATAGGTGCAAGTATTCCTGAAACCTGTGCAACGGTAGGATTGCGAGATATCTGATCAAACGCTCGGGACACAATATCGATCTCATCGAGCGTAGAAGCCATATCAAAAAGTCTTCTTAGAGTCTCACCTCATACAGGCACATCCCATATCTGAGTAATGAGTGCACTATCATTTTGGGATTCACCTGTAGTCATGGCTCATCAAGTAAGAAGTGAAGGATCTATAGAGACATCACCATCTGCAAGAGCTTTTGCGAGGGCATGTCGAGAAGTATCTTGTACTTGGACGATACGAGCCTTATTCGAGTCGATCGTGAGATCATGCTGATCAACATACCCACGAGGGAGAGCATTGGTCGATATCTGTACGATACGGAGGTATCCTTGTGTATCCATACAAAGGAGCTTCCCTGTAGGATAACTCATATGGACAATCTTATTGATCCCTTCGAATGCATCCTGTACTTCAGTGAGAGTTTTACGATTGAGTATCCTGAGCTTCGATACTCACTCTTGCTCGGTGATGATGAAGTAGAAGTTATTATTCGGATCCGTCGCTATCTCCTTCACATTCCCATATGTACTGAGATCAAATATATCAGCATCAGGGAGACACTCATTATTATCATAAGTATAGTATCTGAGAGTATTATCCTTGAGCACACATACTCGTTTCTGTGATTCATCAGCAATACAGTACCCATCAGCAGCGACATTATGAAGTTTGGTCTTTGCTTTGATATTGAGGATTCCATTTTCATGACTATATACTGTAGATAATTTAACCTGATTCCGGACTCACTCAATTTGTTCTTGGCGAGTAATGGATAATTCTGAAAGTCACTTTTTTAAATATTCATCCGCATTACCCATATAGACGCCGTCATTAGTTTGCAAAAATATATTTCAACCATATGTATCTACGCCACTTACTTTAAAAAACAAAACTCACGAGTTCTTAGCACGTTCATAAGCTATTTCATTTTGACTGTCTGGAATGATTCATAGTTTTCAGAGATTTTGAACAAAATATGATCAACTATTTATGATCTTGAGCCATCAAGATTTAACACCTATCCCTAATTTATTAAATTGTTCTGGTGTAAAATTCTGCACCAATGAAAGTTGAGTCAGTGGTGCAAATTTATCTTGCTCTGATACTATTGGTAGTATATCTATAGTAAATCGAGGATTTTGACCTCATGTGTCAGGATTTCGAAGCGGAGTAGATGATGCCATAGGCATTGATATTAGTGGATAAATCGACGAAGAGTTTTTTTGAGTCAGGTGTTATAGAATGCTATGAGTGCAGGGGTGAGCTCTGAGATATTCGGTACGATGATGGTTCATCCTGTTTCTGTCTTTCAGAAGTATCATTCGAGTTCATCTTTCCTTCATCATCATATATAGTAGGCAGTCATCCCGAATCCATCTTTTCGCATCTGATCGATAAGTCCTGTGAGAGCTCATCCAGTCAGTCATGACTGAGGTTCTCCATCGCCGATGAAGGTGATATTTCCGAAGTGAGATCATCATTTTTTTCTTCTCTCATCTTTCATTGCTTGCCATGTATAGGTGAGTGGGGCTGAGATATTGGTTCCTCAGGACTTCTCGAGGGCTCGCATCAGTCTCGATGGGACACTACATTTTCTCTTATCACTGAATTTCTCACCGAAATCCATCACACTCTCGACACCATCATCGAAGAAAAGTATAGAAAAATCCACTTTAAAGTGCTCAAGTACTTTTGCTCGTATAATTACTGCCTTGACCGACTCTCTCAGAGCTGATCCCTGAGATGCGAAGTTTCCCATACTTCCCGATCGATCGATGATGATCGTCTCGTACATATTTATCTCAGTCGGATCCTTCTCTTTTTTCGTTCTACGGAACACATTGGGATCATTGGTCAGGGCATGATTCACCAGTGCTCCTGTATCTGCAAGAAGGCTTCCACTCTTATACCTACGATCATCGCTCGTGAGTTTATATTTTGGTGGGAGGATTTTTTCGAGAACAGAGATTTGCTTCCTTACTTCTCACTCGACTTCCTTCTCGAGTTCTTTATACGCCTGATAGAGTCGCATCTCTCTTTCAGAAAACCCCATTCGCTCCATCTCTGATTTCATACGGTTTTTTGCTTCTTCTATAGCCTTTCGCACTTCGTGAGCATATTCCTTGAGTTTTTTCTTGTACTCTTCATCGAGGAGAGATTTCTCGAGTGCTTCATTGAGTTTTTCTTCATCTCATGATTCACGGATGGCATCGAGTTCTTTTTTCTCTTGTTCGAGGATTTCTTCATTTCCCACCTTATCGATCTCATCCTTTGCGAATCCATCCAAACCAGATTCATCGAGTGCTTTTCGTATATCTTCCTTCGATTGTGCTTTCTCAAGTTTTTCGATGGTATCTTGCATTTTCTCAGCTTGTCTCGCGAGACTGTCTTCTTTCGCTTTCTCGATCATCTCATCGAGGAGATCTTTCGGAAATTTTCCTCACGCTCATGATTTTTCAGTCTTTCATGATGAGGATTTTCATCCTTTCTCTCACTTTTTTCTTTCGCCTTCCGAAGATGAATTTCATTCACCTCACTGTTCTCCCGACTGTCCACCAGACTCTCCAGATTGATTATTATCCATATTTCCATCACCACTATCTTCTCATTGCTCTCACCTTTCATCCATATTCTGATCGCTTTTTGATCCATCTTCTTTTTCGGTAGGAGTTGCGTCAAACCTCACCCACTCCTTCCCATCCCATATTTTTGACCATGCATGTCCATTATTCGATGAAAGAAGTGAAGTCCCCTCTTTCGAGACTCACTGTGCCATATGTCCAAGAACAGTACGGGATGGAACTCACATCTCTCGCATAAGAGCACAAAAAAGAGTATTCGCACTATAACATTCAAGAATCGGAGAAGCATCGAGATTTTTGATATAGTTTCGCGAGTTTGATTTCTTATGGAGAGTACCCTGTACTTTGGTGGAATATTTTTTTGTTTTCAAGATATAAGCACGGATGATACTTGCAATCTCCCGAGGGGATTTTCATGAACACTGAGTGAGAACTGTACGAGTCTCTGGAGAAATATCATCATATATCATCTTCTCATTTTCTTCTTGAAGTGGTGGATTTTGGATTTTCACACCTCAGAGAGAAAATGGGAAGCTTAACTGCTGGTGTGTTTCTTCACACTGTACATATACACATCCATTCTGATCTTGGAGAAATATCGGAGCCTGTTTTCAGGAGTAATATATCCTTCCTGTATCTACCTGTGCTCATTCTGGGAGAGGAATGGGAATAAGTCCTCTTTTTAGATTAATGGCATAGGAATACTCCTTACTTCCTGACTGTATTGATCCAGAATATGGAGATAGCTTTTGCTTCTCACTCCACTGATTTGTTCTTGGATCAAATATACTCTTTTCGGCATTCGTATAATATCCACTATAAGAAGGTGATATCTCCGCGAACCGAGGCGACTCTCAGGTAGACTCTCCAAATTCAGTATCCTGAGGATCATATCGATCTTTATATTCCTGAGCAAGTTCATCTTTTTTTGCATTACGCCCCCCCCCCATGAGTTTTCTGTCCTTCCTCATCGGATAGATCAGAAATGGTCTCTTTTACTTTATCTTTGAGTTTATCGAACCATGATTTTCCTTCTTTGTCTGGAGTTTTTGGAGCAGGAGGAGGAAATAATGGACTGGATGGGGAAGGATTTTTCTCTTTTTCCTTTTCTATTTGTTTCTTTTTTCTCAGTAATCACAAAATATACTCCTTCAGATCATGAAGGATTTTTTCAAAACGAGCATCGGAAGATGGATGATTTGATTTATCGAGCATATTTTAATAATTTTAGCATATTTAGTGTTATAATGCAATTTCTGGGCAACAAAAAACTCCTCTAAAATAGAGAAGTTTAATAAGTCAAGTGGTGGGGGTAGCTGGGATTGAACCAGCGACCAATCGGTTATGAGCCGACTGCTCTAACCACTGAGCTATACCCCCGAAAAAGTTTTCTAAAATGTAGACCTGAATATATAAAAATAGTGAAAAAAGTCAATTCTTCCCCATTTTGGAGAAGGAAAACTACTTACACATCTTCTCTTGCTCTCGCCTCGTACGCGACTGTATCTGTTCTACTTGACGATGAAGAAGAAATCCCGAAGAGAAGGATACGAAAGACACAAGAACCCCGACACCACAGAGGATATAGAATGCGGTAAATATTTTCCCGATATCCGTCACAGGCACGATATCGCCATATCCGACGGTCGTAAGTGTATAGTAAACTAACTTGAATAAC
>DINU01000009.1 GCA_002426885.1 Patescibacteria group bacterium UBA5532
TTATTTAAGTTAGTGTACTATATTTACCCAAGTATTTTTCCCCCAGGGTACATCCGAAAGAAGATAATTCATGATTAAGAAGAATATAGAATCATCTCCCATCCCGAAAAAAAATATCCCACGAAAATCGTGGGATATTTCCGAGTGAGAAAATCTATTTATTCAGCTCCTTTGCGAGTTCTTCCTGGCTTTCTTTATTCAGAACGACAACGTGAGCGAGAGTATCTCGTGCTTCTTCGAACATTTTGTTCTGTGCTTTCGCTTCAGTCGCGACCTGTGCCCGATATGAATCAATCTGATCAAAGTGATTCTTTAACTTCGTAACATTCTCGATAAAGACACTCACGGAAAGCACTGGCTTCGTAGCGAGCTCTTCGCTCTTCTTCGATGACTCGATCGCACGGTCGGTCAGCTCAGATGACATGTCATCGATCGTTTTCCCCATGACATTGATCGCTTCCATACTCGCATTCAGCGCCTTCTGTGAGCTCGTCTCGATGAGAGCAGTCGAGAGAAGTGTCTTGAAGATCGGACGACTCGAGCTCATCGCGAGCGAGAGCTTCGAAGCAGAGTCAAGTCGCATTAGGAGACGTTTTCGTGCCATATCGAGATTTCCGATGAGAACGACGAGATTCGACTGAAAGTATTCGACATTTCGCAGAAACATAGCATATTTCGTCTTCTCTTCTTCATCGGTCGTTTTCTCGAGTCGCTTCTGAAATTCTTCGATTTTTTCTGCGAGAAATTCTTTATAAGCGATGATTTTCCCGAGATTCTGATCGATTCCTTCGAGAAATTTCTTCTGCATATCGATCGAGGTATTCAGTGATGTGTACGCCTGATCGAACCCAGAGAAGATCGTCGCGATCTTCCCCTCGAGTGACTGAATATTAAACGATGCCTCATCCCACTTCGCATCGAGCTTCTTCGCGAGTGTCGCGATAAGTGGGAGCGCCTTCGCGATCTTCATGATCGTCCCATCGTTATCTATGATTTCTTTATAGACGCTCTGCACCTGCGTATTCATACTCGCGAGTTCGTCAGAGACGTTCATGATCGGATCTCCATCGATCACTTGCGCTGTCTCGGAGATAATCGAGTCGATCGGGGCAGTGATTTTCTCTCAGAGCGCACGGAAGTCTTTTGCCTCCTGAAATGTCTGCTCGACATCCTGTGTATCAGCAGAAGAAAGCGGAATCGCCTTCGCATCGGTCAGGATCACTTGGGTCGTATCGTCTTTCTGAGTAGTCTGTGTAGCCATAGAAAAAAGTTAAAAAAACAGGTGTATTGTACGAAAAAATTTCCAAAAAGACAAATATTTGCGAGAAAAAAAATTTCCTGTTATACTCGTATAAATCACTCTTTTTCTTCTATGTATCGCGCTTTTTCTCAGATTTTTCTCGTGTGTGTTGCGATATTCTCATCGCTCCTTCCATGAGTCATACATGCACAAATCAACGATCTTGATCTGAATCTTCGAAATACGACTTCGATCGGTGTCATCCCGGAAAATAGTATTCTGTCAGAATTTATCAATTCTGTCGATAGGACGGTCTATATAATGCCTTCTGGATCGACTGGAGAAGAATCTCTATGGCAGATCCTCTTTCTGATCGCTCGAGAAATAAAAAATATCGCTATCTGGATCGCGATTATCCTCTTACTCATATCAGTAATCCAGCTTATCTTCCGAGGAACAAAAGACGATATGAAACGCTGGAGAAATGGAGTCATCTATACATCGATCGGAATTATCTTTTTGCAGAGTGTCTTCGCGATATGGTCGGTATTTCTCTTCGATACTGCGGAGACTGTCGACTCAGGACTCGCATGGAAGATCGTCGTAAATGTCGTGTATCCGATCGTATGACTCCTTCAGCTTTTTGCAGTATTCGGATTCGTCGCGATGGGAATCTACTCATTCTATGTTATCGTGAAGTCTGGGTATGACGACGGCGCTCGCACGAACGGAATCCGAACTTTTATCTATGCAGTCATCTGATTCTTGCTCATGCGGATTCCCGAGCCACTTGTCCGGGCAATATACGGAAATCCTGAGTGTTCCAGTGCAGGACCACTCGGTATCGGACTTGTCAGTAACTGTGCGATCTGAAATGCGAATCTGAATGACGCGATCGGTATCGTCGGAAGTATTATAAATTTTCTGAATGGATTTCTCGCGCTCGTCTGTGTGATCTTGATAATCTGGGCGGGGTGGCTCATCTTCAGCTCTCGCGGGGAAGGCGATGGACTGAAAAAAGCCCGCTCGATCATCATCTATATCATACTCGGACTTCTCTTACTTGTGAGCAGTCATCTCATATTCCGATTCTTGATTTTGGAGGGGTAAAATAATTTTACGTATGAAAAATAAACAAAAAGAACTGTATGACACCCATATAAAACCAAATGAATCTGATCTTTTAGGGCGAATTATCTGATACAGAAAGAAAATTGATATAATATTTCATGAAAAAATGAGAGAAGCATGGTTTCATGATCCGGATGACCAACAATTTAGAGAATTTCGATTTATTCAGAACTATCCAGCATGATATTGCGGTGAAATACGTAATCTCGTACTTGCAAAACTGAGGAAGGCAGATATACCATACATAAAAAAGTTTTGTGATGCCTGAGGAATCCTGGGAGAGGAATATGTTGGTGTCAATCATCCCAGTGGAAAAAGATGATTCTCAAATGTAATCCAGGTGGGGAATCGAGTCATTGATACCGCCCACGAGGAATTTTCTGGCACAACTCTATCAGTAAATATCTCCGATTTTGGTAAAATCTTTCACCCTCCCACTGTGAGGTGTTACAAAGAACTGACAGAAATATACCATGGAAAAAAAGTCTTGAGTTCATTTCCAATCTTGGGAAAATTCTCATTGCTTTTCCCTTTTTTAATGATCGACTCCCTCTGAAGAATCGAGTTCGGCCCGAAAGCAAGAATCCATACACATATCCAAGTGCAAAAAATGGAATCTGCCATACTCTTGCAGGAACGAAATTTACTCCACGCTCCTCCAGAAAAATTACAAAGATCGGTGCGAGCTCTAGCAAGTCAATGAAAGACCCAAGAGGCGCGGGAAAGTATCTATTCTGAACTCCATGGGCTATGATTTCACACTGCGAATATAGACTTTCCTGAGGTGAAAGATTATATCGATATGTTTCTGGGTGATATCGCCAAGAAGAAGGGGAGAGACTTCGAAAAGGAAGTAAGTTCTCTTTTTTCACTTGACGAAGAAGAATGAAAAATCTTGTTTTCTCTTATTTCTCAGACGCTCTATTTCCTGGAGAATTTTTATAATCTTGAGCTCGGAAAAAGATATACTCTCGACGCTTTGAAGAAATAAATTCTACACTCCGAAAAAGAGAGAAGACCCATCTTTTTCGATATCGACCTCATCATGAAGAAAATCCGCTTCGTCCGTATTCTGGATTCACTTCGAGAACACGGAATCGACTTTTTTCTCGATCCGCTCCATGATAAATCGCGCATACACATCCGCCGATGCGGTATCGATCGTATATGAGAGACTCCTGATAAAGAAGATAAAAACATCGCGAATAAACATCTGAATTATACTCCGCTTTTCTCCATCCATCAGAGTGTAGAAAAGCGACTGTGTCGTGACAAGAGAGGGATCGTGTGCAAGAAGAAATGTAATATCATCGACCCAGCCCATGATCCGTGTCCGGATAGGAAACTCAATCAAATCACCATGAAACACGACGGGAGCTCGATTCGTATAGTCAGCATAGGGAAAAATAGAACGCGCGACTTCAGGTTTTCCTCTATTTTTCTCATCGAAAATATACTCTTCCGCCTGTCTATACACGAGGGAAATCACACCGATAATAACATGCGAAGGGATATTCTTCGAGAGAACGGTGACGATACTTGGTAATAATATTTCGTACTGTGGTTCATTAATAAATGCCTGCAAAAGTCGATACAATGCGTCATCACTCTTCTGCGCTTTCCGCTGATCACCTCGCATGTGCATGAGCTTCTTCGCGGATTTTTTCGCCTTTTCGGCGACTTTCTCACGCTGTTCGTGCGTCTGCTCTTGCCCCTGTTCGGCTCCAGAAGATTCTCACTCAGATGAAAAATCAGCATCTTCTAATCCCATGAAAAACTGGTGTAAAAAATTACGAGGCGAATCGTGTTATTACGATAGCATATCTCATCTTATTTGTCCAATACTAGTCATGATATATCGGAAATCTCGAGGCAAGCTTCTGAACTTCTTTTCGAATTCCTTGAATTTCGACATTTCCTCTGATAAATTCTCGGAATGACGCGATGATCTCTTTCTTTCGCTCCTCTTCGAATGTGAAATCCTGGATTACATGATTCACATCCGAGATAAATCATGCGACCTGCTCCATCTCCTCTTCTTTCATCCCACGCATCGTCAAGCTCGGTGTCCCCATGCGGATTCCACTCGGATAGAATGGACTCGATGATTCATTTGGGATCGTATTTTTATTCAGGGAAATACCCGCCATATCGAGAGCTTCCTGCATGAAAATCCCACGTCAGAATCAGACTTCCGCGAGAAGAAGATGATTGTCAGTCCCTTCTGTTACGATGTGAAAACCGTGTCATTTGAGTGCTTCTGCGAGCGCTTTTGCATTTTTTACGATCTGATAATTCTGTTCTCGAAAGTGTGGCTTCATCGTCTCACCGAGTGCGACCGCGATCGCAAGCGTCTGGTGATTGTGTGGTCCTCACTGAAGTCCTGGAAATACGGAAGAATCGATCTTTTTCGGAAGCTCTGGATCCTTCTCGACTCATGCCTCTGTCACGAGAATCATAGCACCCCGGGGTCATCCAAGTGTCTTATGTGTCGTCGTCGTGATGATGTGTGCATGTGGGACAGGAGATTCATGTGCTCACGCGATCACGAGTCATGATATGTGGGAGATATCCGCCACAAGATATGCTCCGATCGAATCAGCAATCGCTCGAAATTCTGCGAATGGGATCGCACGAGAATACGCTGTCGCACCTACCCAGATGAGCTTTGGACGATGTTCTTCTGCGAGTTTTTTTACTTCGTCGAGATCGATATATCCATCGGGTCGGAGTCAGTAGAGAATCGCATGGAAAAATTTTCCCGTCGCGCTCGCCTTCCATCCATGTGTCAGATGTCATCCATACGTCAGACTCATTCCCATCGTCGTATCTCATGGCTCACACACAGCATTATAGACTGCGAGATTCGCTGGACTCCCAGAATATGGCTGTACATTCGCATGGACAGTCCCTGGAAATGCCATTTTTGCGCGTGCGATCGCAAGACGCTCAATCTCATCGATCACTTCGTTTCCGCCATAATATCGCTTTCCTGGATATCCTTCAGAATATTTATTCGTCAGGGGAGATCCGAGTGCTTCGATAACCGAGAGGCTCGCGATACATTCACTCGGGATCAGCTCGAGTCCGTCTTCTTGACGCGCGATCTCTTTCATAAGGAGTGCATATGACTCAGGATCTGTTTTTTTGAGGTGATCGAAATCCATAGGAGAAATGTTAGGATGTAAAGTATTATTTTTCAGGAAAATGGATGTTATTCAGAGAGACTTCCTGACAGAGTCGCTCATGAATCAGTTACCACACTTCATGTCTGTGTGAATTCAGTAATTGTCTCATCTCGCGATCCGTTTTTTGCCCATGTCAGAATGACTTCTTTCGCAGTCTCGAGCTGGCGATCGTGTGCATTTTCATAGTCTTCGAAGAGAAGTCGTGACTCGATATCAGGCGCGATACCGATGAGATCGATCCCACGATCATATGGGGTAAACCATCGAGCGACCGTGATCTTCAGCTCACTTCCATCAGAGAGCATAAAGGGCTGCTGAACGGATCATTTTCCATAGGTCGTCTCTCCGACAATTATCGCACGCTTATAGTCCTGAAATGCCCCCGCGACGATCTCGCTCGCCGACGCAGAATATCCATCGACCAGTATTACGATCGGAAGTGTACTTCCGACTTCACGCGTCACACCATGAGAAAAGAGGGTTGTATTGTTCTGTGGATCATTTTCTCGAGTCATGACGAGCACTCGATCCTTCGGGAAAAAATGCGAGAGGATATCGACTGCAACATCGAGGAATCCACCTCCATTTTGTCTGAGATCGATAATCAATCCAGCAGGATTCGCATCGAGAATCATCCCGAGTTTCTTCTCGAATTCTTGTGGACTATTTTCTCAAAAAATAGAGAGATCGATATATCCGATCGTCTCTTCCGTAGTAGCTCCAGTAAATATCTCGGATCGAACAGAAGGGATGATAATCTTCCGACGGATAATCGTCACGAGCTCTTCTTCTCCGATTCCACCTTTTTGCACCATCAGATCGACCTTCGTATTCGCTGGACCTTTTATATATTTCACTGCTTCAGACGGCTCCATATCACGGAGTGAGACTCCGTTCGCAGAGAGGATCACATCTCCAGGGATGAGTCCTGCTTCCTTCGCAGGAGAATCATCGAGAATCTGCTCGACGATAACTCATTTATCGTATGCATCGATGACGGCTCCAATCCCTTCGAGATCTCATGAGAGCTGATCGTTAAAGTCTTTTGCCTCCTCTGACGTCAGAAATTCACTATGTTTATCCTGAAGTGAGTCGACCACCCCTCGGATAATCCCATCCTGAATATCAGAGATGGGTTTCTCAGAAAAATGATAGTAGTTATTTTCGATAATCTGATATGCTTCTTCTATGCGCGTATCCACAAGCCCAGAAAAAGAAAAGTCATCCCCACGAGTCGATCATGAAGAGGCTATAGAACCAGAAAAACCAGGAGGTATGGATCATTTGATGAAAAAATTTCCCGTATCGAGAAATCATACTTCATTCGCTCTATACCCGAGAAAAAAACTCGCGACAAGAAGAAGAAAAGCAAAAAAATATGAGAGTGTTCGTGTCATGAAAATGTAAAAAAATGGGAAATATCGTTTTTCAGAAAGAAAGTGTAGAACTTTTTCATGAAAAAACAAGTCAAACTCTTTTTTTATTTCACAAAGAAAAAATGTAAAAAAGTATTTTTATTTTCCTTTTACAAAGGGAGAAAAAGAAGAAATTTTTCTTGTCCATGTAAAAAAATTTTTTTCAGAAAAAAGCCTCGCTCCATAGAAAAGATACTTCCAAATTTGATTCATAGTAATAATAAAGTATATATATTACATTTATTTTTCTTATTTCAGAGAAACGTGTATAATGTTTCTCGAGAAAATAAAATTATATTTTTGTTTCATGTATTTTTCAAAAGAGTATGAAATTTAAGGCAACATGTTCGAAGTCAAATCAACGATTTGTTCTCGTCGTGGAAGCATCTTCGATCGAGATCGCAAAAAATGATCTTCACCAACAGGGATACTCGATTATCCAGATCGACCCATTTGATGGCGATACTGGAAAAGAAGAAGATTTTTTTTACTTTGATGTGATTGCTTCAGATGGGACGATTCAGACAGGAAAAATCCAATCAAATGATATCTTTAAGGCATATGTGAAGCTCGTCGAAGAGATGGATTATAAGGTAAAATACATCTATCCGATGGAGTGAATCACGGAAGATGAAAAGATGCGAATTACAGCGAAGGTAAAAAGTGGATATGAGCTTTCTCGTAAGATCGACACTAGTGGTACGAAAGCGCTCGAAATGAAGCGGAAAGAAGCCGAAGCAAAAGAAAAATGAGAAGATATTTACGAAAATCTCCCAGAAAATATTAAAAAAGATCTTGCTCGCTACGAGAAGATTATCGAAGACATCAATGCAAAAATAGAAAAAATGCTTCTCGAAAACTATGAAGTTATCGACTCAGAGCGTCAGACTCGACTTCGTGATCTGGTTCAGTCTCTGAATCAAGTAAAAAGCTCCACGAATATTTCTCGTATTCATATGATTGCGGAGGCAGCGCTGAAGAAGATTGGTGAGATCGAGCTCCAGATCACAAACAAGAGAAATATCATCGAAAAAGAGAAGTATCTCGAGGAGACGAATAAGCTCCTGAAAGAAATCGGATCGAAAGATCGGATCGAAGCCGTGAAGAAAGAGGAAGCGATCGACACGATTCAGCGATTTATGAATAATGTCTTCTCGAAGCCAGCACAGACGGATCAGAAGAAGATCGATAAAAATACTTTCGTCTACTTTAAGAATCTTCGTGAGCTGAATGTCTACAAGAAAAAACTCCTCGAGACGGAGATCACGATCATAAAACAATCACTTCTTCTTCGTTTCTCTCAAGTAAAACGACTGATCCTGAAGCGAAGACTTCTCCTTCAGAATATCCAGATTATCGAGAATCGTATCACGAATGAGCGGATTTCATATACGAAGATCACACGCGGATTCGAACATTATGTCGATCAATTTCTTCGATTTTTTTATGAACTTGGAGAGATGTTTCTCTATGCGATTTTTATATTTACCATCTTTTATATTTTCACGGAAATTGTGCCGATCGGATATACGATGCAACCGACGATTATCCAGATTATTGTCTTTTTCTCATTTTTCGCGCTTCTTTCTCGTGGGATGCGGGATATTATTCTTTTTCTCGTTTCCTGGCTTTTCCTCTTCTTTATCGTATACTTCTTGTCGGTCAATTTTTAGATTCACGAGGATAAAAGTGTGTATCTGAAGAAAATAGAATATTTTTCTCTCTTTCTTGCCTGATTTCATGTATTTTCTCCTTCTTTTGCTTCATATTCTTTTTTTCTCCGTCAGCTATTATAACGGATACAATCTTCTCGCGGGGATTTTTTTATTCCTCGGGATGCTCTTCGTCTTCTATTTTTCTCCAGTTTTTTCCTACCTTCTGAAAAAAGATGGCGAGTCGAGAAGTGCCTCTGTGATGAGTCATTTTACACTTTCTGGATTCTCGAACGAGTCACTCTTTATCATCTCGCTTTTTCTCCTCTACTTCTCGATATATGGCATCGTACTCGGGACAATCCCATGGAATAATCTCGCGGTAATCGCAGGGTATCACTACACCGTCGTGCTCGGAGTCTATGTCTTCCTGATGGGAATCTACTTTATATTTCAGGGAAAAGTCGGAGCGATCTGGTTTCGAGTCGTCCGTATTCATACTCTTTTTTCCTTTATCCTCGGGATGCTCTTTATGGGGTGAGTATTTTTCGGATATGCATATTCTCCACTTCTGTTTTTTATCGGTTCACTCTTTCCGATTGTCGTGACGATCTGGTTCCTCGCACAGGAGAAAATCAGTACAGACTATATCGAGATGGAGCTTTTTCTCTCATTTCTCATGACACTTGTCGTGATTATCCCGACATTTACATACTTCTATTTTGGGATTCATGCGCCGATTTTTCTGACATTCGAAGTGGCGATGAGTGCACTCCTCTTGTTCGAGTGGCTCCCGTCGATTTCACTCTTTCGATGATATGAAAAATACGCACAATATACGGGACTTATCGTCTCGTATGGGGTGATATTTCTCCTCTTTTTTCTCTCATTTTCTGAGCTCCTTTTCTCGATTCTTCTCCTCGTGATTCTCATATTTTTCCATGTCTCTGTCCATATGCGATATGAGAATTATCTCTCGTTTGGTATCGCAATTCTCTCACTTTTTTTCGTGTATTCATCGCTTTTTTATGGGATGATTCTTCCAGAAGTGGGATTTTTCTCGGCGCTTATGTTTCTCTTTTTTCTTCCATTTCTTCTCATCGGACTCTCGTACTTCTGGGAGCAAGAATACGAGTATGATTTTATCTTCATTCACTACGCTTCTATCGGTTTTAGCATCTTTGGATCGATCTACTATCTGATCTCGCTCGGGTATTTCTCTCTCGTGCATCTCTCGATTATCGCACTCCTTCTCTCGGCACTCTTCTTCCTGAGTTACATGCGACTTGGCGACACTGGAAAAATCATATAAAAATGTTTTTGTATCCGCACAATAATAGATATATTGACGATGTTTTTGCGCCTTTACGCGATTTTTTTTATTCTATTTTTTTATGGACTCCCCATTTCACTTTACACTCCTCGCTTCTCTCGAAGAGAATCCATTTCCTGATGTTTTTTTCGAGATACAAAGAAAAGAAGATATCGAATTCCTCTGATCTTTTTGAATTCCTTCAGAAATTATACAAGAAGTCGAGGAGAATTCTCAACTTCCTGAGAAAGATCAGGAAAAAATACTCTCTTTTTCGACGGTATTATTTTCTGCGAAGCGGATTCATTTTTTCTTTCCAGATGAAAAAACACTCGATCACGATCGATGAGAATTTTTTCGTGCGCGAAAGCGAGATTTTACCTTCGTCTCGTTCGATCCTCGACTCGAGCCGACGCTTGATAGTATGATCCTCTCGATGTATTCATATCAGTACTATCTTTCCGTTCAGAAAAAAGTGAAGAGTGCATTGTTCCGCACACATGAGACGGATATGGAGCGACTCGATGATCGACTCGATCGCTTACGATATGTCTATAAGACGCGAGATATCGTAAATACACCACCGTCTATTACTCGACCAGATCATGTGGTCGAGCAGATTCAGACATTTCCATGGAGTCGGACAAGGGTCCGGATTCTCGATCGGGCAGAGCTCGAAAAACTCGGGATGAATCTCCTCCTTGCAGTCTCTGCTGGAAGCCCCAATCCTCCCTATGTTGCGATATTCGAGCGGATCGACTCTCCAGAAAATCCGACGTATGGAATCGTAGGAAAATGAGTGACATTCGACTCAGGAGGTCTCCAGGTAAAGCCAGATAAAGCGATGCATGATATGAAGCTTGATATGGCAGGAGCAGCGACCGTGATCAGTGTGATGCAGTAT
Organism: Patescibacteria group bacterium UBA5532; assembly: GCA_002426885.1. Lineage (GTDB taxonomy): Bacteria > Patescibacteriota > Gracilibacteria > BD1-5 > UBA2023 > UBA5532. The sequence goes on from DINU01000009.1 coordinate 10,843, forward strand.
CTCGATACGATCCCAGATCTTCCCGTGAATATCATCGGAGCGATCGGACTCGTCGAGAATATGTCCTGAGGAAATGCGTATAAACCACTCGATATTTATCGTGCATTTAACGGAAAAACAGTCGAAATCCATCATACTGATGCGGAAGGTCGACTTCTTCTCGCAGATGTCATGTCCTACGTCGAGTCTGAGTATAAAGTCGATAATCTTATGACGATCGCGACCCTGACAGGAGCATGTATGCATGCACTCGGGTACAACTATGCGGGGATCATGGGCGATGATGAAGACTCGATTCTCGAGCTTACATCACTATCACAGGCGTGAGAAGAACGCGTCTGGCGACTTCCATTTCATGAGCATATCGGAAGAGCACTGAAGACAGAATTCGCTGATCTTCGGAACTATGCAGGCGAAGAACTCGCTGGATCTTCCGTCGGTGGAGTATTTCTCTCGCATTTTCGCTGAGATGCGAAATACACTCATATCGATATTGCTGGACCGTCGTATCGCGAGAGTCCATATGGATATGCACCGAAGTGAGCGACTGGATGGGGAGTACTCCTCCTTTCAGAGTTTTTCACGCAGAAGAAAAAGCGATAGAATCAGGAGGAGGGGAGGATTTTTTATCCGCACATTTTTGCAAAGAACATATATATATGATATATTCAGTGTATCTGTAAAAAATTTCCATGAAAAAAATATTCTTTCTTCTCTGTCTCTTCACGATTCTTCCTGTCGCACATGGTGCTTCCGTCGATACATCATGCTTCCGTGAGGTTGCTACGATTTCCCCATGAGAAAGAGGAACAGGAGATACACTTCTCGTTGCATCCCCGTATGCACCTCTTTTTGCTTTTCAGAATAGTGCAAAACTCGAGTTTATCGACTATAACAGAGCGTATAAAAATATTATTTTTACGAGTAATATCCTCCAGAGTGAGATCGCTTCCGACTTCGCACATACCTATCGCTTCGGGGACGTCGATACATCTCTCGATCGTGTCATTCTCCTGACTCTCGGAGAGACTCTTTCACCACATACATTCACTTTTGAGTTCTTCTACACTTCATGATATTATATCCCGAGGTTCTATCTTTCCGAGGATGGTGGAGGGACATATTTTCAGGTATTTCAGGAGGATATTCCTGATTTTTCACCGACACATATTAAGATCGAGTTTGCTCCCTGAGGAGCAGAAGAAATACGTGAGCTCATCACGATAGATACACTTCGTATCACTCGCGATATGAATATCGCTGGCATCACGTGAATATCTTCGGATTCGGGAAACATTTCTCTTTTTTCTGATGATTCTTGTGGTATGTCACTTAGTGGAGTACGAATGTCGGCAGAACGAAGGGCAGATCAGACATTTTTTACACCCCAGTTTTCTCTGAATCCAGCGTATGCAGAGAAAATAACTGATACTGATGTGGATGGTGTACCGGACATGCAGGATAACTGTAGAACGATACAAAATTCTGATCAGAAAGATATAAATCAGAACGGCACCGGGGATGCGTGCGAATTCGATACTGATGTGGATGGCGTCCCAGACTCGATCGATAACTGTCGTAATACCGAGAATCGTGACCAGAAAGATGACGATAATGATAGGATCGGAAATGCGTGTGATAACTGTACTTTTGCGAATCCTGACCAGCGGGATGAGAACCAAAATGGCGTCGGAGATATATGTGATGCAGTCGAGAATTATATCCTCGAAAATGATCACGATATAGATGGAATTATCGATTACCGTGATAACTGCCCATCGATCGCGAATCCTGATCAGGCTGATGACGATAATGATAGGATCGGAAATGCATGTGATAACTGTCTCTCGATCCAGAATCCAAAACAGGAAGATATGGATAAAAATAGCGTCGGAGATATGTGTGAGGATGCCGATGATGATGGATTTATAGGATTTCAGGATAACTGTCCATCGATCGCGAATTCCGATCAGGCCGATGCAAATAATAATGGAATCGGGAATCTTTGTGACGACGACGATGTTGATGGGATTATTTTTTCTCAGGATAACTGTCCATACGTCTCAAATCGCTCTCAAGCAGATCTCGATCACGACGGCGTCGGCGATGCATGTGATACAGAAGATAATCGCTTCCTCGAGTCGAATAAATATGTATTTATCGCAGTTATACTTCTCGTGTTTCTTGCCTTCTGATCAGGAATATTCTTTATCCTGCGAAAACTCAGACAAAATCCATAATCCTTATTTTTTTCCATGTACTCCTTGTTTTCTCGTATCAGCTGGATACTTGCCATCATTGCATTCTTTGCATTTCTGGGCCTCGGTATAGAATGACTTCCACTTGGAGTGATCGCGTTCATGGTGATCCGCTACGGCTTTCTCTCGGATGAAGTCATAGCGTCATATCTCGCACGAGGGTGAGATAAGAAGAAAAAGACAGTGCCTCATGAGGAAAAAGAAGAAATCCAACCCACGCCCACCCCAGAACCAGAAAAATCCAAAGACACGACCGATATCTTCGAGAATCAAGCACACGCATCAAAAGGTGACACATTCGAAGATCAGGAATCAGAAGAAAAACCAGACACGACATCCCTTCTCTCAGATACCACTCAGGAAGCACTCTGAAATGGAGGCATGATTCAGCGATTTTTCAGAGAAAATATCCTCGCGAAATTATGAGGTGTTCTCGTATTCCTGTGAGTTCTTTTTCTCATGACACTTGTGTACTCGATCATCGGACCGATGATGAAAGTGATTATCGGCTTTGTGATAGGATTTATCATCTATGGTGTGGGAGTTTTTCTCGATAAAAAATGATATAAAAATGAGTCACGTATTCTTCTCGGAATAGGAATCCTCGTAAATTACCTCGTGATTCTCGGGGGGCGATATGTCATAGGAAATACCTTCGAATGACCGGGATATGGGATCCTCTCCTGAGATGCTCAGGGGTTTCTTACTGTCAGTGTGACATTTCTCCTACTGATCCTGAACACGGTCTTTGCTGTACTTACCGCACTCTTCTACCAGTCTCGGACATTACTCGTATTTTCTTTTCTCTTTGCATACGCAAATCCGCTTCTTCTCGGGACGACATCCTCCGATCCGTATACACTACTCGGGTATACGATGATCGTGACTCTCGGAGCGATGAGTATATCTTTTCTGAGACACGATGATATTCTTTTTTTTCTGAGTCTTGCCTCCTCGATCGTACTCTTTCTTGTTGCACCGTATCATGATGATACTCAGTGGATTGCGAAGTTTCTCTGTATCGATGCGGTCGGAATCATAGGACTGTATGTCTCTTCTCGGTTCGAGCAGAAATATCAGCAGATCTCGAATACGCTCGTTCTCTGATTTTTCCTCCTGATCGGAGTCATGGGAATGTTCCGATACGCATCACTTTCTCTCCTCGATCTCTTGCTCGTGAGTGGATCGAGCATGGCACTCATGATATTCGCATACGGAAATATGCATCGCGGAATGTACTTCTATAGTATCGGGACAATCGGGACGATTTTTACCCTCTTCCCCATGCTTACGAGTGTCGTCTCTCGGGAAGATCTTCTGCTTGCTTCTGGGGGAGTGATCGTACTTTTTGCGCTCATAAATATCGGAATCCTCTTTTTTAAATATGTCGATTTGCTTGCTTCGAATATCGCGAATGTAGTCGGTGGCGTTCTCGCAGGTGGATTCTTTCTCGGATGTATGAATTATTTCTTCGGAAATATTTACTTTCCATGAATTCTTCAGGGGGTTATGTTCTTTCTCATAGCCAGCGTCTACTTTTGCATGACATTTTTCTTCGTATCAAAGATCGGAATCGAGACTATGAAACAGGAGATGAAATATCGGGATATATTCTTCATCTTTTCTGCGATTGGTGTAGGATTTTTCACCCTCTCGATCGCATTTCTCTTCTCACATTCGCCGATGATTATCGCGCTTCTCTGGCTTATCGAAGCGAATATCCTCTTCTTCCTAGCACAGAGAATTACTTCCATAAAAACGACCTTTCTCGGGCTCGTTCTTCTCGCGATCTGAGTGAGTCGCATTATACCTTCTCTTGAGGGATCTTTTTCTTTCTCTGAAATGTGGACTGATGCACCCATCGCTCTCCTATCTCTCGTATCGCTTCTCCTGAATGTCGTGATTCTCTTCGGACGGAGTTATCCTGCTTCCTTTCCGAAAGCATATCAGATATTTCATGCCCTGATTCATGTGGCGTGAGTGCTCGCGATAGCATCTCTGATCGATCGTATTTTCTATCTCTCCTGGGATGAGTGAGATTTTCTGATCTATATCGCTGGTGTCCTCTGTGGGCTCGGGATTTTCTATCGTTTCTTCGGTGCACCTATGCTTCGCATGGTGACAAATATATTCTCTGTCTTCGCGATGGTCATGCACTTGAACTATAGCATGTTCTTCGGCATGGTTTCTATCCCAAAAAGCTTGATCACGGTCGGATTATTTACACTTCTCTGGGTATATGTCTTCGTTCGAGAGAGAAAAATCACAGAAAAAATTCTCTTCGCGATCTTTGTCTTATATGTATTTGCGATTACGAGCATGCATGTTTTCGATATTTTCTCGACGACTTTCGCTGTGACGATGTACTGGGGGATCCTCGCATTCGTGACACTCTGATATGGCATCCGAAGTAATGTCCTTCCACTTCGGACGCTCTGACTCTACTTTATCATCCTGATGGTGATAAAAATATTTCTCTATGATATTATGATGGTCGATGATACGATCGCGCGTGTGATCGTCTTCATCGGAGTCGGTATCCTGATGATCCTCCTCTCTGTGATGTATACACGAAAATATGGAAATACCCTGAATCAGGAGTTTTCTCCTATCAATCTCTTTCGGCAGAAGAAAAACACCGAAGAAAATAGCATGAAGAAGGAGATGATGACTGATATGTAAAATATCCTCTTTCATCCAATAGAACAGAACATAAAATCCTTGCTTTTTTGCAAGGATTTTATAGTAAACTAACTTGAATAACACAGTAATATTCATATACTTATCGTAAGTATTTTTTTACGATATATTCTATGGCAAGGGTAGTTTA
>DINU01000006.1 GCA_002426885.1 Patescibacteria group bacterium UBA5532
ACCAAAAAATGTCTATTAAGCCATTTTTTTTGCTTTTTCACGAACATGGGGCGAGTTTTTCTGTTTTTCTTCGTTCTTGGTAAAAATTCAAGATTTCTGCTCATCTTTGCTTCTAATTCCCGCATGTGCGAGACAATGACAGAACTTCGTTTTGTTTTCCTGGAAAAGAAAAAATCCTGAACGAGTCAGGATTTTTTTGTGAAATTATATTACAGAACTCCGATCTGGAACTCAGCAAGAGCCTCTTGTGCTTCTCGATTATTTCCATGCTGTTGCTCGAAGATCGATGTCGCATCGATACCACATACTTTTAAGAGATTCTGATCCCCACCTGGATGTTTTCCAAAGAAAGCAGAGACATTATAGACTTTTCCATCGATTACCGTGTAACAATCTTCTTCTATTGTGTGGCGTGCGATCTCTTCGAGAGTAAAAGGAGTCGCATACAGACTCTCGCCTGTCGATGTATCTGTCGTAGCCGTCTCTTCCGTAACCCCTGTACTCACTTCCACCGTCGTACCACTATTCAGAGAGCCAGAAGTATCAATAGAAGTGGAAGAAGTGCCACATGACGTGAGAAGTGCTGTGACAAAAACTACAAAAAGTACATTTCGCATAATGAGAATATTATGAATAAAAGTGGGGGAAGTATAGGAATTTTGCATGAGATATCAAGCACCCCAGCAAAAAAAGAAGCGCAAAAGATTTACTCGATATATCAGAAAAGTTCTTCGATTCGATTGATATAGGTATGATGATTTTTTACTTTTTCGAGTGCTTTGCGTGTGTAGTCATCGACCCTCCGATCTTTTACGATCTTCTCAGCACGATCAAGAAGCGCAGGAATGTGGCGATCGATCACGATCTCATCTTCATCGAAGAGATTCGCAAGGAAGAGATTATTCGAGAGAGCGAGCACAGAGTATGACATATTCTTAAAAACGCGACATGGCATGTATCCTGTCTCGCACTGTGGTTTTCACTGGATAGAGAGTGTCAGATAGGCATCTCGCGAGCGCTCTCCGATCACATCTTCTGGCACGAATTTTTTATATCGGAGAAATACATGCTTCCCCTCCTGTTGCCAGTTTTTTCCATGAAGCAGACACCATACTCGTGCTTTTTCAAGTGCATCCCAGTTATCCCACCACCATGATCCGATAAATCGGACATCTTTCGTATTCTGATAGTGATACGGGATGAACTCCATCTCGTGTGGAAGGAGATCTGTCGCCCAGAAAATCTTCGGCATGCGGATATAATTCCAGTATTCTTCTGGCGTCACCGGTGGATAATTGGCGAAACTCAGGGAATGCACCTGAAAAGGAATCAGCTGATTCCCATTTCGTGGGGACACTCCATGATCGAAGATAATCCAGTTCGGATTCTGTTCAGGAATGAGAAAAGAATTATCTCATGCTGCCGAGATAAAGATCGTCTTTTGTGTCTTTGGGGGAAGATTTTCCCGTGCATTCGCGACCCACGTGACATCGTATCCGAGATGCTGAAATGTCCGATGAAATGCGAAGTGAATCCAGCTGTGCGTATGTGCGCCATACGGATATCACCAGATGCAGACTGTATGGTCTTTGAGTTTTTGCATACTTTTTTTCGGAAAAACTAGTAACAAATAAGGACGACCCCGACCCATGTCCCACCTGGCTCTGACGGAAATACTCTGAATCGATACCCGAGATTCCATGACTCGATCAGTGGTTTTGTCTCAAAAAATTCGCGACCATTATGATAAATACTGACGATCAAGACGGGTTTATCACGAGCAATCGTCTCGCGTGCCCCCTGAATGCTTTCCATTTCTGTTCCTTCAATATCCCATTTTATCAGTCCGATTCTGCCTGTATTTTCCTTCGCGACAAAAGAATCGATAGAGAGAACTTGGACTCGCTCTTTTGGTATATCTTTTCCAGAAATATTTATGAAGCTCACTTCAGCGCCATCAGATCAAAAAATCTCCATCTCACCATCGTGCTCTCAGAGTGCAATATTTTCTGGAATCACTCTCTCAGAATATGGCGACTTTGCCACGTTTTCCATGAGACGCGCGTAGTTATATGAGCTCGGCTCAAAAGCATAGATTTTTCTCTGATCCCCCGGAAGGAGCTTCGCAAACATCATCGACTCGATACCGTCCGAGGCGCCGACATCCAGTACATTCCCCGTTCATATCATGTGGAGTATATCATCATTTTCAAATATACCATATCCCGTCGGATGCAGAACACCATATTTCCCCATAAATTCGGTAGACTCTTTCTGGAGACGAAGTTCTCGCTCACCAAAAAGTTCTGACTGATGCACGATATTATTATGGTAAAAAAGGTGTATATGTCGCATGAAAAGATCGACCGTAGCACGACTCTCATCATCGAGTCATGATACAAGTGCATCATATCTCTGAGGAAATTCGGGCGACTGCATATATGTATAGGAATCACGTATCATCGCGAATCCGATCTCACTTCCTCGGAAATAATACGCCCCCTTTCGGAAGATAAAATCTATAAATTCTCGATTCTTTCCGAGAAGTTTTCAGAGTATCACCTGAAAGAAAAAGAGTGGTCACTGCTCGCGGAGCGTCTGGATCGTGCGTGCGAAGAAGTATTTTATCGTGTTCATAGAATCTTGTGGTCAAGAAGTAATGCGTAAATCTTTGAGCTTGGATATGGCACATATCGACAGAATTCATCCATATCTGATTTTTCGACAAAGTCCTTATAGTACGTTCCCCCGGGGGCATTGCTATAATCAATTGTCCCATATCATTTCTTCAGATTTTTTAAGTGAATGTATCAGAACTCGAAGGCTTCATAGAGAAGCGGGAGATGAAAACGTTCTGTTCCCCCAGGAATCTGAGAGAAATATGAGTGCTCACTCACGGGATAGATCCCATTATCGCCCCATGTCCCACACCGTGGCAGATTTCTCATGATCCCGACACGATTCCCTTCTCGTAGCAGATTTATCCCATAATACAACATATATGTATTCGGCTGTTTTGTGAGAACGTGCTCCCGAAGTTTTTCCCAGGTCTCAGGAATCGGCAGAATATCATCATCGAGCCGCATGACATACTTGTACGTGCTCTTTGAGAAAGCCCAGTTCGTAAAATAGGAAAAAGAATGAATACTGTCAGAAGTTGGTGGCTCATCCCCATCATAGTCTCGAAAGATGATTTGATGTGGGTAAAAGTAGTAGCGGATCTTTTCTGGGTATTTCTCCGCAAGCCTTTCACAGATTTCATTCGTGCCATCATTCGCCTGCTCTGCAACAAGAATAATCTCATCGAGATACGGAAGAAATGCCTCCGCGACAGGCTCGAGAAAGTCAGCAGAATTTTTGAGACGTGCAATCCCAGAGATGCCAAGTTTTTTCTCTTCTGTAAACCATGAACGCGGAATATCGAAGTCAGTAAAACCTTCTTTATTTTTCAGAATCTCTTCAGGTACAGGGGGAACTCGGTTTTTTCGCTTCATATAACTATATCGGATAGCGGCACTTCGAAAGAATTTACTCTTGCGAAGCAGAGGATCAAGCACGCGAATCCAGAAAATATCGTAGGTATTATAGGCGAATTTATTAATTTTTTTCATACTAGAGAAGTCAATGTTTTTTGAGAAAACGATACAGGCGTTCTTTTGTCTCCTGTACAAGGGAATATTTTCGTACATTTCCGATGGAGAAAAACTTGGATTTATCAAGCATACGAATTTTCTCGGGAAATGGAAGCGCCCAATCTTCAGGATACGCGTACGATGGGGAAAGGATTTTTATATCCGTCCGTCACACGAGAAAACGATTCCAGTGAGATTCATCATGCCACTGTGCGACTATACCATTTTTTGTATCAATATCAATGGCATCTGTCATGGTCAGACACGCATCTAAGAACCAGGTAGTCACGCCTCATTGGAGTGCTCATTGCACATATATACTACCCTCATTTGGGGGTATGTATGCTTGGGAAGATAATCGATTTTCATAGGAAAACTTTCTCCTCGGTTTGTCATAGAACCCTGGATGCTGCACAGCTATATATTTCTCAGATCATGTCGGAAGGAATTCTTCCTCAGAAATGGACGTCAGGAATTTCATATTTGCATTGAAGAACACAAGATAATCCATACTCAAAAGAGCTTTTTCTTGACTAAGAAAGATGTGAAATCGTTTCATGGTGTTATTTGGCCATCCCAAGTTTTCTTGGTGCACGCGGTGAATTTGAATGTTATTTTCTTCACCAAAGATTTTCTCTGCGTCAGTAAAAACAAAGTAATGTTTTTCTAGATCTGGAAGAAAATACTGTTCAGAAGTACTATAAAATTCTTCCCAAAACACATCATATTTCCCTGTACATACGTAGAGAATTCATATCTTCATATTTTTACTTTATGAAAAAAGAGGTATATCGAATACATCGTGCATAATACGAAGTAATAGTGGTTACTTTTTAAGATATAAATCGAAGAATTGTCAGACATCGTGACATACATATCAATATTCGGTAGTTAGTTCAAAGGAAAGAATTTTTCCAGCAGGTCACCCAGAAATCATAACCATCAATTCTTCTTTTGAAACACTCTCAAGAGCACTCACCACTGCTGGTTTAAAAGTATCATATGAACTAAACGCATATTGAGAAGGGATGGCATACGAACCGATAACTCATAATCTCCCATCGTTTACCACCTTTTGTATAGATTCCTCATTTGTGATGAGAAAAATACGCTTCCCTTGATACAGTTTTAGAAAATTCTCATAGGTTTTAAGATTTCTGTAAAAGAATGCATCATCATATTCTTTTCGAAGGTTATACCCTGACTGAAAAAAAGCACGTGTAATAATCCATGCTCGAATATCTGGAGTATTATCCTCCGTATCAACAAGATACTCCTTGGGAAGTCCTACAACAATATTATTTCACGGATATGATAGTATGCGTTTCATCTTGTCAGAAAGTTTTGGAGAGCTATTCTCATATTTATATGTGAATACCATGGGCATTCCAAGTGCCACCATAGTTTCGCCATCCCCCCAGCGTATGAAACTTTTTTCCAAAGAAAAAGCATTCCAATCTGCATTTAATGGTTTTGTTTTTATACCAAGAAAATAGCGAGAATATACTCCTGTCAAAAAGAGGAGATGAGCCGGAAAGCGCAACAGAGAGAGGAGTGATACAATATATTTTTTCATAAGAAATTTAAAAAATAATACCCCGATATTGTGCTTCAAATCAAAGCATCTCTTTAGCCTTATCTTGGGAAAGAAGTAAATCTCGTAATTTATTTTTATTCTGTGGATAAGAAACTAACTCAAACGAGTACTTTTCCCCCATCAAAGATATCAATTCTTGAATTGATATCTTTGATGGATTGGTAATATTAAAAATACTTTCAATTCACTCATATCAAAGAGCCAGAAATATAGCCCTTGTCGCATCATCAATGTACAAAAAATTTCGTGACTGGAGTCAATTACCATAGAGAGTAACTGTCCCAGACTCATGAATAGAAGAAAGAAATGAAGAAATTACTCAGTGAGAACCTGGACCGTAAATATTTGGGAAACGGAGAATAACAGATGAGAATCCATAATTCCGGGAGTAGTAGAGTATAATATCCTCTGCTATTTTCTTAGAGAATCCATATCATGTATTTGGTTTGCAAATATCTGTCTCATAGGAAATCTCATTCTCTGGCTCACCATAAACTGCCCCAGAGGAGGCGAATACAATTTTATGAACGCCGAATTCATACATTATTTCTAGGAGATTTTTCGTTGTCTCAAAATTAAGTGAAATCTGCTTATCCAAATCGCCCTCAAAAGCACCAGCGAGATGAATTACTCCTGTAATAGAATACCTCCCAAACAGTAATCGAATAGATTCTTTTTCAAGGAGGTTGCCCTCGAATTCAATAATTTCAATACCACCCTGAGATGCAATATACGAAGTAAGATGTGAACCCACAAAACCTCGCGATCCTGTTATAAGGTATTTTTTTAATTCCATAGCCATTTTTCATTTCTTAGGAGCTCCTTTAATTCATGACGATCCAATTGGTATGCATTACTAGAATTAAATTCTTTCGTATTAATGACATCCATATTTCCATATCGTTTATCCAGTTCTGGGCTTCTAAATTGTGGTAAAATAACATAATACTGATTATCAAAAACTTTTGTTGTAGGGGCTTCATTTTTTGACACAAGTACTTCACTATATTTCTCGCCGGGCCGAACACCAATTATGGTTCTTTTTGTGTCGGGAGTACCAAAAAGCTCGATCATAACATCCGTTATTATATCTAGCGTAGTCGCTGGCATGCGCATGACAAAAATTTCACCCCCCAAGGCATGCTCAAGGGCATGAAAAACAAGTCCTATTGCCCCTCGTGTCGACATAAGAAATCGGGTCATTGAATTATCGGTTACGGTAACTTCGTTTTTCTCACGAATGAGTCGTTTGAAGAGTGGAATTACACTTCCGTTTGTTCCAATGACATTTCCTCATCTGATACATACAAACTTAGTAGCAGAGTCATAGTTAATATTTGCATTGATAATCATTTTCTCGCCACAGGCCTTGGTACAGCCATAGTGATTAAATGGATCAACAGCCTTATCAGTAGATATATCTACCACCTTTTCAACTCAGTTTTCAATAGCACATTCAATAACATTTTGTGTACCATAAATATTTGTCAGCACTGCTTCCCACGGATTTTCCTCACATACGGGAACATGCTTAAGGGCAGCCAGGTGAAAAACATAATGTGACCCCTTCATGGCATGTCCCAAAACATTTTTATCACGAATATCTCCGATAATAAATTTGAGTTTTGTATGGTTTAAAAACCTTTGCCTCATTTCAACTTGTTTATGCTCACCTCGGGAATATATGCGTATCTCTTTGAGATTATATTTCTCAAGAAGCTGAGTAACGAGCTCATTTCCCCATGAACCTGTCCCACCAGTAATAAATATAGTTTTATTATCAAACATAGAATACATTTAGTTAGATTGAATAAATCTCCATGTCTCAATAATTCCTTCTTTTACACTTATTTTTGATTTAAATCCCAGCTCATTCTCTGCGCGACTCGTATCACAGTATGTTGTCGCAACATCCCCATTGCGTCGAGGGGCAATCTCATAAGGCACTTTCTTTCCTGTGACTTCTCATACAAGACTGATCATCTCAAGAACACTCGTTCCTCTCCCTGTCCCGATATTATAGATATAGAACCCTTCTGTCAAATTTTTATACGCGAGAAGATGTGCTTGGATCAGATCATTCACATCGATATAATCCCGCACTCCTGTGCCATCCTCAGTATCATAATCATGCCCAAAGACACGAACTTTCTCTCGTTTTCCAGATGCGACATCGAAAATATATGGGAGGAGATTATTCGGGACTCCCGCAGGAACCTCACCGATATGCCCAGATGGATGTGCTCCGATCGGATTAAAGTAGCGCAGTGCTGTCACGGACCATCTGGCATGCGTCGCATAATCCTCGAGTAATTTCTCGATGATGAGCTTCGTCGTCCCATATGGATTCGTCGTATGAAGGGGCATATCTTCAGTGATGGGAGCTATATTCCTAGCATCATACACCGTCGCAGAAGAAGAAAAAATAATCTTCCTCACACTGAACTCTTCCATCGTCTGAAACAACGTAATACTTCCTGAGATATTATTCTCATGATAGTATCCGATCTCTGCACAGCTCTCGCCGACCGCCTTCAGTCATGCGAAGTGAATAACACCCGTGAAGTTATACTGCTGAAAAATGCGTCGAAGTGCTTCTCGATCACGAATATCTTCCTTATGAACGGGCGGACAGTATCCGAGAATTTTCTCGATTCCGGCGAGCGATCACTCCGAAGCATTGGAGAAGTTATCGAGGATGATCGTCTTGTAGCCCGCCTGCTCGAATGCGACGACCGCATGAGATCCGAGATATCCAGCACCCCCGGTGATGAGAAATGTGTGTGGCGTCATAAAAATAGGAAAAATCGAGAGAAAAAAAGAATAACGCGGTCGAAAAGACCGTAAAACTCTGTCCTCCAGCGTATGTTTGGCGTGAAGTATATCTTTTTTTTCATATGTGTAAAACGTTTCTTTTTTAAAAAATTAGCACCTAAGTAAAAAAGTGCTAAAAAAGTTTTGACAGATAAAAAAAGTTTGCTACAATGGACCCACTGGAACTTTTTCAAAGATGCAAAACTTTTATTTCTTTTTATTTTTTTACTCAATACATTATGTCTAAAATTATCGGTATCGACCTCGGAACGACCAATTCATGTGTCGCCTTCATGGAATGAGGTCAGGCAAAAGTCATCCCGAATGCTGAAGGAGGTCGCACGACCCCTTCTATCGTCGCGGATAAGAAGTGAGAGACGATCGTCGGTATGCCAGCGAAACGCCAAGCAGTGACGAACCCTATGGGGACGATCTACTCGGCGAAGCGCTTTATCGGACGAAAATACTCAGAAGTCTTGAACGAGATCAAGAATGTCCCTTTCAAGGTCACAGAATGACCAGATGGTGGCTGTATGATCGAGTGGCAAGGAAAACCTGTTCGTCCAGAAGAGATTTCTGCGAAAGTCCTCGAGAAGCTCAAGGAAGACGCGGAGAAATTTCTCGGTCAGAAAGTCACAGAAGCGGTCATCACTGTGCCAGCATACTTCAACGACTCGGAGCGTCAAGCGACGATCAATGCAGGGAAAATCGCTGGACTCGATGTAAAACGTATCGTCAATGAGCCGACAGCAGCCGCGCTCGCATATGGAGTCGACACGAAGAAAGATAAGAAAATCGCGGTCTACGACTTCGGTGGAGGAACATTCGATATTTCCATTCTCGAGATCGGGACAGAAGGAACCTTCGAAGTACTCGCGACGAGTGGAGATACACACCTCGGTGGTGATGACTTCGATCAGAGAATCTTCGAGTATGTTATGTCCGAGTTCCAGAAGCAAGAAGGGATCGACCTCCGCAAAGATGCGATGGCAGTCCAGCGTATCCGATCCGCTGCAGAACGAGCGAAGATCGAGCTCTCATCGAGTACAGAGACAGAGATTAACGAGCCATTTATCGCGATGAATGAGTGAGTCCCTTCGAACCTCAGTATGAAGCTCACTCGAGCGAAATTCGAGGAGCTTATCTCTGATCTCGTCGAACGCTCGATCGAACCATGTAAAAAAGTCATGGCAGATGCGGGACTCCAGAAATCTCAGATCGATGAGATCGTTCTCGTCGGAGGATCGACACGTGTTCCTCTCGTTCTCGCGAAGGTAGAACAGTTTTTCTGAAAAAAACCAAATGCATCGGTCAATCCAGATGAAGCAGTCGCACTTGGTGCAGCGATCCAGGCTGGTATCATCCAGGGAGATGTGACGGACGTACTCCTGCTCGATGTCACTCCACTCTCACTCGGTATCGAGACACTCGGGGGCGTGATGACACGTATGATCGAGCGAAATACGACGATCCCGACGAGCAAGTCACAGGTCTATTCGACTGCAGCCGACGGACAAGAATCAGTCGAGATTCATATTCTGCAAGGAGAGCGTGAAATGGCAAGTGATAACAAATCCCTCGGACGATTTATTCTCTCTGGTATCGCCTCTGCTCCACGCGGTATCCCACAGATCGAAGTCACACTTGATCTCGATGCATCATGAGTCCTCCATGTCACAGCGAAGGACAAGGGTACAGGAAAAGAGCAGAAAATCACCGTCCAGGGATCGACTGGAATGGATGAAAAAGAAGTAGAAAATCTCGTCAAGGAGGCGGAAATGAATCGTGAAGCAGACAAGAAACGAAAAGAATCGATCGAGGCTCGGAATAATGCAGATTCAGCAGTCTATCAGGCAGAGAAGACACTCGACGAAAATAAGGGAAAATATGATGAAGCTGATGGTAAAGAAGCGCAGGAGAAGATCGACGCTCTGAAAGAACTTCTGAAGGATGAAAACGCAGAAAAAGAGGCACTTGCTGGGGCGACAGAAGCACTTCAGAAAGTCATGATGAAGGTCGGTCAGGATATCTACTCGAAGGCAGAGAATGAGACGAAACCCGAAGAGAAAAAATGAGATGATGAGACAGTCGAGGGAGAAGTCGAAGAGAAATAATTTTCTTTTCACTTCTAAAAAACTCTTTCTCACGAAAGAGTTTTTTTATGCGTGTCACGACTTCATGTGAACAGGAATCCATATAGCGAAACGATCAGAAAGTCGAATCCCCCCGAACGAGTCAGAATCCGGGGGTAATCCGAATCATATTCTTTCGGCACTTTGCAGAAATATCTCATTTTTTGCATGGATACGAAAAATGTGGTAGCATGACAGGGTAATTTATTCTCTTTCATATTTTTATATGCATACGATCTTTACCCACGCGAAAAAACTGATACATGTACTCTGGTTCGATGACAACTACTGATGAGATGATAGGTCATGGGGGGAATCTAAAAGAAAAGAGGAGGCTCCGGAAGTCACTAAACCAGAGCCGGGGATAAGAGAGCCCCTCAGAGTCCTACAATATACTGATGAGGCTATGACCGATACAAGAAAAAATGCTAGAAAAAATATAGATGATTTATTACAAAAAACACAGCATCTCTCCGCACCAGAATCTCGTGAGGTACGAGGTGAATTCGCGAAGGAATTCGTAAACTGGGAATGACTCTCTGCCATGATTCAGAGAGAAAGAAGTGTGGGGGGATGAACGACGGAAAAAGCAATCGAACGTCTCATGAATAGGTTTTGAAGGTATCGATATACAAGCAATATTGGTGATAAAAGCGAGGAGCAGTGAGCTGATAATCAAAATCTACAAGAACTTATCAATGCAGGATATATACTCCAGGAGTGAGAAGTAGGATCACTCGAGACGGCCCGAAATGTCATGGAGTGACTCGCACGTATTCAGCAGAATCCGAGTAAATACCTGAGTAAAGTCGAGCGCACAAGAACCATCGATGGATCACTTCTCAGGGTGCCTACTGATGGGGAGATATCGAGTATACTTGGAAAAAGATTGTTAAACCAGTGAGATATCCGAAACATCGCGAATTATCTCGCGAACCTGAATGGAGATAGAGTACTTTCTCGAACCAATCGAAATATTCGAGATGGATTTTTTATCTTCGGGACACGAATCGCGAGTCAGGGAGAACCAGTCGATGAGACCTACGTCGCACGAGAAATCTACGAACGATATAAAGATAATCCTAATGGACTCTGGAATGCACTGAATGTGAAGTCAGTGCTCGGCAAGACTACTCCGAACAATGCACAAGATCTCAAGCGTATCCGAAGTACGATCGGAGCACAAGTCGCCGCAAATGACTATAATCCCACTTCTCTTGTCGCCCCAGATGCAATCTGAGACAGAATCAGTGAAAATAATCGAGAAATCGTGAATTCACTAAGACAGAGTAATCCAAATATCTTAGAAAAAGATCTTGTGCAAGTGGCAAGTGTCGTGCAAGCAGTTACGACGGAAGGTGGATTGTTTGCTGGAGTATCACCACTCGCTCTTGCGAAGAATGTAAATATCTCAGAAAATGGGGTAGATTTCTCAGTCGGTGCCAGTATCGGAAAGAAATGGATTCAGCAAGCAAACAAAAGAATCCAGACCGAAGAAGGAATCGGAGCGGGTGTTTCTCTCTCAAGAAACTGACTTAATATCGGCGCCTGAGCTTCTGCGGGGATACGTTTTATCATGGAGGATAATGGAGAGTATGCTGTTACGAATGGCAACAAAACGATAGGACTCCGTGGAACAGTCGGAGTATCTTCTGGTGGACTCGGATTCGGAGTCGAAGTGCCGATCTTATTTAATGACATGATCGGAAGTCTTCTTAGTGCCGATGCGGCTCGTCGTGAGTTTTTCGAGAGTTTATTTGAGGAGGGAGGAGTCACATGAATCCAACTGAAAAGATATCTACCAGCTCTTCCACAGGGTATGGACACAGAGTGAAAAGATCAGCTCAATGCCATGATCGCTGTATTACAGAGAAACCTGGGCAGAGCACAGAGTGTTCTAGAGAAAAAAAGACTCGTAAGGCAATGGATCGATAATATCGCCAACTATCTCAATGTAAAATGATATATGCAAAATGCGGGTATCAACTTCGCATGATTTAGTGTCGGGGCTGTCATCGCGCCATGAATCTGAATCGCTCCAAAAATCTGAGGCATATTTCAGGAGGTGAATGGAGACTTCAGGGAACAAGCTCGTGCACGAGAAGAGGATGAGTATGTTGCTATTATAAATGAATACACTCCAGAGACACTTCTCTCCAGAGAAGAAAGTATTCTTATCGGAAATATCCTTGCTCTCGAAAAACTCGATACTCGAATCCGAAATGGAAGAGTAAATCGTTACAAGAGCATACGAGATATCGATAAGCTAAAGCAACTTTTTAGTGATATATATAACCAAGCTCCTCAGTTACAAAGAATCAACTGACTTCAAGATAAAATAGCACAAACTCAAAATATTAATTTTGTACGGCAAGCGATCGGTGCAGTGATCAATCTCACAGCGGGATGAGATAGGACATGGAAACTCGCAGCACAGCTCAAGAGAAATACAAACGATCAAAGTGCGAAACGAGCAGTCAATGCATATCTCTCAGGGAGAGCAGGACGTGCAATGGTCCGAACGATTAATGAAGCATACGGTCAGGATACTATACAGCAAAACGACTTCAATAATGCCATGTTATTTGACCAAAATGATTCTGGAGAAAGAGATGCTTTTCCATTGAATACATATGCAGAAGCAGCATACTCGAAGCGAAATGGAAAATGAACTGAGCGAGGTATGCTTCCGCTTCCAACGGGTGCAAGCATTATTGGTGAGCCAAAGCCAATGCAAAATGAAACGATCCGAATAGGAATGATCAAGAAGGTAAATCTCCCTCAGAATCTCTTATGAGTCATGAATCAGAATGAATATCATACACTTCTAGAAAGAGGAGAAGTAACTGTAAATGGAAAGAGGTATACTGCTGAAAAATCACAGCTTCTTATCGGAAGATCATGAGTCTCGACTGATAGAACATGTTTTAATTTTGCATCTGCTATCACGCTCCCAGAAGTTATAAAATGACCTTGACAAATAATAGATAATCCTTATTATGCGCCTACAGTACAGGCAAACGAGTTTAACATTTCTGTCACGTGACCGATACGAGAATGATCTCGATGAGGTGGTAATTCTACAAAACCATGAGAGACAAGAGTTCCAGAGGATAACCATACCATACCATGAGAAACGTCAGTCAATCCAGAAGGTACCGTGGCGACAGGCTGGGATAACTAGTTGAAATCTTTTAACCTTGCATCTATGAATAAAATCTTTTTTCTTTTTTCTGTCATGACTCTACTCTCGTCATGCGCCTTCTGAGAAAATAATGCATCATCAAATAGTGCATCGTGACAAATATATGGAGCAACAGAAATATCTGGTACTGGTATAGAGGTCGCAACATGGTAATAAATATATTTTATTAGAAAAGATTTTAATTTTACTCTTATGTTCATACGAAAACTATCAGTAGTTTTTCTCTCGCTATTTCTGACATGAACTTCGGTATGAGTAGGCTATGCTTGTGAACATTCTGCGAATGTTCGTCTATGAAATGCATATGCGTGGTGGGATCAGTATTCAAATGGTGAAGATACTCCACTCATAGTTGATAGCGTCAATCTCTCCTATCAGGGAGATCGGAGTCTCCTCTCTGGACTTTCAGGTGTAGATGTCTTTATAAATACGATACCTTGAAATACTTCAGGACTTCGGTATGCACAATCCTCTCTTCCGTCTCGAATTATATCTCACCCAGCGACTCGATGATGAGTAAATTTCACACTTCTCTGGACGATTACTTCTCACTATGACTGATTTCCGAGTACCACTCATACGCAATGTGCAGAATATACGATCACTTGGTGTGGAGATGGTGTCGTTGACTCAGGAGATGGAGAACAGTGTGATGCTTGAGTAAATAATGGACAGCCAGGATCTGGGTGTAGCGTGAGCTGTCAGCCCGTGAATACAACTCCAGAACCATACTGTGGAGATGGAATCGTAAATAATGGAGAGACTTGCGATCCACAGGATTCAAGTCATGCAGGCTGGGGAACGAATGG
>DINU01000007.1 GCA_002426885.1 Patescibacteria group bacterium UBA5532
ACCAACTTTTGTCTATTAAGCCATTATTGTCTCCATTAAAGAATGGTATCCATAATCTTCCCTTTTTTGAATCTCTTGGATCAAAGGTATTTTTTTGAATTCATAAATCCAACTTTTCTAATCAAAAGTGAGAATGTAAATTTATTTCATTCATCACCTAACAAAAGTCAATGGCTGGGGATGAGGGATTCGATCACTCTCCGCCGTGATCGGCTCTCCTCGCTAAAAGAGTGAAATCATTCACTCTTTCTCTCACTTCGTGAGAACATTCGGATTCGAATCCAGCCACTCTTCAGTACATCACACTTCCCCCTTTTTCGAGATTTAAAAGTATAATTGGCTGGGGATGAGGGATTCGAACCCCCGAATGGTGGAGTCAAAGTCCACTGCCTTACCACTTGGCGAATCCCCAACAAAAATATGTGCCCCGATAATAGACAAAGAAACGAGAAAAGCAAATAATTTGCGAAAAAATATGTCTTGATCTATACTGCTTATATAATTCATTTTATGCAGTATATCCTCTGAATTCTCTTCTTCGGACTCGGATTTGCGACTATTTTCTATCGATATAGTCTCTACAAAATCACGGGAGACTGGGAATGGGCGATGAAGTTCCTCGGAGCCAATGGCACGATCGTCGCGATTATCCTCATCGGTGCGATCCTCATGTTTATCGGAGTTGCATATCCTTTCGGTGTATTCGAGAATCTCGATCCGCGCATTGTCCCGACATGACTCTCGACCCTCTAGAAAAAAGACGATAAAAAAATGCCGTCAGAAAACGGCATTTCCGTGTGAAATATCTATTCAGCAGTTTTCTCCTTTTTCTTTGGTGCTTTTTTCTGAGGTTTTTCTGCTGACTCTCCTGAAGCAGTCGGCTTGATCTCCTTGAGACGTGCCGCCTTTCCACGAAGATTTCTGATAAATCCTATGTGCTTGCGTCGGACGAGAAACTTACGAAGGACGACGATCTTCTGAATATATGGAGAATGAATCGGGAAAACCTTCTCGATCCCGACACCATCGAGCTCAGAACGAACCGTAATACTTCGACTCATCGGAGACGATCCGTGAACCGTGATAATCAGTCATCGGAATATCTGAGTACGCTCTTTTGATCATTCCTTGATAATCTGGTGAACTTCTACTTCCATTCCGGTCTCAAGTTCTGGAAGATCCTGCTTCAGGAAGTCTCACTGTATCGCAGAAATAAGCTGAGAATCTGACATAAATATATTGAAAATACTAAAATAGTGCGGAAAATATACAAAAAAACTTTCAGAAATCAAAAGTTTTTTAGAATATAGAAGTGAAATTTGCGAAAAATGCGATTTTTTATATAGTACGGAGTAAATATTCTATGGAAATACTCTTCTCGAACATACTCGCCTGATACGAAGGAATCCTTCTGATTCTTCTTCTATGCGTCGTAATCGTGATCTATATCGTCGATACATTTTTTTTCTCACGCCGACTGCATTCGATTTTTTCTGGGAAAAGAAAACATCATGCACAGACATCATCTTTCCGCACGAAAAAAGTAAAAGATCAGGGCGTACAAGAAGAGTCGACCGAAGAGAAGGATCCGAGTGCAGAAGCAGAAAGCATTCGTCAGAAAGAAGTGATTACGAATCTTATATCGATCATCCGGACGAAGATCGCACGCGGAGAGATCGCTGATGCGCAAGCGAAGATCGTCGAGTGACTCTCGCTCGATAAGCATAATCGCGAGCTGAATCTCCTTCTCGCAGAAATATATGAGAATATAGACGATTATCGTCGAGCAGAGATCCTCTATAAAGATCTGGTTCCGCTCTACGAACATGATGAACAGATTTATCAGCGTCTCGGAGATAACCTCACAAAACAAGAAAAATACGAAAATGCCTACGAGATATACACTGAGCTTCTTCCTTTTACACATGAGCGCGAACGCGTCATGTACTCACTCGCTTTCGTCTCGTATCATACAGGGAAAATGGACGATGTCCTCGAATATGGAAAACAATTTCTACACAATCATCCCTACGATCCTGATATACTCTGGATCGTCGCGCAAGCAGAGTTCACTCGTGAGGAGTATACAGAAGCCCTCGAACACCTGAAGAAACTCCGCCAACTTTCTCCCTATAATACGGAAGTCATCGATCAGATCGATCAGATTTATGCTCGTATGGAGCGCACAGAAACTCAAGAAAAAGAAGAAGTTCCAGAAACTGAGCCAGAATCAGAAGCATCCGATACACAAGAATCGAAAGTATAGCGCAGTATTATATCGTCTTTCTTTATGGAACTCAGTACACCGCCACATAGCCAGGAAGCAGAACGATGAGTCATTGGTTCGATCTTGATCGATAAAGATGCACTGATTCAGGTGACAGGACTTCTCGTAGTAGAAGATTTTTATGATCCGTCACTCGGGCTGATCTATGGCGCGATGCTCGAGCTCTTCGTACGGAATCGTCCGATCGATCTCCTGACTGTGCGTGAAGTCCTCGATGATCAGAAGAAGCTCGAGGGAATCGGGGGAAATGCCTTTCTCGCGGAGCTCGCATCGAGCATCTTCGTGAGTAGTAATATCTTCCAGTATGCACAGATCGTAAAAAATAAATCCGTGCTTCGGAAGCTGATCCGAAGTGGAAATGAGATCATGCTCTATGGACATGATGAAGCGACGGAGACACCCCTTCTTCTCGAGAAAGCCGAGAAATCACTTTTTTCTGTGACGCAGACTTTCATCCAGAATAAGCTTACGCCCATCAAGGACATCCTGAACGCACGATATGAAGAATTCGCGGCGATCTATGACAATCCTGATATTCTGACACATTCGACGGTCCCGAGTGGATACCAGAGCTTTGACTCGAAAATAGGTGGATTCAAGCGTGGAGATCTCATCATCCTCGCGGCACGTCCAAGTATGGGGAAGACGGCACTCGCTCTGAACTTCGCGCAGAATGCGGGAGAAAAAAATAAAAATGTGGCATTTTTCTCACTCGAAATGTCGAAAGAACAGCTTACAGATAGACTTATCGCATCATCAATGGCAGTCGATAGCTGGAAGCTCCAAAAGTGACAGCTTTCCGAAGATGAGTTCGCACGTATGGGAGATGCTCTCGAGCGCCTCAGTCGTGCGAAAATATATATGGATGATTCGCCGGCGGGAGCTGGACTCGTAGAACTGAAGAGTAAAGCGCGTCGACTGAAAATGGAGTCTGGACTCGACCTGATCGTGATCGACTATCTTCAGCTTATGTCGAGCGGAAATAATCTGAATCGTGTCCAGGAAGTTTCTGATATTTCTCGCGGATTTAAAGCGCTCGCACGTGAGCTCGATGTCCCAGTGATCGCTCTCTCTCAGCTCTCGCGAAACGTCGAGGCTCGACCCGATAAACGCCCTGTCATGTCGGATCTCCGTGAGTCTGGATCGATCGAGCAGGATGCGGATATCGTGATGATGATCTATCGAGATGATTATTATAATGAATTCTCTGAGACTCCTGGGATCGTAAATCTTCTGATCAGAAAAAACCGAAATGGACCGACTGGTTCACTCGATCTTCGCTTCGAGAAGCAACATCAGAAATTCTATGAGATCGATTCGGTTCGAAGTTTTGATGAATAAATTCACTCATTTTTCTTATCCTATGGCTCGTAAATCTGCTTTTACCATCATCGAACTCCTCGTAGTTATGGCGATCATCGGGATTCTTGCGGCGTCACTTTTTCCATTTCTTACGCAGTATAATGAGCGTGCGCGTGATGCAAAACAACGATCCAATGTCGAGACGATCGCTCTCTCCCTTCAGAACTTCATGCTCGAGAACTCGACATGGACGAAGATCGGCGGATGAGAGAATAACTCGAGTTCTGGATATGTGGATGTCATCTATAACGGGACATCGATCGCATGAAATCTCGAGACACAAGGTTTTCTTCAGAGATGAGTCATCGATCTCGTGACGGTAGCAGGAGATGGAAAATACATGCTCGGATGATGTAATGGTATGACTTTCTCGGTTGCGACTGCACTGACGCTTCCGACTGCGAGTGATAGAGAGAAGATATTTTATGCATGTCGAGGGATCGATGGGACGACGGTAAATGGAAACGGCATGTACCGAGATTATAAGATGAATTATGCGAGTACGCGAGGAGACTTCTGCGTACCACGTCAGTCTGAGACAGGTACACTCTATAACTGCATGGGAGAAAATATCATCGCATTTACAGGAGCAGTGAATTAATAAACTTGATTTCCGAAATAAAATCATAAAATGTCCATAATTCTTGGTCATTCTATGCTTTTTTCACGATTTCAGATCGCTTCACTTGGACTTTTTAGTATATTTACTGGGATTATCGTGCCGATCGCTCTGATCGATGGCAACTATCTTCCACTTCCGCTGACGAATTTTTTTCCACTTGCGATCTTTCTCCTGCTTCTTATTATTCTGGGATTTTTCTCGATTATCTTCGGTCGCTGGAAGCTCTATGAAAGCATGATTCTCCTGATTACACTCTGTATTATCTTCCTGGCGTGGACGATCCCACTCGGGATGATCCAGACGCTCCATGGAAATGGAGAGGTTATCACATATAGCTGGAGCTGGATTTTTTTCATCGGGGGAATCCTCTTCTTTTTTCTGAGCCAGTTTTTTCATGATGCGCGCTTCTCGCGATATGGAAAAGTGATCTACCTGAATCTGATCCTTCTTTTTCTGATCGGAATGAGTGGGGTCGCATATTTCTCACTTTTTTATAGTAATAATACGACATCGAGCATGCTCGAGAGTATTTTCCCTGTGAGCACCGAGACGATCGCGGGGCTACGTCTTTCTCCGCCGACATGAGGGATTCGTGATATGGCGCTCGACGTCGGGAATCAGAAGCTCGCATACTCATATCTCTCATGAAGTGATACGTATGTATTTCTCGGTGGGAAGGGAAGTGGCGAGACGCTGAGTTTCTCCGGGATAAATTCGACGCGCATCACGTACTTCGGTGGACAAGCCTATACACTGATCTCGGGTATCGATATGGGATCGCGCGTCTATAGTGGATCGGAGCAGATCATGGGATGACCGACCATCGTCCCGATAGAAGATGAGAATGGAAAAACTCTCTCGTGGATGTCTTTCGTGGGCGATGGCTGGATTTGGAAAAATGTACTCGGAAACTCGCGATATATCACACACACCGGCACAGACACGCCGATCGTAAAAACACGAAATGGAAAGATTCTTCTGATCGCGTCACGACATGGAGCACTCTGGAATATCGAAAGAAATGGAGAAATCCTACTTTCTGATATCGGTCAAGTCCTCGATATGACGCCTGCGCAGAATGGATACGACTCGATCGCGCTGATGAAAGACGCTGGCAGTACCTATATTCTGCAGGATGGAGTGCAGAAATTCCCAGTCGAACGGAGTTTTATCGAGGAATCATTCCGTACAAATGGCGAAGATGTACTCTATGAGACGAAGAAAAATAACTATATCCAGATGCACTGGAATTCTGTGACGCTCTCATGACTTCATGAGACGATCGGTCCAGCTTTTGTCCTTCCACGCTGATCTGGCTACGCTTTCTTCGGTCAGAAAATCTATGAGACAGACGAGTGGTGTCTTTTTCTTCCGGGAAAAGAGCTCTGTGGACTCCAGGGATTTATGAATCCTGTCATTTCTGAAGATGGAAAATCTATCCTCTATGCATGACTTCGAGACGATATCTGGTCAGTATACGAGAACGACACTGTCGTCGTGCGATCGACCAACTATATTTCACGAGCGAATGGACGGGATTTCTTTTTCGTAAATCGAGAAAAACCCGAGGAATTCGTATTTTTCGTATATGATCCACTCTCGGATACATACATGATAAATCATAATGCGACACTCCTTCCGCAGGCGTGGCGCGGGGTGTATCCGGCGGTCTGGTTCGGATATGATGGGACATTGGTTACTGCGGTACGGTACGATACTGTCTGGCATATCGCTGAGATATTTGCACCGCCATTCTAGGCGTCTTCTCAGAAGAGAAGCGTCCGAAGTTCTCGATATTTTTCTGGGTAAAGTCGTGCCTGATAGAGTGTATGAAGGATGCTTTTATTATGGACAAAAGTCGTGTCTTCAGAAAGAAGAAGAAACGCATCAAAGTCATATTCGAAAAGCTCGATTTTTTCTCCAGGATCTCACTGAATTTCCTGAATCTTCTCACAGTCGCGCGCGATATAGAAATATGTGAAACTCGCGATATTCTTCCCACCCTTATCCGTATGCCAGTGGATCCATGTATCACTCGCATAGCCCGTCTCCTCGAGAAATTCACGTCTCGCACCATCGAGCGGATCCTCGCCCGACTCGAGTCCTCCTCATGGAAAAGAGAAAAAATGTGAATTACAGGGCTGCTCCTGTCGTGTTATGAGGATTTTCTGATCGCGTGTCGTACCGACCGTGAAGGCTCCATCCATGAATCGAATCCGCTCAAAAGGCGTATATGTCCCGTCATAAAGCTCCTGATTCCACTGGTATATCTCGGATCGGACACCAGAGAAGACTTGTTTCGCATATGTGGGAATATACGGATGTGGTGAAAAAATCATTCGAAAAAATTATAATGCCTTGCAAGCCCTCGTAGTATATGGATTATCTCATGAGTGCAAGTTAGAGTTTCCCAGAGAGTCATCCTAAAAAGGAGAAATATCCTCTCGTGGGATGGCTCGCATCGTGATAGAAGGACTCTGAAGTGTCTCGATAGAAAAATTCCGAAGTAGGAAGATACGTATACGTTGCTCGTTCCAAGTTATACGTTTTTTTCCTGAGGGAACTGGAGCTGGAGTGTTCACTTGTTTTGATGGAATCAGAAGGAGTGGGTGAAAGGATTGAATTCATATCCTAAGCACTCGCTGAGCGTCTTTGAAACCATAGGAAGGGACTTTAGGTCCGAACCATTTACTGAGAGTATGACAAATTCAAGGATTTTCTCCGAGATCGTGTCCCGTACATTGCCCTCAATTTGGATAGAGAATGTACGCAGTCCCTGCTGCCACGCCCCCTACAATCGATTCGATTGTTTGATCATTTTCATACCCACTTTGTCATATTGCTCATGGAAAAACTGGCTCTCAGTCACGGGGACGAATCCGTGGAAGGAGGATGTGGGTTGTCTCTGGGAGAGTGGAGCTTCTCGGTGTACTTCGCATAACACAGGAGTGGAGAAATAATTCTTAGTATTATAATATATAATTTATAATATGCAAGTGTATTTTACTTATGATCCACATAAAATATAACTCTGGGAACTATGCTGTAGAAGAGATGATTATATGAAGTGTCTAATGAAATTTCTTAAGGGGAATAAATATTCCGTTTACAAGCTGCTTTCCTGGAATGATGAAGCTACAGCTCTCTTGTGTGGGCATTGGTAATCCCTGAAAACGCTTCCATGATTTCTGGTATCTTTTTCCTTCATTTTCAGGAAACATCTGAAATGTGGTATCGACAGAAGTAAAAAGTTTCTGTCTTTGTTTTTCTAGTGCTTTCATGTACCTGTCACATGAAGTCATTTCTTGTTGAAAATCTTCCAGAGCATGCTTCACATATTCCCACACATTTTCCCCCTCTGATGCATAATCTTCTTGTGCTCATATTTCTTTTTCCCACTCTTCATATTCTTGTTGTGATACCTGCAAATTCTCGATAGATTCCTGGACTCGAGATATTTCTTTCTGAAGTATTCCATAGATTGTTTTCGCGTGTGCAAGAAGATAGTCAGGCAAGTACAAAGAATCAGGATCATCTAGGGTAATTCAGGTAATATTTCTGAGAGAGGAGAGGAGAGATTGATTCTGATGTTCTCCAGATGAATGCATCATCTTATCTATGCACTCCCAATGGTTTACATATCCCCTGATATTCTGAATACATCACTGATTATCCCTTACATTTGCTAATATATATGAAGCATAGACCTTTAGTACCTTTGTTTCCATCTCCTGACTTCGACTCTCCATTACCTCTTCAATGGCCTGAAATAAAAGTTTTACAAACCCTTCGGGGTCATGCAGTATCATACCCTCTTGCTGCATAAGCTCTATCATGCCTATAAATGCGTGTTCTTTTTTGTTTTGTTTCAGATAAAAAGTGATAACTAAATCAAGAATATCATACCCTTCCCTGAGTCCATACTGAATATATTTTTCTGCTTCCTCGAAATTTCACTGTGAGATTATATCCCAAAGAAAATCCTTTAGACTTTCTTTTGTACCAGTGAGTAAAAAGACTTCTTTGGAGTGGTCTACCAGATTATCTCCTCCTTTAATTGCGAGTTCTGGGTTCTCTCTATGGAGGCTAGAAATCTGAAAAAGACTCTCGGCAGAAGTATGGATTTTTAATGCTTGATTGAAGAACTCAATCGCGTCTTTTCTATCACGATTTTCAAGAATCACACAATTTCCGAGTGCAAGAAAGATATATTCTTTATCCTCTAGGGAAATATCTTCACTGGATACATATACACCCCCCATGTACTGAATATGATCAAGAAAGTCATGTCATCCATGTTGTTTCGTTATATCATCCAACTCCTGGATCATCTTTTCTCTTCCTCAGGTATCAGGAATCAGTCTGAGAGACTCCGTAACGAGATACATTGCCTCAGGGATATTCAACATACCCGGGCAATTCATAAAAAGCCTTATCAAACACTCTGGGTGAAATTCAAGGAGGATTGATCCAAGTAGGAGGGTATAATCTGCAGAAAGGGCGCCTGGAGTAAAATAATGTCTGAGCATCTCGTCCATCTTCTCATGAGACAACCGAGAAAGAGTTCATAAAAATATACCCTGAATACAACAGAAAAGAGCAATCTCAGGATTTTTTTTCAGAAAGGCCTGATTTGTATCAGAGGAGAAAGCAGATGAATTCATACACAAATAAATCTGTTTTCTGTAAAAAACTCCATATTTTTTATCAATGCGCTGACAGAGTTCTTCATATTTCGCCCGTACTGATGGTCTCAGGATATTGTACCCATCTACCCGATCCTGAAATTCTTTCATAGCTTGGCTAATATTTCCCTGATCTTGTTCAGTGAATTGTTGCATTCATATGAGGCATTCTGTGAGAAATGGTACAATACACTCCTTCTGAAGTCTGTGGTGTTTTGGCTCGGTAAATAATTCGCTCAAAGGAAGAAGATCACTATATACTCGCATGAGAAGGGACGTATTTGTTTTTCATATTCATGTCTCATGAGATTGAAAAAGCATATCAAAATCATGAAATTCCCCAGGGTTGACACGAAGGTATTCTTCAAGATAAGTTTTTATAGTTTTTATATAAGGCTTGATATATCTATCATTATGAAGAGTGAATATATCTTTTTGCATGAGCCATATTTTTCTCACGATTCATACATCAGAACTTTCTGATTCCTTAAGGGGTACCTGAATTTCTTGTGCAATATAATGACTTGCAAGATGGGATATTTGTGCAAGTTCTGGGGCGGGGAGAATTATTTGAGATGCATAGTATTTCTTCACAAGCTCATCAAACGCCTCTAGATCATAGTCATTAAAACGAGTGAACTTCCGAACAAAATCAGCTGTCATACGAATGGTATCATCCACACTAGAACACAGTACTCGTGGGAGCTCATGCCCATATTCGGCAAGTTTTTCTCGCATATAAAATAATGAAATTTCTATAAACCATCGATAAATATAATAAATAGTCAATATATTGCAAATAAATTTTTATATAATGCAATATATTCGTTTTTAAAAAAAGTTCAGCATGGACGCTGCTCTATGTAGAAAACAGGTTAAAATAAGCGAGTCTCCTGTATTATATTTTGACTCGATATATCATCTCGTAAACATGAAATCAGCTCGAGATCATGTGGCAGTGCTCGCTCTTGAAGTGAATCACTGAAGGCGATCGTGATACCAAGAAGTGAATATTATAAAAAAAGCGTGAAAATAATGTATAGGAGTGGCACATGTATGACGTATGCCCAGAGTGATCTTTTCCCGATCCATGCCACCCATGCCATTCATTTCCATTTTTTCTGAAGCCAAGCGAGAAATGTCACATTCCCCTCGAGGAGATTCATGATACCGTACCCGATAAGAAAATATCAAAACCAGGGGATCAGTGGATAATAATCAGCTGAGTAAAAATCTCCGTGTATTATTCAAAATGGAATCAAAAGAATATTCGTCGCAGATATATTTTCGAGTAATGTTTGTAGGAAAAAAATCCCCATCCCAAGAGCTATGTTCCAGCTTCAGAAGCGTAGAAAAAATGGAGCAATCAACGTAGATAAAGCAAAGAAATGAATAATTCCGAACACAATCCTCTGCTCATGAAATCAGACAAATGTGACAATCGATATAAGAAATGCAATACCTGATAAAAGAAGAGCTCTTTTTATCGAGGTTTTTATGAGTGTACTTCTTGGCTTATGCGCGACCTGCAAGCGATACGACACACCCGCAATGATAATGAAAGTAATCGCGACAATACGTCAGAAAATATACCACGATAACCGATATGTATCGAGACTCGTGTACCCAAAAATATGGATCAGCATATAGTGCGCATGGAACAAGATCATTCCAAGAATTGCAAATCCACGGATGGAATCTATTTTTTGAGAGCGCATTCAGGGGGGGCGATCATGAGATTATTTCTGTAAAAGCATACAGAAAAACGTTCTAAACCAAAATAATATTGTTATGTCTCACGTTCAAGATTTATGGGGATCCCCGGTTTTTCACCCAATGAATGAAGAAGACAAATGGTCCACAGGAAGCACTATGAAGGAATGGAAAAAGAAATGTGCGTCGTCCCATCATACGACTCACAATATCCAGGAAAATCAGAGCTGACTTCTATTTCTGTATATCAGAGTGCTTCGAGAAGAGCTCAGATATTCTCATCGGGATCACAGCACACCCTCGAGCCCAGCACGATATCGACTCGTCGTTCACATTGCGCAATCGTCTTGTGGATAGATTTTTCGAGTGCCCTTTGTGTAGATCGGGATACTTTTTTTCTTAAGATATCGGCTCGCTTCTCAGGAGTTATGGCTGCAAGTTTTTCACTTGCTTCTCTCGCATTGATCATAGAAATAAAGATAAGGAATAAAGCACATGTACTCTATCCTGGACACAAAAATTTACCGGAGAATATGTATTTTCTGTAATTTTTATTTGCATAATGCCTGCATTTTATTTTTACAGAGAAAAAAATACGTTATAATAAATGTGTAATTATTTGTTTCATTATGGAAAAATATATCACACTCTTCGAGCGTCTCGGAATACACGAGAAAATAGCACGGGTCTATCTCGATCTGCTCGAACATGGTACATCAAGTATTGCTGATATAACGAAGCGATCGGGACTACATCGTGTGGAAGTGTATCGAGCGATTCCATTTCTGGAAGAGGAGCGACTCATCATGCGGGTAACTCGAGGAAAAAGAACGCTCTATCGACCTCTTTCTCCCGAGCGTATCAATGAGCTTATTCGTAACTTTGAACGACGAAATGGACCGATCATGGATGATCTGATGATAAAATATGAAAAGCTCTCGAAGCATATCTCTGTCAGTTATGAAGAGTGAGCTTCATGAATTACACGAGTATTTCATGATATTGTCGAGAGTCTTCCGAACGGTGCGGTATTCTATCGGATCAGTGCCGAGAATGACGTCACGAAGTCAAATACCTATCTTCCAGCTGATTATCGCGCGAAGAGAGATGCGAAAAATCTCGAGCGGGTGGTGATAAGCTCGAGTAAAGCTGCACTCCCGAAGCAGAGACGCCTTGAGCGAGATATGGTCGTGATTCCGAAAGAATTCGATGAATTGAACCAGAATGTAACGATGACGATCTATGGAGATAAGATCGCCTTCATCGATTTTAGTGAGGAGCATTCTATTATTATCGAGAATCCGATGATCGCAGACTTTCAGAGAAAAATCTTCAAGCTCCTCTACAAAAAGTTGAAAGGTTAGAGAGTGGGGATTCTCCATGTAATTCATCTCACGAACATATAAAAAACGCAGTGTTTGAAGCACTGCATGAACTGAATTGTACGGAATGGCTCGCCCTTGCTGAGTTACTTTGAACGAAATATAGAGATGATATTACAAATCTCTGAAGATTTCTTCAGTGCCATACGTGACTAAAGGATCTCTTAGTAAGAAATAAATTCACTCCTACAATAATCAACTCTTAACTATTTCATAAATCCTATTCAGCCACCATGGGATCAGAGACTCGATCGCCATTTTTTCATAGAATTCTCACGTGCCTGCATATCAGAGACAGGAACAAGACAATTATCAATTTCTTTATCTATAATAAATCTTACTCAGTCAGCTCATAGTTTTTCAATATCCTCAAACTCCAATGCCTCGTAAATACCAAGACAGAGTGCGGATATATGACTTGGGGTAAAATGAGTAGTACGATCAATAATGGAGTCCTCAATCTGTGTAAGTGGTAAAGTAACTCAAATTATTTTGGATAATCATTTTCTTTCCCAGTGTGCCTGTAGAATAGACTTTAATAATGGTTTCTCAATTGGGTACTGAAATGAGAGAAGCGTATCCAGTCTATTCGGTCGAAGATGGCGTTGAGGAAGAATTTCTGGATTATTTGTCGAAGCAATTACTGTAACAGGAAGAAATCAAACTCATTCAAAAAGCGTAGTCATTGCTTGTGAAACTGGATCAGAATCGAGTCATTGTTCTTTTACTATTGTGTCAATATCTTCAATCACAAGAATAATCGGTCTGCCTGTATTTTCATGAATATCAGACAGTCTTTTCCTAAATCCTGAAACACTTTTCACGAGTAAATCCGCAAACTCCATTATTCAGATATTTATTACATTCGCCTCAAGACGAACTTCCTCACCATTTCGTAAATTATATGTTCTTTCAGCTATCAAATGTGTGAGCAATTGTGACTTTCAAGTTCCATATACTCAATAAAGAAGCATATTGTGTGCTTTTCATATAGCTCCTTTTTTCTTCTTATGTTCAGCTGAAAGAGGCCATACGACCTTTTGTACCATTGTATCATACTGCTCCTTCATAGATGAAGGGTCAAATCTTTCTACTCATTCGAGAGAAAGCCTGTTATACATTTCATATATCTCCCTCCATACAATATGAGCAGGTAATAACTTTTTATTCTTCAAAAAATATGAAGTCTGAATCATTACAAATAACGTAACATCTTGACCTAATTCTGTTGCGAATCGTAACACTCGTTTTCCATTTTTATCAAGTGGCTGAACATCAATGATATGCGTATTCTCATATCCCTTTGATCCTGAAAAATATCCAGAATATTTCTTTGCTCAGAGTCTTGTCTGAATCGGGTGATCAAATCTTTTTGGCTCTCAAGAAGATTGAAAATCAGAGATGACTCATCGAAGTCACCTGACCAATTCTGTAAATTCAGATTGTGAGAAATCATCGGGGAGTTCCCACTCTGAAATGTGCTGAGCTATATCTACGAGTTTCTTTTTATTCCCTTCTGCATCTTCATCGAGCTTTATTCGAAATAAGCTAAAATTATAAAACTCAGGCATATGTAAATCTTTTGCTATTCACATATTCCCAATTCCTGTGCGAAAATATCTTCAAAATATATACTTTGTCTTCTCTGGTCACCAGAGCTTAAGTGCGCTATCCACATCGACATCGTAGAGAAACCAATTTGGATTGATAAAACCATTTCTGGAATCTACAACGAGATCAGAAGTTGCATCAAGATAATTGCCTGTAAGTCTTCAGGTATCATCAGCTTCATACATCATCTCCCTTTCTATTTTTCAAACATTGATTCAAAGAAATGGAAATCTTTCTCCAATATCTATAAAAACATCGGGACTTGATCCGTTCGCTGAACACACATCGCACAAAGCGTCTTCCGTGCAGACTTTATCGACATTAAATGCCCCGAGAAATAGTTTTGCATCATAAGGAAGACCATAATTCTCCCAAAGAGAATCGATAATCTCATTCGACACTCCTGAAAACTCTCTATAAATCTCTCGAACTTGTCTTTTGATATACTTGTCCCGATCAAGACCTGATTCTAATAATTCTTGTTTTCTTGAATCAGGAAGTTTGTCATATGACTTCCCAATTATAAGCTTAAATCTTGCGAGTGCGACTTTTTTTCTCGATAGTCTCCCCATTAATTCCAGTTCATAATGTCATAACTTGAGTATTTCTTCTTCTGTTAGAGTTTTTGTTCCTGTAGCAAATAACACTGCGGAACGAATCATTCACATCAATTGCTCAGATAAATCTTTATCTCAAAAAACGTGTTCTCGAAATAGTTTTCAGAGTCTTCAGACTTGATCTACGGGATTAAGTTCTGTAAAATCCTTGTCTCTCAATGCCTTGGATAATCCACTTCGATGGGAAAATAATTTTGCTGATATGCTTACTCGGTTCATAGTGAGTTGATTAAATTATTGTGTAATATAATCAATAGTCAATATAATGCAAGTGGACTTATGTTACAATTGCAGCAAGTGGAATTTATTAATTCTCCAAAATCTTATAGATTTGTCTTATAATCTCTCCCACCCCTCCATCCCATCCACTGAATACTCAACGGATACTCACTCTTCAAGAGTTCGCAAACAGCTAAAAAACGAGAAATCCTGAATTTCGTATTTGCGAACTTTGAGGCAGATGGCAGTAAGCTTTTATATAAAACAAAAAGAGCCGTTCTGAGAACTGCTCTTTTGTGCTGAAGGTTGAAAATGGCTCCCCGAACTGGATTCGAACCAGTGACCTACCGGTTAACAGCCGGTTGCTCTACCGCTGAGCTATCGAGGAATACGGTGAAAAAAATGTATGCGTATAGTATGAAATCATCCTTTTTTGTCAAATTTTTATCTCCGCAAAGAATGTATTCGTTATAGCATAAGGAACTGGCGGAGAGAAGGGGATTCGAACCCCTGATCCGCCGAAACGGATACACGCTTTCCAAGCGTGCGCACTCGACCACTATGCGACCTCTCCATAGAGGGCTTTACTATAGAGTTTTTTTCTTTTTTTGCAAGAAAAGATACGATTTTATCGCGGATGTCTCATATATTCTTGGTACGAATGCACTGGAAACTGTCCGACTTTTTTCTCAGCGAGAAGTGAGCGAATGAAGAACTTCGCGAGTTTCACATTCGTAATCAGTGGAATCTTTCGATCGACGGCTTTCCGACGGATCGAGTAGCCACTTTTTTCCTCCTCACGCAGATTCCCACTCGGACTATTAATGATGAGATCGAATCGCTTCTGATCGATCATCTCGAGAATCGGATTATTCCCATCCGCATCACGTCGTTCGAGTGCTATCGTCTCGATACCTTCTTGTGCAAAAATATCATGCGTTCCGGAGGTCGTATAGAGAGTATACCCAAGTGCCTGAAGCGTACGCACCGACGAAAGCATATCCACCTTATCGGCGATCGGCCCGAGTGTGATAAGAATATTTTTTCCTTCGAGAATGATTCCCGTCGCATTCAGCGCGAACATGAGTGTCTCCTGTATATTTTCCCCGATACATCCGACTTCTCCTGTCGACGCCATCTCGATCCCGAGCTGAGGATCCGCTCATTTCAGTCGATGAAATGAATATTGCGAAGCTTTTATCCCGACATGATCGAGATCCAGCGTGTTATATGGTGCATGAATATCTTCTCCCATGATCGCACGGGTCGCAATCTCGATAAAGTTATATCCGCTAATCTTCGAAACAAAAGGAAAACTTCGAGATGCGCGTAGATTAC
Source organism: Patescibacteria group bacterium UBA5532 (assembly GCA_002426885.1). Classification (GTDB taxonomy): domain Bacteria; phylum Patescibacteriota; class Gracilibacteria; order BD1-5; family UBA2023; genus UBA5532. The sequence goes on from DINU01000007.1 coordinate 15,837, forward strand.
ATTCGATGACTTTAATCTCATCATTTTTCGCAAGAAACTGAATATTAAATGGACCTGTAATATGCAGGGCTTTTACGATCTTCTTCGCGATACGCTTCGTCCGATGAATCGTCTCGATATGCAGTGTCTGCGCTGGAAAAAGCACCGTCGCATCTCATGAGTGGACGCCAGCATTCTCGATATGTTCGGAGATAGCATAGAGCTCGAGCTTTCCGTCCTTCGCGACGCCATCGATCTCGATCTCCTTCGCATTCATCTCGAATTTCGAGATCACAGTCGGGAATTCTCGTGAGACTACCAGTGTATCGAGAAAAATCTCGAGCTGTCTCCGATCGGCACAGACGCGCATATTCGCACCAGAAAGCACATACGAAGGACGGATAATCACCGGATATTCATGTTTTTCAGCAAAAAGCAATGCCTCTTCCTTGGTCGTGAGCTCCGCCCAGAGTGGTTGCTCCACGTCGATCGAGTCAAGAAGCGAAGAAAAAGCATGTCGATTTTCAGCGGAATCAATATCGTCGGGATCAGTCCCGATGACGGGAATATGTGCATTTTTCAGACGTGTCGCGAGATTGTTCGCGATCTGTCCGCCCATCGCTATGATGACTCCGATCGGATTCTCTCGATCGAAAATCGCACGAATCGTCTCGAGGTTAATCTCCTCGAAGTAGAGAATATCCGAAGTATCGAAGTCAGTCGAGACAGTCTCGGGGTTAAAATTCAGCATAATCGTCTCATATCCGAGTGTTCTCAGGGTCGAGAGAGCAGATACCGAACACCAGTCGAACTCGACGGAAGAGCCGATCCGATACGCTCCAGAGCCAAGTACGAGGACTTTCTTTTTTTCGCTCGGCGTTTCTCTCTTTTCTGCTTCTGGATCGCCGTGGTACGTCATATAACAGTAGTTCGTCTCGGAGGGAAATTCTCCCGCGAGTGTATCGATCCGATTCACTTTCGGCAGAAGATGATGGTATTTGCGGAATTCGTAGATTTTTTCTTCTTCTATGCCGAGAATCCGCTCGAGTTGTCGATCAGAAAATCCTCGCTTCTTCGCAGTACGAAGCAGAGGAAGATGTCGTGCGTCGAGAGTAGAAATCTCTGACTTCAGCTTCAGATACGTTGTGACAATATTCTGAAGTTTTGTCAGGAAAAAAATATCAATATGCGTCTTCCGATGAAGTTCTTCGAGAGAGACGCCATGGAGTATCGCCCGCACCAGCGCGAACATGCGTTTTGGAGTCGGTCGATCGAGATCATTTTCTCGGAAATTATCATCCCACGTATTTCAGATCAAGCCCAATGCTCCAATATCGAGATTCCGAAATGCCTTCTGAAGCGCCTCTTCTATATTTCTTCCGATCGCCATCACTTCGCCGACAGACTTCATCTCAGAATTGATCGACTGGTCGACTTTCTCGAATTTCTCGAGATCCCAGCGTGGGACTTTTACCACGACATAGTCGAGACTCGGCTCAAAAAAAGCACTTGTCACGCCTGTGACATGATTCTGAATCGTGTCGAGCGTATAGCCGAGTGCGATCTTCGCAGCGACATATGCGAGCGGATATCCCGTCACTTTCGATGCAAGCGCAGACGATCGTGACAGGCGAGCATTTACCTCGATGACACAGTATCGATCAGAGTGTGGATCGAGCGCAAACTGGATATTACACTCTCAGACGATCCCGAGTGTGCGGATCACACGAAGTGAGAGATCACGAAGCATCTGGTGATCATGATCCGAGAGTGTCTGACTCGGAGCGACGACGATACTTTCACCCGTGTGGATTCCCATCGGATCGATATTTTCCATGTTACACACTGTTATACACGAGTCATTCGCATCACGGACGACCTCGTATTCGAGCTCTTTCCAGCCGACCAGACTCTCATCGAGAATCACCTGATTCGAGTAGGAAAATGCTTTCTCGAGGAGTGGTAAGAGCTCTGCTTCATTCTCTGCGAATCCACTTCCGAGTCCACCAAGCGCAAATGCAGCACGAACAAGTACGGGAAATCCTATTTCCTCTGCGACTTTCTGAGCTTCTTCGATGTTTTTCGCAATACCACTCTTCGCGTAGTTCACATCGATCGAGCGAAGAACTGCATTAAACTCCTCGCGGTCTTCTGTAAGGCGAATCGTAGCAAGCGGAGTCCCGAGAACTTCGACATGATATCGCTCGAGCACTCCACGTTCTTCGAGTTCGAGTCCACAGTTCAGTGCTGTCTGTCATCAGAATGCGAGCATAATCCCATCAGGTCGTTCTTGCTCGATCACGCGCTCGACATATTCTGGGAGCACCGGAAGAAGATAGAGATGATCTGCAAATCACGGATCCGTCTGGACGGTCGCAATATTCGGATTGATGAGGACGATCTCGACTCATTCTTCCTTCATGGCTTTTATCGCCTGACTTCCTGAGTAGTCAAATTCTCATGCTTCACCGATTTTCAGCGCACCAGAACCGAGGATGAGGATTTTTTTATGTATCATAGGAATTAAAGTTGTTGGATAAAATCATGAAAAAGATAGTAGCTGTCATGTGGTCACGGTGTTGCCTCTGGATGAAACTGGACACTCGCAATATTCGTATCCCGGAAGTAAATCCCTTCATTCGTGCCATCATTCATATTCTGCATCCACGGAGCGACATGCTTTGGAAGTGTCGATTCATCGATCGCAAACGAATGATTCTGGGAAGTCAGAATGCACCGATCCGAGCGAATATCCCTTACTGGCTGATTCTGTCCGCGATGCCCATAGGGAAGTTTATAGGTTTTTGCACCACTCGCGAGTGCAAGGAGCTGATTTCCGAGACAGATTCCGAAGATCGGCTTTTTCATCGTGATTGCCTTCTGAATCTCCTGGATCGTTGGGAGATATTTTGCAGGATCGCCCGGTCCATTCGAGATAAAAATCCCATCATATTCTAAGTCTTTCCGAGTGAACGGAAAATCTCATGGAACGCGGATAATATCGAGTCCGAGTGAGAGAAAAATCCGAAGCATATTATTTTTTATCCCCATATCGACGACGAGAAGTGTCTTGCCGATCGGAGTCGGGGAGTGATAGAGAATCGGCTCAGAGATGCTCACTTCGTATGCGAGCAGTCGCTCATTCGGATCCGAGAAATGTTCGCGATCAGGAATATGCTCGAGGAGAATCTTTCACGGGACGGCACCATGCTCACGAATATATTCCGTGACAGCACGTGTATCGATCCCTTCGATCGCTGGGATCTTCTGAGCGATCAGAAAGTCTGCAAGCGACCCGTGCGCTTCATAATGCGAAAAGTGCTTCGCATATTCTGAGACGATCAGTCATGATACATGAATCTGATCTGACTCGAAGTGTTTTTTCAGTCAAAAAAAATCCCTGGCTTCGAAGTCAGGGATTCCATAATTTCCAACGAGTGGGTATGTGAGCGTAAGGATTTGTCCGCGATATGATGGGTCGGTCAGAGTCTCAGGATATCCGATCATGCCAGTGTTGAAGACGACTTCTCCACTGGTATTGCCCTCGTATCCGAAGCTTTCTCCTTCCCAGCTTTTTCCAGTCTCGAGAACGAGAGTTGCTTTCATACTTGCAAAAGTTAAAAAAATCGCTCTGGATTGTATAAAAATACGGAAAAGAATCAAGGCAAAAATTTTACCCTTCCCAAGTCATATCGATCAGTCGAGATGATCGGAACTGCGGAATCGCAAATCGAAGACGCTCGATAATCCGATCGTAGAAGTAATAATCCTCCTCATCTGACGTCAGATGAAAAATCACCTGCACGATCGAAATATGATTCTCGACTCAGAAATCTCACTGCATCTGCTCGATACTCTCGATATTCAGATGCATCCGATGAAAGAGATCGAAGATCGTATAGAGCGCACCCGGCTCATTCAGGATAAAAATCTCGAACTTGATCTGTGTCCCAAGTGGTTGCTCATTGCTCCATCGACAGGAGATCCGTCGCTCGAGCTCGATTTTTTTCATGTTTTTACAGTTATACCGATGGACGGTCACTCATCACTGCCCAATAGAAGCGACGATGCGATCTTTCGGTGTCGGCATACAGCACTTCGCGAGTTTATAGGGGATATTTTTCTCACCTCAGATGATCGGAGTAATCGTGTCTACGTCTTCTTTTTGTGTATCACGTTTCTTTGTCTTTTCTTTCGTCGGAGTCTTCTGGATCGAGGTCAGCTTTCTCAGAACATCAGTATTCAGCTCATGCATCACAGAAGATGGCTTACGGGAGAGATTTCCGAGCTGTACGAGCACATCTTCACGCTGCTTCATGTCGAGCTCATGTCCTCAGAGATAACGTAATATCGAGAGATCTTTATCGAGATCCGCTCCATAATTTTTCTCGAGATAGGACTGAAAAATCGTCCGACCGCGCTCGATAATCAGATCGCGCTGTTCACGATTTATCACCTGACGAATCACCTCACGTGCACGAGCCGTCTTCACGAATGAGAGCCATGTCAGGCTCGGTCGCTTATGAATATCTGTGACGATACTGACACTCTCGCCACTATGAAGCTCATAGTCAAGTGGCACGACTCGACCATCGACTTTCGCGATGCTCGTCTGATTTCCGACGTCTGAGTGAATAGAATATGCGAAGTCGATCGGTGTCGATCCACGCGGAAGCGTCACGACATCTCACGCAGGCGTAAAGACAAAAATCTGATCGCTGAAGACATTCATTTTCATCTCATTCATAAAATTTCCTCCTTCTTCGATCGAGGAGAGAATTTCCTGAATTTTCTCGACCCAGAATGTGTCATTCGCGACTCGCGATGCTCATGCTTCTGAATATTCGAAGTGTGCGGCGACTCATAGCTCCGCATGCTGATGCATCGCCTCTGTGCGGATCTGTATCTCAGTCGGTTGTGAGCGAAGCTCTGGAAAAATCCCGACGACCGTCGTATGAAGCGACTGATAGCCATTTTCTTTCGGGAGCGCGATATAATCCTTAAACCGCTTCGGAATCGGTGACCACGCATTATGGACGATCCCGAGAAGTTCATAGCAGTGCGGAACATTATCAGTGATGATGCGAATCGCAAAAAGATCATAGAGATCCGCGACATTCTGGTAGGAGTAATCTTTTCGATGGAGTTTTCGATAGATACTGTATGGGGACTTCACACGATGAGAAATAGCTGTAATCGGAATATTCGGCGGAATAATCGTCCGAATTACGGAAGTCGCCGTATTCACGAAAAAATCTTGCTCTTCGCGAAGCTCAAGTAACTCCTTCGTGATCGTCGCATATTCTTCTGGATGAAGAATACGAAAACATTCATTTTCGAGAGATTCTTTCATATGAAAGATACCGAGACGATCTGCGATCGGTGCATAGATATTCAGTGTCTCGAGCGCGATCCGCTCACGTTTTTTCGGGTCTCCATGATAGTCGAGCGTCTGCATATTATGCATGCGATCCGCGAGCTTCACGACGATGACGCGAAGATCATCGACCATCGCGAGGAGCATCTTTCGGAGGCTTCCGATCGTCCGTTCTTCACCACGATACTTGATCACGGAGAGCTTCGAGAGTCACTCACAGATATGTGCGACATCGTATCAGAATTCTTCTTCTATATCATCCACGGTACGATCAGTATCCTCGATCACATCATGGAGAAGACACGCCTGAATACTCGTCAGGTCTGGATGAACTGCAAGCAGAAGCTCTGTCGCGAGAACAGGATGGATAATATATGGATCACCACTTTTTCGTGTCTGTCCTTCGTGTGCTTCTCGTGCAAAAATATACGCCTTCCAGATTTGTTTTTCCACTTCTTCTGGAGAAACGCTTTTCATATAGAGCTGTGTCGGAGCGATCAGTCTCCGCTTGACGATCGCATCGATCGATGCGAGTGATGGTGTGTGACTCATATGAGAAAATTACCTATCTGTATTATATGGAAAAAAGGAAAGTTCTCACATTTTTTTCGCAGAATATTTTGCTTGATTTTTCTTTATATTTCATACTATTGAGGTGCATATTATTTTCGCGTATGTCGCTCTCTTTTTTTCATTCACCCACACGAAAGGTGATTCTTTTTTTTGTGTGTATTTTCCTCATCATATGAGGATATTTTCTCTATAGATCTGGATGAAATACTTCGTGGGGCGCGCCAGAAGTCGTGGAAGCAAATTTTTCCCTCGAATATGGGAAAATCGAATACGATACCAAGTATATCGATATGACCTTTTCTGCACCACTCGACCAAGCGACGATACGTGCGCAAAATATCACGATCACGCCTTCTGTCTCGGGGAGCGTCTCTCTCTATCAAGATAAGACGATCCGCCTCACACTCGATGCACCGCTCGATATCGGAACGACATACGCTGTGACGCTTACTCCAGAGATTCTCGCGGTCTCAGGAAAACCTCTGCAAGGAACGACAGAATTTCAGTTTACTGCTGTCTCTGCGATCCGTGTCACGAATATCCTCCCGACAGGAAAGATAACCAACACGAATCAGGATATTATCGTAACATTCTCGACTCCGATGATCCCCCTCACGAATCTCGATGAGAAAGATACACTTCCATGTCCGCTTGTCACGACACCTGAGATTGCTGGGAAGTGTACATGGCTGAATGGAAGCACGCTCGAATTTATACCTGATGAGCCACTCCTAAGTGCGAACCGCTATCTTATCTCTGTCGTACCAGTGAAAGGACTGATCTATGAGCTGCAAGATACATTTACCGGGGAGATTCTGACTCCTCCACTCCGGCTGACAATCGGATCATCCTTCGATCCACAGAGAGGGATCATGCTCTATTCGAATGCGCCGATAACCGCAGATGAACTTCAGAAATACCTCACACTGTATGTCCCGATGAAAAGTGAGGGAACGGACACTCCCGTCGAAGTTGTGAAGCCTGTCACGATTACGCCATACACAGATGATGTGTGAAATGTAAGCGAGACGCGTTTTATTATTACGCTCGCGTCGGATCCATTTTTTTACTGAGATACTTATAATATACGGATAAAAAAATGAGTGCATCCGAAATATGCGACGGAGTCTCTTGCTGACGATGCTTCTTTTTCTGTCACGGCGAGTAGCTTCTTGGAGCATGTGTGACTCCTTCATCGGCATACTACACTCTCAGGAGCAGAGGACATGAATATTCCTGAACTAAGCTGGCTTACCGATACGTACGATGGGGAAACTCCTCCCGACTATCTTCCGTTTTCTGGTGCTGTTCTCGAGCTCTCATTCGCGCAGGAAGTCGAGCTCGATCCATCACTTTTTTCCTTCGCGACACAGTCAGGCAGAAGTGTCCCTTTTTCTCTGGAGTATGCACATGATATCACAAGTACAGGAAGCCAGGATAATAAAAAAAAGGTTCTGCTCGTAGTGAATGATACGCTTACGCCTGGGACTTCGTATGTATTTACGGTTCGCGCGAGTATCAATCCATCGCTCAAAGGAGATATGACCTATACATATCTGACCGCGCCGAAGCTCGGACTCCGTGTCGGAGAAGTACTGAATAATCGTCAGGTTTGTCTGATCAGTAATCTTCCACTTTCGACCGGAGAATGAATCGTCCTCTCAGGACAGACCATTTCTCTCACTCCAGATACAAAATGGGAGCCAGACTCTGTATCTCACTGGTGTAAACGCTCAGAACAAGAGGAATCCTATATCATGAATGTACAACTCGATCCGCATGCAAAATACTCACTTCTTCTCGGATCTGGAGTCACAGACATCTATCAGAACAGACTCGGACAAGACTATCGTATCACGCTCGAAGGGGTAGACATACAGCCAGATGACATGATGATCTATTCATCTTTTACCCACTTTCTCCAGGTAATTCCGAGCTCACTTCCTCTGGTGGTAAATTTTCTCTCTGCGAATTCTGATAGCGCGGATGTCACAGTCTGTACACTCTCACGCGCAGATTATCTCGAGCTCATGCGACTCGATCGCGACTATGACGCGAGTATCCCATGTACGAAGAAATACAGAAAAACTGTCCCACTTACGAACCACTACTGGGCGATTACTCCGAATAAATTCGATCTCGAGACAGATATTATCGGTGGAAAAACCGATGCGAATTTCATCTATGTAAAATGATCTGTAACGGAGATGAGCAGGATTGAGCATCTTTTTATCCGATCCAATCTCTCACTCACACTCGAGAAAGCAGGGGATCGAGCACTGCTTTTTGCGACTTCTCTCGATGGGAAAACCGTCCCGAAAGATCTCACATTTAAGGGATATTATTTTTCCCAGGGGGAATGATATCTCGAGGCGAAAGTGTCCGTGAAATTCATAGCAGAAAAAAATCTCTACGAATTCTCGAATCCTCTCCCTGATATTCTCTTCGTGCAGAATGATACGTATTTCTGAGTGATCAATCAGTATCAAGATCAGGTCTCAAACTATGACTTCCGATATCTCGGATGACAGGATAGTATGACGCGTAACTACCTCTATCTCTATACGGATCGTCCGCTTTACAAAGCTGGAGATACTCTCTTATATAAGTGACTCCTTCGTCGTTTTACACCGACAGGATATAGGGCTTCAGAGGCAGACACTGGCACGCTCGAGATCAGAGGGGAAAATGGAAATATACTCCTTCATACAGGAGTTACTCTCGACACGAACTCGAACTTCGACGGAAGTTTTTCTCTTCCGAAAGATGTGCCATCTGGTCGATATCTTTTCGAGCTCTATATCGGAGAAGATCGCTACACAGAGATGGTCTACACCAATGGTGAATTTTATGTAAGTGATTACAAGAAGCCTGTCTTTGCGGTCAATATGGGAGTGAATTCGGCTGATGCTATGATCGGAGATACGGCGACTCTGACAGGCGAAGCAGTCTACTATTTCGGCGGAAATATACCAAGTGCGGAGTATACTTTCTCGGTTTTGTCACAAGATTATTATTTTAATGCGGGAGAATATGGGGACTACCAGTTCGGGAATAACTCCGATTATTTCGAGTGTCTCTACTGGGGAATCTGTACGTATAATGACGTTCTGACGGCGAGCGAGACGGGAAGCCTCGACGAGCAGTGAATTGCCACATTCTCCTATGAATATCCGAAGACGGCAAGTGGGGAAAAAATATTCTCATATTCTCTCACTGTAAAAGATCCCGACACGAAAAAAACCGTCACACACGCGATACAACAAGTCCTTCACACGACAGATGCCTACGTCGGAATCAAAGTCCCATACTGGGGATCATTTTCTGAAGATATCCCCGTCAAGTGAGTCGTGCTCGACTATAACGCAGAGGGGATAGTAGGAAAAACAGTTACACTCGAACTCTGGAAAAGAGAATGGAAGGAGATAAAAAAAGAGTGAGTCGATGGTTTTTTCTATAATACTTCTGAGATTACCCGAGAAAAAGAATCCACCAAGACGATACAATCTGGAAAAAATGGCGAATTCACACAAGCACTCCGAAGTGCGACAGGAGGCGAATATGAAGTACGGGCGCTCTACACTGGGGAAAATGGCGAGACTTTTACCTCGACGACCATCATCTATATCGATGGATGAGATGCTCCATACTGGCAGGAGTGAAATAATTCTATCGCAGATATGACCGCTGATGAGACGATCGTGAATATCGGAGATACAGCGTATTTCACTCTGAAATCACCTGTAAAATCTGGGAAAATGTTCATCTCGATCGAGAAAGATGACGCGATTCTCGAAGCATATACTCGCGATATTACCAGTACGACAGAGCGCATCGAAGTCCCGATTACTGAGGCACACATCCCGAATATATATGTAAAAGTGTTTTTGATCGGACAAAATCCAGATGAGAAACTTCCGACCTACAAGCGCGCGCTCTCCGTCGTGAAGGTCACGACCGACTCGAAGAAGCTCAATGTCACGATCACCCCAGAAAAACCACGATATCTCCCCGGAGAAAAAGTCGATCTCACAGTTACAGTCACAGATAGCGAGGGAAAAATCGTACCGAACGCAAACGGAAGTCTCGTCTTTGTGGACGAGAGTCTCCTAGCGCTGATGGGAAATCCTCTGAAAAACCCATTTGCATTCTTCTACGACATGAAGCGCTATCTCGGGGTCGAGACCTATATATCACTCCTGAATCTGATAGAAAAACTCGAAGTAAAAGATGGCTCAGGAGGAGAGAAGTGAGGTGCTGGAGACGGACAGAAATGATGACTTTCTCAGAAGACACGATGAGTCTTCCGAGATACCGCCTTCTGGTATGCGAACTTCACGACAGATGCGAATGGGGTATTTCATATGACGACAGATGCACTTCCAGATAATCTCACGACGTGGGCGATCGAGTCGATCGTCTCGACTACGGAGTGAAATAAGATCGGACTCGGAACGAGCACGATCCAGACATCGAAAGCAGTCATGATCCAGGAAAATCTTCCTCGCTTTCTCGGAGAATGAGATCGTATCATGCTTTCGCCGGTTATTTTTAATCGGACGGAACAAGCTCAGAATTTTACCATCACACTCACTGGGACGCACTATCGCACCGAAGAATCGAAAAAAGTCATCTGGATTTCAGCATGAGAATCGGTCACTGCTTCATTCGGAATCATGGTAGAAGCAGGAGATACTTTTCCTCAGGGGGCTGAGATTACTTTCCGTGCAGTCGCAGAGGAGACAGGGGATCAGGACACCGTCACGAATGTACTCCCGATTCTTGCGACGACGACTCCAGAGACGACAGCGACCGTCGGAAAGACGACATCTTCTATCGAAGAATCTGTTATTCTGAGTCAGGAAATCCGCAAAAATGAGTGATCACTCACGATTCATTATGGTGCGACGCTCCTTCCGAGTCTCATGTCTGGCGTGCATTTTCTCCAGTATTTCCCATATTCATGCGCTGAACAGCAGACATCTGCACTGATGCCATGAGTGATTCTGAAGCAGGTGAGCGATCGACTCGCACTTTCTTTTGATCTCAGAGAAGAGAAGATCGGGCAATATATCGATGCGACGACGGGATATGAAGAAAAAAGTATCGATACACTTCTCAGAGAATATCTCGCCACGATACGAAATTTCCAGAAATCCGATGGTGGTTTTAGTTTCTGGAAAGATGATACCGCATCGAATATTTCCCTCACGATCGGACTCCTTCACTCATGGTCACGTATGCAGGCGATCGGATACACACTCGACGAAGATACGCTATGAAAGGCGATCGCATATGTAAAGACAGAGTTCTATAAGAATAAACGTGCCTACTGTACGACGGGAGCATGTAGCTGGTCTACCGAAGATCGATATCGTGCAGTTGAGGCGATTCTCGATATCAGCCCGAATGATTATGAGGCATATAAAATGTATAAGCTCATCGGTGATCCGGGACAAAATACGTATTTACTGACACTTCAGGGACGCATCTTAATGAAGCTCACACGGATAAGCGACATTCCTGCTGATGAGAAGACTACAATGCGAGAAAAAGCAAAAGAAATCGCTCATGCGATCCTCGCAAATGAACTCGTTTTCCTCCCGCGAGGTGCTTATATTCGAAGTAGTCAGAGTCTGATTACGACAGCTCAATTTCTCGGATTGGTGGGGCTTCTCGGTGATGAGACTCGCACGTCATATGCGGAAATCCTCGACCAGATGGAACGATGGGTCACCTCACAGAAAGAATCTGATGGAAGCTTCTGATCGACATCCACTACGCTGATCGTCCTCGAATCGCTTCTCGACTTCATCGTTGCACCGTCTGATATGGACGTCGCGATCTCACTCGACGATACAAAAATCGTAGAAAATACGATCTCAGGATCCGGAAAACTGGCGACATTTACGAAGGCACTCTCGCTTCTCGAGCTCACAGATACATCGACGCTCGACTTCGAGAAGACTGGTTCAGGAGATCTCTACTATGATATGAGTCTCGAGTACACGATCCCTGCGAAGGAGACACTGAGTCGAGATGAAGGATTTCTCGTGATGCAAGAATATTACGACTATGACACATATCTCAAGATCAGACAGTTACAGTCAGAAGAATGGAAAAAATATCTCGACGGATCACTCACATACAAAGAGCTTACATACCCGAAAGACATCCTGAACTATCTCACGCCACTCGATCATCTCACAGTCGGAAAGCTCGTCTATGTTGCGAATACAGTAATTACAGGAGAAAATCGGGATCAGGTCGCATTCGAGTGATTTATCCCTGCTGGAGTGGAGCTCGTAAATCCGAACTTTCAGACAGAAGCGTCTTCGAGTCAGATTTCACCATCTCCATTTTCTCATGTGGAGTGGAGAGATGATCGATACTTCGGATCGGCATCCCGTCTCTCTGCAGGAAAGTACACATTCTGATATCTAATTCGTCCGACACACATAGGAATCTATGAAGTCCGTCCGACACGCATATTCGAGTTCTATTTCCCTGAGGTATTCTGAAGAACATGAGGAAAAGAGGTACGAATCCTCAGTGAATAGTTAATGATGTCATCCACGGATATCAAAACAGCTTTCTTTCGGGGAAGCTGTTTTTGTAAGTTTCATGGAAGTGATGGGAGTGAAATCGTAGGATAGTGAACAAACCGGAATAAGAGAAGTCCTGATATTGCTCGCGAGAAACACAGCAAAGTGATATTATTGCTATAAAAAAGTTGGGGAAATAGTAAAATCTCATGGATACAAATTCTGATATATACCCAGAGCAACGATATGTGGTCTTACTCAAGAAAAAATACCACAAGGGAATTTCAGTTTTATCCTGAAATCATGTGTTTCTCGTACGAAATACCCTGTCAGTGCATATCCAACGCGCACCAGAATCGGAGAAATCTACAAAAAAGCGGGGAGAAACGGGGACATATTACACCCCTCGAAGCTCATATCCATCCTTTTTCATCGCTTCGATGATCATATTTTGCACTTCTCACGCCGCCTCATCTGTGATCGTTGCTTCTTGATTCTGGAGGAAAAAGTGAAATGTGACAGACTTTTTCTCTTTTCCGATTTTTTCATCATCCTGGAAAATAGACGACACTGAAATATCTCGAATCCACGGGTGTACCGCATCTATCGTCCGTGTCACGGAACCGATCGGCATCCGCTCTGGGAGAATAAAGTTCAGCTCCCGAGGAATAGACGGGTACTTGCTGATCTCATGAAAAACACTCTCACTCTCCTGCGCATGTGGAAGAAGCGTCTCGAGGAGAATCTCGAAGTAGTAGATATCTGTGGGAAGCGAGAAATCTCCAGCAGTCTCAGGGTGAATCCGCCCGAAATATGCAACCGTATCGCCATCCACAGTATATCGACCGGTGATATTCGGATGCAGAAAAGAAAGCGCACTATCCTGGTGCACTTCCACAAGTGTTCATGGTGCCACGGTCGCAAGAAAAGACTCGATATTCTGACGTATTTCTGCGAGTGATTTCTGGCTCGTTACTCCGGCCAGTACTTTTTTCTCGGTAAATTTTTCTCACTCCTTCGAGAAGATTTTCCCGATCTCGAAAAATGAGAGCGATTTCTGATATTTTATATTTGCCTCGAGATTCATGAGGAGGTGCGGAGCGAGCGAACGACGCATATGCGTATATTCGACATTGAACGCATTCTTGATCTCGATCGCATTTTTCTCATCTTCATATCCGACCCTCGAGTCGAGTCATATATTCGAGAAGCTGTAATTATAGACCTCATCCCACGCATGCATCGAGAAATGTGTCAGCGCACTCCGCTGAAGCAGGAGAATCGGCTCTTCATGTGTGATCGATAAGACGCCTTCGAGTGACTTTTCCTGGATTTTTTCATATCCGTAAATGCGTGCCACTTCTTCCGCGATATCCTCTCGTATCTTGATATCTTTTGTCGCGCGCCATGAGGGAACCTCGAGAAGCATGCGATCTTCATACACTCATGAGATCAGAAATCCGAGCCGTGTCAGGATATTCTGTATCGTCGCGTGTGGGATTTTTACACCGATTTTCCAGTCGAGAAAATCATATGTAATCTCGAGAGTGATCGAATCCCTCGGAGCGGTATGCGAGAAAAATCCTGATGGCTGGATATTTTTCCCGAGAAAATCGAGATAGTCGGCGACACGAGGAAGTGCGACACGAGGAAGTGCTGGGTCGAGCGACTTCTCGAAGCGCGTCGAGGCATCCGTCCGGATCCCGAGTCGCTGAGCTGTGAGGCGTACAGAAGTCGAGTCGAAGCACGCTGCCTCGAAGAGAACTCGCCGAGAATCCGAGTGAATCGCAGAAGAAATACCTCAGATAATCCCTGCAATCGCGAGGATCTTCGTATTATCCGCGATAACCATATCCTGATCTGTCAGTTCATATTCGACATTATTCAGCGCGAGGATTTTTTCTCATGATCGCGCCATTCTGACCGTGATATGACCATCGATCAGATCGGCATCGAAGGCATGCATGGGCTGTCCATACTCCGTCATGATCGCATTCGTAATGTCGACGATATCGAGCTTCGGTGCGAGTCACGCACGCTCCATCATGAGCGATATTCCGAGAGGAGATGTCCCGACGGTAATATTTTCATACTGCATCAGTGTGTAGGTCAGACATTTTTCTGTCTGTACTTCTGCATGAAGTGCTGGGACATCTTTCGGTTGCTCGATATGTACCTCAGGGAAAAGATCCGTCTCGAAGAGTGCATGAAATTCGCGAGCATTTCCACGAACGCCGAAGAGATCAGGACGATTCGTGATCGACTTATTATCGATCTCGAAGATGACATCCCCGAGGGAAAAAGAAGACCGCCCACCAAGCGATGGAAAAGGAAGTGTCAGCTCGTAAAATGATTTTCCGATATGAGACTCGAGCAAGTCTGTATTCCAGTATTCTTCGAGGATCATAATCCCTTCCGCGCGTTCTGAAGCCAGTCCGAGCTCGTCGATCGAGCAGATCATACCACGACTCATCATCCCTGCCATCATTCGCTCGCCGATAGTGAAATCACCATGAAGCACTGCGCCCACGAGTGCAACTGCGACATACGTCGCTCAGGAAATATTCGGTGCCCCCGTGAGTATCGTCACGGTTTCTGATCCGACATATACATCTACGATCGAGAGCTTCTTCGAATCTGGATGCTTCTCACAGCGCGTGACTTTTCCGACGACGACCTTATCATATCCGATTTTCTCGATTCATTCGACTTCGGCGACATGTACTGAGTATGCGTGTGCGATCGACTTCGGTGACTGATCTCGAGAGAGTGTATCGATGTCGGTAAAAAGAGCGATCCATGAGAGAGGGAGCTTCATATGGGAGAATAAGAATGCTCGGATTATAGAGAAAAGCGCCCTGAAAGCAAATGGAAGGAATGTGAGAAAAAACGTCAAGAATTTGGTTTTTTATAGAAGAAATGGTATAGTGTGCATGTATCTCAATTCTCGTATGTATCGAATTTTTCTCATCGGAATCCTCTCGCTCATGTCGTGGTACATGTATCTCCCGAGCTACGCGGATACGGTGACGGAAGCACAGACATCTGGAGTACTCGGTTCTTCCGAGGGAAAGGTGCGGACAGGGGATTTCAGCTACACCGATATCCCACAGATTATCGTCAGTGCGACGGAATGGTTTCTCGCACTTTCTGGGACAGTATCGATCATGGTGCTGATCTATGGAGCACTCAGGATGCAGATCGGATCAGGAATGTTCGGGAAGGAAGACAGCGCGAAAGGGAAGGGTATCATGACTGCAGGAATCACAGGCTTCATCCTCTCGGCATCTGCATGGGTTATCGTTCGGACGATCGTGACACTTCTCACCGAGACGAGTACTGGATAATCGTAAATACTTGCTATGAATATTCTTTTTGCATGGACATACGCGTCTCGCTTCGAGAAAGGTGCACTCTGGTACATGATCGCGATCACGATCGTACTGACGCTCGTGCTCTACGGGATTTCTCAGTGAATCTGGATCATGTCTGTGGTGGTTCTGCTTTTTGCATGAGTCTACATGCTCCATGAGAATAACAGTCCTCCGACGCTTCGTGCAGAGATCACTGACACGGGAATTAATACGGGAAATGTATTTTACGAATATGCGAGAATATCGAGCTTCACGATCATATACACAGAAAATATCGCCCACACTCTCCGGATTCATGTCATAAAAAATATCCCGCCCGTATGTGACATCGTGCTCCCGCTCGATATAGATATCGCCGAGCTCCGCGCCTATCTCTCGACACAGATCGCAGAAGATCCGACAGAAAAATTCACATTCTCAGATTATCTCGTCCGATTTCTGCGGTTATAAGAAGAAATGAAATAGGAGATTCAATGGCAGCAAGAATTTATATTGCATAGAAATGGTAATCCTGGTATCTTGTGTATTTTGCGAAGGGATTTTTTCTTTTCTTTGATAGATTTTTCTTCATGAAACAGAAAACATTCTTTTTTGCTTTCTCCTGCTTTTTTCATATACTCGTAGCGATTTATACGATAATATTTTATCATTTTTATGTCTTCTCAAACATACGATAGTAGTAATATCCAGCTCCTCGAATGACTCGAACCAGTACGAAAAAGACCATGAATGTATATCGGTGAGACGAACGAACAGGGGCTTCATCATCTGATCTGGGAAATCGTCGATAACTCGATCGATGAGGCGATGGCGGGTTTCGCGAAGAATATCATCGTCACGATGCATGAAGATGGATCGATCAGTGTAGAAGATGACGGACGAGGAATTCCGGTCGATATTCATCCGAAGAGCGGGAAATCCGCGCTCGAGCTCGTGATGACTGTCCTCCACGCAGGAGGAAAATTCGGTGGAGAAGACAGTAGCTATAAAGTCTCTGGTGGTCTCCACTGAGTCGGTGCATCCGTCGTGAACGCGCTCTCTGACAAGATGGAAGTCTTCGTCTATAAGGATGGAAATATCTATACCCAACACTATGCACGATGAATCGTCCAGATTCCCGTGACAGAAACGGGTGAAAAGACGGAAAAGCAGGGGACACTCGTGCGCTTCTGGCCAGATGCGACGATGTTCACGACAGTAGAATTCGACTACGATACTGTCCGTAATCGTCTCCGTCAGCAAGCATATCTTACGAAGGGGATTACGATCACATTGATAGATGAAAATACTGATTCGCGCTATCGTTTTTTCTTCGAGGGATGAGTCCGATCGTATGTCTATCATCTGAATCATGGTATCGACACGATTGGCGATGAGATTTTTTATACAGATAAAAATCTCGATGATACGCAGGTAGAAGTCGCCCTCCAGTATAAAAAAGATGACTACTCAGAGAAAATCATCAGCTTCGTCAACAATGTCACAACGACAGACGGCGGGACACATACGGCTGGCTTTCAGAGCGCTCTGACGCGGACGATGAATAAGTTCGCTCGTGAGCAGGAAATCCTGAAAGAAAAAGATCAGAATCTCGAATCTTCTGATGTACTCGAGTGAATGTGTGCGGTAATCTCTATCAAGGTTCCAGAACCACGATTTTCATCTCAGACAAAAGAAAAACTCGTGAATCCAGAAGTAAAATCGATCGTCGATAAAGTCGTCTCAGAGAAGCTCTATGACTTTCTCGCAGAAAATCCGAAGACCGCACGAGCTATGATCGAGAAATGTATCCTCGCAGCGCGAGCGCGAGCAGCCGCACGATCAGCACGCGACACGATCATCCGCAAGTGAGCACTCGAAGGATCAGGACTTCCTGGGAAGCTCGCGGATTGCTCGTCGAAAGATCCAAGTAAATGTGAGCTCTATCTCGTGGAGGGAGATTCTGCGGGATGATCAGCAAAGACTGGAAGAAATCGTGAATTTCAGGCGATTCTCCCACTTCGAGGAAAGATCCTGAACACAGAGCAGGCACGGATCGATAAGATTTTCGCAAATGCAGAAATCAAGAATCTGATTGTCGCGATGGGAACTTCTGTCGGGGAGACATTTGACTATAGTAAGCTTCGATACAGCCGTGTCATTATCATGACAGATGCGGATGTCGATGGTGCACATATCCGCACATTGATCCTGACATTTTTCTTCCGATATTTCCGAAGTCTCGTAGAACACGGGCATATTTATATCGCACAGCCACCACTCTATAAGCTCTCGAAAGGAAAAACTGTCTGGTATGTCCACTCTGACGGAGAGAAAGATCGGATCATGCAAGAAGAGGGTATCAATAGTGAAAATATCCAGCGATATAAAGGTCTCGGGGAAATGAACCCCGATCAGCTCTGGGAGACGACGATGGATCCAGAAGTCCGGAAGATGTACCGCGTACGGATCGAAGACGCCGAGAAAGCTGATGCGATTTTCCGCATGCTGATGGGAAGCGAAGTGCCACCTCGCAAGCATTTTATCCTCTCGCACGCGACAGAAGTGAAGAATCTGGATGTGTAAACACTCTTGCGAATGAGACCACCCTTCTATTCACGCGCGTAAAAAAGTTCCAGAGACGTGATATTTTTCAGGGCATCTGGTGTAAATCGAATAGAGCAGTTATAATTACTCGTGCTACAGACAACGTGATTCCAAGATAATGCCATCTCAAATATGTGAGCATTTATCAGGAGTCACTCATTTGTCGTAAATATCGCATGCTCAAGTTTCTGTGTTCATGGAAGCTGAAGACGGTATACTTGTGTGTGAGAGCGATAGTCCAGCTGTGTTTGTCCGCTCCATGTATATTCCTCAGGCGGAACAAAATGAATCGTAAAATGACTCGGAGGACTTATATTTGAAATAGCACAATCTTCTAAAGTGGGGAAATAAACCCCTTCCGTTTCACTGATAAGCTGATTATTTATATTATGATCATAGGAGATCCCCTTATTATCGTAAGTCGCAGCAAATACAAAATACTGCGTGTTTCCGATGAATTCATATGTTGTCGGAAGACGAGAGCGATAATCGCTCATATTCTCCGTGTCTGTAATCAATCCGCCTGCTCACATGGGAGATCAGCGATCAGTTCACCAGTTATATGCGGATCCATAGAGAGGGAATTGTTCAGAAAGAGGAGTTTGCAGAACTGGAATATCTCAGATCGCTGAAATCTCTGTATAGATTCAGAAAATCCCATCTGTTTTTGATATTCGACCATCCATCGTAAGACATGCGTATGTCCCACTCGCTGACTCGAGAGATTCTGGACGAGTCGTTTTTCAGAAAAGAGTATTATAGTGATCGATAGCCTTTTCTTTTTGGTTTTCTAAGTACCGTATATCCTCATCACTGATGCGCTCATATCGCACTTTTTCATAGGGAATATACGGAGAGGAGGAAAAGAAAATTTCCATTTCTGCAATAGAAAAAGCCCCTGATCCGAATATCGCATACGGAATAATTTCTCGTGATTCTCCGCTTGCATACAGGGTTCTTATTATTTCTGCTTCATTTTCTGATAGAATTTCTCCTGAAAAATATGACAGAAGGAGTTCTTCTCTCGCAGAAAGGTGTCATGAAGAAGTATTTGTTTCTTCTGAAAAAGTGAAATCATCTTTTTGCTTTCATTCTGGATCGGAGATGCAGGAAGTGAGAAGGAAAGTAGTAAAAATAATTCCCGAAAATATAAAGAAAAAAGAATGAGCGGAAGACATTTCTGGAAAGAAAATAAATAATTTCTGCGATTTTACTTGCAAAAAAACAAGAGTCTATCTTGGTGATGAGTGAGTTCTTCGAAGGAGCTGACGCATTTCTTTATGGATATCTTTTCAGTTTTTGCGATAATTATATTTACATTCAGATTTTTTCAAGGAATAACAAAAATGGCCCTTCTTGATTTTATTAAATCTCGAGAGTCTTCTTTTTGTGAAACCCCAAAATCACCCAACTTAGCCGAAGAAGACTCTTTATTACTCCAAGTATATTCTGGAATCTGCTTTTTAGAGTAATAAAAAAGAAGCCGTTGTTTCGGTGGAGTAGGGATGTCCGCTAGAACGCTTGCATTTGATAAAATAATCCAAAGTTCTTTTCTGGTCAAAGAAGTGCAAGATTTCTCTGCCACACTGAGAAACCCGAGTACTCGAGAAATAGTCGAAGAATCTCTTTTTGCACACTTAAAAAACTGGGGGAAATGCCATCCTCAAGCGTATCCGAAACAAAAAGAGGAGCAAAAAAACCTTATGCAATCTACTCGAAATCCGTGATATAGTGGACGACGATATAGAAACGGTGGATCGAAGGATCGACCTGGATCGAGAGACCCATTTTCGTAAAGTTCGGCTGGATGATACTTCGGTAGTGTGCTCCGTTATAGGATTTCTCACTCATGAAGAAGTCAAAAGTCCCACGAACCGCCTGAATAAGCTCATCAGTACAGTCAGAGTCATCACATGAATAGTATCAGAATCCGACATTTTCTGTCGTCGTCGCACGATTGCGAACGACTCCGACGACATCGTACTGAGCAAACCAGTCAGTAATCTTGTCATAGTCGTAGAAGCTATCCGAGAGGTCACGCTTATGGACATTCGTCGCATTATACTCGACACGATCACGGAGCACTGTCGCCCAGATCTGAGCCGTACGATCGAGTCGTGAATCGAGTGTATACGGAGTGACCCCGAGTCACCCACGAACTTCGTTATACCATCCGAGCCATGTTGATCGGACCTGATTCATATTTACACCGGGGATAGCATCACTCGTCTCTGGGATAAAAGCACTCGTATACTGAGGTGTCGATGAAGATGAAGACGGAGTGGAATCTGTCACTTTTGTATCCTCTTCTGGAAGAGTCACTTCGACTGCAATCCATGGACTCGGCGTACTCGAAGCCTGAACTGCCTCACTTTTTGCGAGTACAGTCATCGTATTTGCGAGATTCCGTTCCGCGATTCTCTGGCGATATCGCTCCTGAACGAGATATTTTCCGAGTGTAATCGTCACTTTCTTGTCAATCGCACTTTGTCGATTCATCTGATCGGTAATCGTAAGAGGAAATTCATCCGATGCAGAAACGAAGGAAGAAAAACCAATTATTCATAGAAGAATTCCAGCAAAGACACGGATTTTTCTCATAGAATACGGTAACGAATAAGATTTGCTTTTGTTTTATTTTCTATTGTAATAAAACTACCGGTATTGTAGCATAAAAAAACTTCCCGAGCAAGTGTTTTTTACTCGGAAAGTTTCTTCTGAAGTATGTCTGTGAATATCTTCGGATTTCCTTGTCCTTTCGAGAGCTTCATACATTGCCCTACGAAAAACCCGAAAATGTTCACTTTTCCTGACTTATAATCTGCGATCTGCGCGGGCGAATCAGCGAGTACCTGATCGACGATTTTCTCGAGTGCTTCTGTGTCATTTTTCTGTCTCAGTCCGAGGCGATCGATAATCTCATCGGGAGTCTCCTGTGAAGTAAACATCGTCTCGATAACGATTTTCGAATTCGTAGAAGCAAGCGCATCCTCATTCACGAGCCGAATCACCTGAGCCAGATATTCGACCGGGAAGGGAAGTGTCTCGATCGTCCCCGTACTTGGATCAGCGAGAAATATTCAGAATAGAACCGTGGTGATATAGGAGCATGATTTTTTCGGATCCTTGGTCAGCCCGACGAGCGCCTCATAGAAATCACTGATTTCCCGACTCTGAGAGAGAATACGCGCATCATCTTCTGAGAGCTTATACTCGGTGAGATACTTCATGCGACGATCGATCGGAAGCTCATGAAGCACACGCTCATGGATAAATTCTTCCGTGAGAAGAAGTGGTGGAAGATCGGGCTCAGGAAAATATCGATAGTCCATCGCATCTTCCTTGGAGCGAAGCGAGAAGGAAAAACCTTTTTCATCGTTCCATCCACGCGTTTCCTGATCGACCGCCTTTCATGCATCATAGAGCTCCTGCTGTCGTGCATACTCTGCATCGATCGCACGTCCGATAGCAGAAAATGAGTTAATATTTTTCAGCTCGACACGACTATTCAGGATTGTTTCTCATTTTTTTCGAAGAGAAATATTGACATCGCACCGAAGCTGTCATTTCTCCATATCGGCGTCGGAAGCACCACACCATCGCATGAGCTTCTGGATTTCTTTCAGATATTCGAGGACATCAGCCTTCGATCGAAAATCCGGCTCTGTCACGATCTCCATCAGTGGAGAACCAGCACGATTATAGTCACAGAGCGTCTTTCCTCCGACATGAATCAGTTTTCCGGCGTCATTCTCTATATGCATGTGGTGAATCCGAAATGATCGAATCTCTCAGTCAATTACTACTCGCACATCCCCGTGCATCGCGATCGGCTCATAGAACTGCGTGATCTGGTATCCCATCGGGAGATCTGGATAAAAATAACTTTTCCGATCAAAAATACTCTGAGGCTGAACTGTACACGAGAGTGCGTGTCCGGCGCGCACCGCAAGATCGACGACTCACTCTGAGAGCGTCGGAAGTACGCCAGGAAATCCCATACAGATCGGGCAGGTGTGGATATTCGGTTCTGGAGCAAGCTCGACGGCATTGGTACAACTACAGAACATTTTTGTCTCAGACTTGATACGAACATGCGTCTCAAGTCCCATAATAATCTCATAATCAGTTGCCATGGGAGAAGAAAAATATGCGCTTATTGTATCGAAAAATAGAAAAAGGCAAGCAGTCGGCGTGTTCTTTTTCGAGAAAAAAGCGAGACTAGTGAAACTGTTCTTCGAGTAATTTCGCTGATTTTGTAGAAATAATTCCTTGTTCTATGAAGTGCTCGAGGATATCGGTCTCGCTCGCAAACACCATTTTCCCGACGATTTCTCGCTCATATTCCTGGATATACTGCTTCGTCAGAAGTTCGGTGCGGATACTTTTCGCTTTATCACGCAGTTCTTCATAGAGTTCGCAGATATGATCGAGCGCAGAAGAGTCCTTCAGGGCATCGACATGACGGAAAAGTTGGAGCCGTTTTAGGACTTTTTCCGTGAGAATCTGACGTGTTCGTACTTTTGTGTAGAGCTCTTTTGTTTTTCCTTCTTCATCGAGCGATCGAGCGTGGAGTGCGCGCGTACAACGTGCGAGAATATCTGGCTTCTGGATATGTTCGACCGCATCTTTGATCTGTGACTTTCACTCTTCGATGCGAGCAATCTGGGAGTCGAACTTATCGAGCATGTAACGGAAGACGAATTCGCCTATTTCTTCATGATTAAAGAGGTCAAATAGTACCATTCGTTCGATCTCAAGTGCATGGAGTGAGAGGATCTTATGGAGAAGTTTTTCGGTCATTTCTGGATCCTGATCTTTCATCTCGAGAAGTTCTTTTTCTGCGACAGAAAGTTCTTCTTCGAAGAGGCATGTGAGCTTTTTTCGTTCGTCATCACTCATGAATCCACGTGAAGCCACTTTATCGATACGACCAAGAATCTCGATCAGGAAGAGGATCTTTGCTTCTATGTAATCGATATTTTCCTCAGAAGAAAGATTGGTAATTCCGAGCTTCTGGAGGAGGAACGGAATCGTCGTCGCTTTTACGAAAGTCGTGAAAATAATACATCCGACCGTCAGTCCGAGTACGAAATCATGCACACTTGTCTGAAGCGTCCAGCCCGGGAGTGTCGCATCGAGCGGAATGAAAAGCGCCATAATCACAGCAAGTGCTCATCGCAGACTTCCCCATGAGAGAATATGCATCCATGAGACTGGGACACATCGCTCGATCTTGAGCCAGTTTAATGGTATAAGTACACCATAGACGGAGATTGCGCGTGCGATAATCACGACGAGAATCGCGAGGAGAATCGGAATAAAGAGTTCACTATAATGGATATTCAGACCTACGATCATGACACCGACAAGCAGAAAAACGAGAGAATTGGCGATATGCGCAAAAAACTCCCAGTATTCATTCATCATATGACGTGTCTTCGGAGAGAGTTTATATTTTCCGTAATTTCCTATAACCAGTGCAGAGATCGTCGTCGCGATGACAGCAGAAACAGGCAGAAAACTGTGATTTACCCACTCTGCGATCAGAAATGTCGCATGTGCGACAATCAGTGTCAGACTCACCTCGAGCACTTTTGACGTACGGACGAGTGGAATCAGTCGAGAAAAACCGAATCCCATCATCCAGCCGAGAAGAATACCGATGATGATCATCAAGAGGAAGGAGATTATACCCTCGACATAGAGAAATGAACTTCCGAAAATCGGATGCAGTCACTCGATCAGATTCGCAAACAGGCTTTCATGTCATTCTCATCCTGGGAAAGCGACCGCCAAAATGACGAGAAAGAGAGCAAGCGCTGTACCATCATTGAAGAGGCTTTCTCACTCGAAAATCAGTGTCAGTCTTCGTGGAGTCCCCATCTCCTTAAAGAGTGCTAGTACAGAAACGGGATCAGTCGCGGAGATCAGTGCACCAAAAAGCAGTAGCACGATAAAAGGAACTTGTATACCGAACCACCCGAGAAGAATCCAGAGTCACATCGCAGCGAGAAAAGCTGAAATCAGAAGTGAAACAGTCGCAAGTAATCCGATCGTCTTAGAGTTTTGCATCAGCTCCCGAAAGTTCATATTATATGCACTTTCGAAGAGGAGAATCGGAAGGAAAATATAGAGCAGCGTCTCTGGTGTCAGCTGGAACGTCGTCAGAAATGCAAGAGAGGGAAAAAGATTGGTCAAGATTCCGAGTAAAATCCCAGTTCATACGAGAGCGATCGTATATGGAAAATTTCCCTTCTTCGAGACGATATATATGATGCTCGAAAGAATAAGGAGAGCGATAAATGAAGCAACGGAGAGGAAGTAGAAGCTCATAGAGAAATAGAAGAAGACAGGACTATAGTGAGAAAGCTAAAAAAAGCAAATGAACTGTAAAAAATTTCTCGACCAGAGAAATTTCTTACGAAAACGGGAGAGACTACGAAATACCTCCGGAACGTGAAATATCAAAAAAAGCATGAAGTGGTTCATACTTTTTCTATAATATTTTCACTTGAATAACACACCAATTTTATCTTTCATTTTTTACTCGTTTATAAGCATGAATTCCTATATTCGCAATAATTATGAGCCTTCGGTTTGTTTTTTCAAGTAATATCAGAATTTCTCTTATTTGAGTTTATTTACTATAAGATATGATATATGTTACACCGTTCGGAAGAATATCATCAGCAGAAGATAGAGAATATAGAGCGTAATAAGTATGATTCCTACAGGTCGATCGAGGATCTTTCTCGGACGCATGTGGAAAAGTGCGATGACACTCAGTGGTGCGAGAATATTCAGAAGTATGTCAAAATATGATCCCGGAAGGAAGGTGAGTGGATGGACGACAGCGGAAAGACCAAGAATGACAAGGATATTCAGCGTCGAAGATCCGATAATATTTCCGACGGCGATGCTCGCTTTCCCTTTTTTTGCAGCGACAATACCAGTCATTAGCTCGGGAGCACTCGTACCGATCGCGATGATCGTCAGTCCGATAAAAGATTCTGAGAGTCCCGCAAGTGTCGCAAGATTGACCGACCCTTCGATCAGGACATTTCACCCAAGATAGAGGACGACACACCCACCGATGACCCAGAGCCACGCTTTCATGGGAGATGCGACTTTCTCGATTTCACCTCCGACAGGCTTTTCAGCGAGAAAGTCGTATTTTACAGAAAATATAATGTAGAGAACTGCAAGAAAGACGAATACGATCCCATCGATACGTCCGAGAGAATTTATACTTGCTCCTTCGAGAAACATATCACTGATCAGAATCAGAAGTAAGACTGCGCTCATCGCGCTGATCGGAAGGTCGATCCATTTATTGGTACGAGTCAGTGTCACTGGTACCATAAAAATGATAACTCCAAGAATGAAGAAATAATTCACAATGTTAGTCCCGAGGATATTTCCGATCGCAAGCTCTGACTGTCCAGAGACACTTGCCATGATGCTCACGACGAGCTCCGGCATACTCGTCCCGATCGCGACGATCGTCAGTCCGATCACAGCCTCTGAGATTCCCCATTTCTTCGCGAGGCTGACAGCACCATTCACGAGGATATCACCCCCGAAGGCGAGAGCCGCGAGTCCGATAAGTATGTAGATAATTGCTACGAGCATGTCCATGAGAGAAAAGATAAAAAATAAAAGAATCGTAAAACAAGAAAGAAGTGCAAATCAGCCTTTCTATGAGAGTCCCATTACAAGATACACGATCAGCCCCGCAAGCGAGAGAATGATCCCGATCAGCCAGAGACGCATTACGACCGTCTCTTCACTCCAGCCGATCGCTTCCAGATGATGATGATACGGCGCGATGCGAAATATTTTTTTTCCATTTCGGAAACGCTTACTCAGAAGCTGAAGAATCACAGAAAGAATCTCGACGATATAAATCCCCCCGATAATCATGAGTACGATGAGTGTATCTGTCATCGCAGCGACGACGACAAGTGTCGCACCGAGCGAGAGTGAGCCGACATCGCCCATGAAGAATTGCGCGGGCTTGATATTAAACCAGAGAAATGCGATCAGAACCCCCGATATGATGAGACAGATCGTCGCGAGGATCATAAGTCACTGATCGTAACAAATATACGAGTAGACGATATAATTAAAGAGGAGCAGTCCACCAGCGAGACCATCGAGTCCATCAGTAAAATTCACAGCATTCGCCGTCCCGACCATAATAAACATAAAGAGTGGAATATATCCGACTCAGAAAGGAAGGACTCAGAAAAATGGGATACTGATCTCGTGAATTCAGAGCTTATAGTAGAACCACCACGCCCCGACTCATGCGAAGAGCATCAGAAGGGTAAATTTTACGCGCGCAGATAAGCCCTTTGTTCGTCCAATCTCTCGGACATTCATATAATCGTCGATGAGTCAGATTGCACCCACAGTAAAAAGTGTACCAAGTGCGAGATAGGTTTCATTTCTATTCCAGAGAGAATATCTGATCGCAAAGCCGAAATACTCCTGAATCACGGAATTCAGTGAGAGAGCAAAAATAGAAAAAATCACGAGTACAAAAACAACAAAGAGGATGATGCCCCCGCCCATGCTCGGGACTCACATTTTCGCTTTATGAAGCCGAGCGAACTCGAGTGCCTTTCCGATCAGTGCTTCTTCGCGGATTTGTTTTCCGAGCTTATGTCGATTCAGAAATCGGATATACGGCGGAATCAGCAGAAATCCGAGAAAAAAAGCAATAAGTGAATATATAAGGAGGAATGGAAGATCGCCCATATGCGAGAAAATCTCTAAAAAGTATGTACAAGACTATAACAAGAAAACTAAAAAATACAAAAAAGAATATATCTGACACTACCGTGCGAGCAATCATCTCTCAAGATCGAGAAGATATTGCTTTCGGTCGAGTCCACCACGATATCATCCGAGACCCCCATCAGATGCGATAACACGATGACAAGGGATCATGATTAAGATCGGATTTTTATTGTTTGCTCCGCCGACCGCTCGACTCGCACGAGGATTGCCTGAGGAAGATGCCTGCTCCCCATAGCTTCGCGTCTCTCAGTATGGGATCGCACAGAGTGCATCCCACGATCGCTTCTGGAAGTCTGTCCCAGAAAGCGCAAGTGGAACAGAGAATACTTGTCTCCTACCAGAAAAATATTCATCGAGTTGTTTCTCTGTTTCGAGAAGAATCGGATTTTTCTGGAAAGAAATCGAACTGGAAAATCGTTTCTCGAGCATGTCTCGGATTTCTGACTCTGACATAGTATCGAAAAAATCCGCAATAATAAGGAAATCCTCATCAGCAAGAAGTGTAATCACTCCGATGGGAGAAGGGGAGAAAGTGAGCGAAAGCATATGAAACGTTTTAAGAAATTTTCTCGATCGGAGCAATCTCGACATTCATTTTCTTCACTCACATACCCGAGAAAGCGATCTCAGCGACAGCATCCGAGAGTGAGACGATTGTGCCGACTCCGTATTGTGGATGTTTGATTCGCATTCCGAGAGAAAATGTTTCTTTTTCATTTTTCTTTTTTGCGAGAGAAGGCGATATATCGAGTCATTTCTTCAGGACGACCGGTGATGAGAAATCAAGCGAAGAAGGACTCGAAGTGCCCCAGAGATTTCTCCGAGATTCCTCTCTTTTACAGTATTCTTCTGGGATTTCTTTGATAAAGCGACTCTGTGGATTCGCAGAATAATTTCAGAATGTATAGCGTTCATATGCCCGTGTGATCACGAGTGTCTCCTTCGCACGCGTCATCGCCACGTACATCAGTCTCCGCTCTTCTTCGAGGGCATTTGAGTCGAGGATCGTACGAGAATGTGGAAAAATCCCTTCTTCCGCGCCAGCGATCACAACATTCGGAAACTCGAGTCATTTGGCGAGATGAATCGTCATAAGTGATACCATATTTGTATCCGTGCCTTCTCGATCCTGATCGGTAATCAGTGCAATATCCTCGAGAAAAGAAGCGATATTCTCGGGATACACCATCCCATCATAGTAGCTCGCCATATTCATAAATTCCTTCAGATTTTCCATCTTTGCCGTGAACTCTGCTTCTGTGTATTCCTCCTTCAGATATGCCTCATACTGCGTTATGTCGATGATCTTCTGCATGATGTCAGAGACCCCAACCCGAGACAGTGCATCATGGAGAGTCGTATATATCTGGATAAATCCTGCGATACTATTTCTCGCTCCCGATGGAAGCTCAGCAAGGAACTCCATATTATCGCGCATGTTTGCGATAGTGTATTTTTCTCTTTCAAGAAGAGAAAAAAACTTCTCCACTGTCACGTCTCATATTTTTCGTCATGGGACATTGATAATACGTCGGAGTGATACAAGATCATTCGGATTATAGAGAATGCGGAAATATGCAAGAATGTCTTTTATCTCTTTACGATCGTAGAACTTAACTCCACCATAGATGCGATAGGGAATTTGTTTTCGGATCAGTGCTTCTTCGAGAAGGCGTGACTGCCCATTCGTCCGATAGAGGATAGCCCAGTCACTATACCGTGTCGGACTCACATCGTCATTACTTCGCTCATAGATCTGATCTGCTATGACACTCGCTTCATGTTTTTCATCGAGTCCTTCAAGAAGGAGAATCATATCACCGACCGGATTCGACGTGAAAAGATGCTTCTTCATCTGATTCAGATTATTCTGGATGACGGAGTTCGCCGCCTGGATGATCGACTGTGTCGAGCGATAATTTTCTTCGAGATTGATGACGACTGCTTCTGGATAGTCTTTCTGGAATGAGAGAATATTATTAATATCAGCGCCACGCCATGAGTAGATCCCTTGCCAATCATCTCACACGACACAGAGATTTCGCGTCTTAGAAGCGAGAATCCTGACAATCTCATACTGGAGCGTATTGGTATCTTGATACTCATCGACGAGAAAATACTGAAATCGTGCATGAAAATAGTCACGTACATCCGCATGATCGAGTGTCGCCCGAAACAGCAGAAGAAGATCATCGAAGTCGAGCGCATTTGCCTGGCGGAGTTTTTTCTCATACAGACGATAGGTGTCGAGCACTAGTGAGTCGAAGAACGATCCCACAGTCAGAGAAAACATTTCTGCTGAGAGTCCACCATTTTTCGCACGACTGATCGCGCCCTGGATACTCCGCGGACTCGTCTCTTTCGGATCGATCGAGAGCTCTTTCATGCATTCTTTCACTACTTGCAATATGTCATCACTATCATAGATTATAAAGTCTTTATCATACCCAAGCCGATCGATAAACATGCGGAGAAAGAAAGACGCAATCGCATGGAACGTCCCGATCATCGGCAGGGAAGGCGTACGAAATGGATTGGTTCCGCCATCACTCACACCGAGCTTCTTCGCGATGCGCGTACGCATTTCTTTGGCGGCTTTATTGGTAAAGGTGACGCAGAGAATCGCGCGTGGATCGACATGATGGTCGAACACGAGTGAAGCAACACGTTCTGTAATAGTAAATGTTTTCCCACTTCCTGCTCAGGCATTTATCAGAAGGGGTCACTGGATCGTCTCGACAGCACGTTTTTGCGCAGGATTTAACATGAAAAAAGAGAAAAAAGAATAGCGCCGACCATAATATAAAATTGAGCCGAAAATACAAGCACGATGGAATGTGAGAAAATTTTGCCTTCTTCCGAAAAATGCATATATTCACGAACACAATTTCTATTCTATGGATCTGATTCATCTCTTCTGATCGCGTTGCCGTGTGAAACTCCTCGAGAAATTCGTCATCGAGGAGATCGTTCATGCGTCTGATACAGGCTTCTTTATCCGGGAGCTCTGCCGAGATATCAATGAGCAGATTAATAATGTCCGTCGAGAACTCATGAATCTCGAGGAGATCGGTATCTTGAAGTCGAAGGAGTCAAAAAAACGAAAATACTATACACTGAATCCGAGCTGTCCGATCTATGCCGAAATAAAGGAAATTTTTCTGAAAAATTATAGCGTCGATGATGCGATCAAAGACTTCTTTAAGTGACGGAAAAATCTCGATCTTGTCACACTTTCGGAGAATATTCTGGACTTCCGAGAAAAAAATACATCCAATATTGTCGATATTTTTATTATCGGGACGCTCGATCGTATCGAGTTTAATAACTTCCTCGAGAAGGCCTTTTTCTGAAGAAAGGTAAAATACGCGATCATGGGTCTCGATGACTTCATGAATCGCCTCGAATATAATGATAAACTTGTTATTTCGATTCTTTCGCAACAAGGCAATATTTTCCTTCGGGATCGGCTTAATATCGAAGATATGATCCAAGAGAAACTTCGTGCGATAAAAATCCTGAAGAAGTAATTATTCTTCGAGTTTACGAGGTTTTTTTCCTGAAAAATATTTCTCGAAATATTGTTTTGCCTGGATGAGGCGCTCTAGTACCTTCTCTTTCGTACCGACTTCGAGCTCCCGTGGATCGACTTTCAGAGCGAATATGCCAGTATAGGAAAGGTCTCGAAGTTTTATCAAGAGGCTCTCGAGTGGCATTTGACCATTTCAGAGAAAGAGTTCATGCTGATCATCGATCGAGTCTGAGAGATAGATCAGGCGGATCGTATTTCCGAGAAGTGCGAACGTCTTCATCAGATCGACACCACTATTCGGATCGATATGCGCGATCATCATGCTCGAATTCCCAGTGATTTTCTTCGTAACTTCCGGACGAGCATTTCCATACTCAGGAATAAAGAAGAGAAATGTCTTCGGAGGCGCATTAATAACGGATACCTGAATATCAGGATATCGACTCTGCACTTCGGCAAGATATTCTCAGAACCAGTCCTTGTGCGGATCGAGACGATGCGGTGGGTAGAAATTCACAAGCTTAATACCGAGAGAATCCGTCATTTTCATGATTTTCTTAATCAGTTCCTTTGTCACGCGTCGCTCTGGGGCTGTGATGCTGACGATCGGAACATCAGTGAGTGCTATGATTTCCTTCAGATAGGTCTCGTCCCATGTGTCATAGAGTCCATGTGTCAGGGAGAGATCGATGCCATCATAGTGCGCATCTCGCGCCAGTGCGAAGATATGATGGAGTTCATATCAGAGCAGGGATGCAGTCGAGAGAATGAACATGAAGAGAATTATTACAGATACACTGTACCATGAAAAAGCGAAAAAAGCAAAAACGGGACTCGATTTTGAGAAACAAAATTTGATTTTTTGCATCATTTCACTACACTTCACACACATTTCGGATCTGTAGCTCAGTTGGTTAGAGCGGAAGCCTCTTAAGCTTTAGGTCCTGGGTTCGAGCCCCAGCAGGTCCACCATCAACGGAAAATAAATGTTCGAATCAAGGCTTTACTTTTATGTGAAGCCTTTTTTCGTGGTCCAAAATGATGTTCGAAAAGAGAATTTTGGTGATTTTCCTTTTTTGAACAAAACTCGCATTCTTATAATACTGATCAGCTTTCCCGAAGATATTGATAAATGCCTCAATCTCGACTTCTTCATTCCTTTCGTTTTTATCCATATCAGCAATCTCAGACCTCAGAAAGTCCACCTTATTATCAAAATCAACTTTTGCATCTTGATAGATTTTTTCTTCTTCACTATCCTTCTTTGCTCCCATATTTTTCGCCATATATTTTTTCTTTTCACTCTTGAGATGATTGATCTCGAGAGTTTTGATATTTATCTTTTCTTGAGTTTGCATTTCTAGCTCTCGAAGTCTTACGCGAGAAAACTCAAGAAACTCTTCAAATTCCTTTTCTGTAACTCGTAACTTTTTGAGCAACTTGATAATAGCGAGATCTACCTCATCAGCTCTCACTTGAAGATTATAAAATTGCGAGTTTTTATTCCCGCATCGATACCATATCTGATCCATACGAACAACATCCTTTATACTGGCATTTGGATTTTTAGCTTTTAGTTTCTCGAGTTTTTCTTCAAATCTCTTCTTATTCGGTAGTGTGAAAGTGAGTCAATGCTCATCAGGAGTTAAGATAAAGAAGTTTTCAAACAGCATAACTTCATCATGTATCGATGTTACCGAAAAAATTCATCCTGATTTTATTCGTCTCGCAAAAAGAATCACAAAAGATATGTGACTTCGCCTCTGTGGTGTTGATTTTATGACAAGAGATATCACTAAACCACTTTCTGAAAATGATGATTATATAGTGATAGAACTTAACTGAGCTCCTGGACTCGATAACTATATGTCTGCTTGAAATCAACAGAGAGAGAATGTAAAGGCAATGTATAAGGAAATACTCATCACATTATCTCAAATCGATTAGGTCATTGGAAACAAAATTACTTGAGTAACTCTCCAAGCAAGTAGAGACTTCCAAAAACAACAAAAAGTTTATTTTGGTGATTTTTCCTTTTTAGGAGCAATTCTTGTGGAGTTATAATATGGGCAGTTTTTCATTGTTCCACTATTTCAGTTTTAAGACTCTCTGCATCTGATAAAAGAGGATTTTCGCCTTTTATAATATGCCACTCTGAAACCAGTGGAAAGATATCAGTGACAAGTTGGGTATTTTTTCAGGCTTTGAGATTGAAGCAGTAAACAAGATCAATATCCTTTTGATTCTGAATGAGAGTTTGGAGATATTCTCTGAGCATTCTGAGACCCTCTTCATTGTGAGCTCCATCTATAAGAAGATTTGGATAGAGATATTGCATCCGCCCTGGATGATGAACGTGTAAAAGTGCTTGCTCTATGGTGGCTTCATCTATTCCGATACGTTTTCAAACTTCATATGCAATGCGGGCATTGCTTTGCTGATGATGTCAGAGAAGATTTGTAGTTCGTTTTTCTATTTCTGGAATTATGATTGGGGAATTTTGATGGTGGGCTATTTGTTCGAGTGTAGGATTGTGATCATACAAAACAACAGGAACTCAAGGCTTGATAATTCCTCATTTCTCAGAGGCAATCTGCTCGAGAGTATCTCAGAGAAACTCCATATGATCATACCCAATACTCGTAATTGCGGAGATGATTGGGGTGATAACATTCGTTGCATCAAATCTTCCTCCAAGTCATACTTCGATAACACCAAATTCTGATTTTTGATCTCGAAAATAAAGAAAAGCAAGAATAGTACATCGCTCAAAATAGGAGAGATTTCCTCAGTATTCAATAATCATTGTAGCATATTTCACAAAATCTTCTTCGCTTATTTGTCACTGTTCAGTCTCGAATCTTTCTCGGATATCGATAAGGTGTGGACTTGTATATATCCCAACATTTTTTCTGGCATCTTTAAGTATCTGAAATATCATCTTGGAAACACTTCCTTTTCCATTGGTTCAGGCAATATGGATAGATCTGAAGGATTTTTCTGGATTTCAAAAAAATCTACAAGCATCTTCGGTATTTTTGAGAGAGTAGTCTCACACTTTCTCTACCTGAAAAAATTTACCCAGAATTTCATTATATGTGGATGGCGTTGTTTTCATAGATTTCATAAAGTTGAATAGCTTCTTTTGCCTCCAAAATATCGTGCACACGAAGTATATCAACTCCATTTCTGAGAGCAATCGTATGGATTATTGAAGTTCAATTTAATGCTTCTTCGGAGGAAATATCGAGACTTTTATAAATCATACTCTTTCTTGATACTCCGACTAAAATAGGTACATTCAATTTCTGCAAAGCTCATAGTTCCGAGAGTACAGTAAAATTTTCCTCTCTTGTTTTTCAGAAACCAAAGCCAGGGTCAAAGATATAATCTCTCAATCCGTAACTATCCATAATCTCTTTTCTGGAAAGGAGGGAACTTTTTATAGACATCATATCTGATGCGTGAGATGTAGCAATATATGTTGCACCAATTTCCTTCGCAATTCGTATAAATTCCATATTTTGTGATCCTCTATCACTCACGTCGTTGATAATATCTATATTATACTTTTTGAGATGTTGTATAACTTCAGGATAAAATGTATCTATACTCAAAAGGATGTTTGGGTAGATTTTTCGAAATTCTCGTATAATTGGCTCCAGTCGTAAGACTTCATCTTGCCACGATATAACAGCGTGACCAGGTCTTGTACTTTGTGCTCAAATATCGATAATATCTGCTCATTGCTCTATCATCTTTCACGCTTGCAACATTGCTTCTTGAGAATTGTTATATTTTCAACCATCGTAGAATGAGTCTGGGGTGATATTAAGTATTCCCATAATAGCACGTTTGCCCTTCCAAGCGAGGGATTTTTTATCGAGTTTTTCTATAAATTGATTGCTCGATTTATACAGAGAAAGCGGTCATTTTCAGGGAATAGTTATATCCGACGCAATCTCAAATAAAGGATCACAAACGAAAGATCTCTCGTGCATTCTTGGATGAGGAATTTGCAAATTTTCATCATTTACTATGACATCATCATATAAAAGTATATCAATATCAATCGTTCGAGAATTATGGTATGAGTATCTTTTTCTACCATATTTCTCTTCTGTTTTGAGGAGAGCCTCGAGTAAATGATGCGGTGAAAGGTTTGTATATGCTCAGAGAACACAATTGATATAATATCATCCATTTGCATCTATCGGTTCAGTTTTATAAAAGCTCGATCGAATAGTATCTTCGATTATACTCTCATTTTCGAGTGATGAAATTATCTCTTCGATATGTTTGATCCTATTTCCAAGATTTGATCAGAGTCAAAGATATATTTTGGCATATTTACAAAAGATTACTTACATTTTCAGTGTACAGAAATTCAGACTTTCGTAAATAGTTTAAGACTCGATTCTATTCTCTTCATAATACTCCCTCGAATACGGAGATCCATCAAAATCCTCTTTCGGAAGAAACTCGGGTTTAACAAATTGAGAAGGTGGGAGTCAGAATATGAGACGATACGGTTCTTTCTTATCGTCTGATTCGTCTTCTTTCTTATCGGACCATCCGTGATTGTTCTTGAGGCAAAATATCGCCATCGGAATACTCACTTTTCGTTTGAGAGCATTGATCTCCATAGATGCCTCAGCTTCGATCCGAAGTCTTTTTATCGTGTCAGAAAAGTCTTGATCCGTATCCTTGCATTTCGAAGAGGAATGACTGGAAAGGAACTCTCGGGTAATTCCTGCATATACACAAAAATCAAGAATTGTGACGATTCACAATCCATTTTCTCACTTTCGGTCGAGCAAATATGCTTCAAGAGTCTTTTTGAAAGATTTTTGGTTATATTTGGTAGGTCTCCATATTTTCATATGTTCTAATCGCTAGAGGCCACAGTGAGAGAGTCGGATATTTCAATCTGATAATAGCTCTTCTGCTTTTCAGATAATCTCTGAAGTGCGGACTTATTTCATCCAAAATCAGTCATATAGAGCCGAACGAGTGATCTCAGGGTCTCAGGATGGAAGGTTTTGATAGCTTTTCGGAGATGTTCGAAATTCTCCCGAAGATGTCCACCACACGATAATCCAGATGCTTCCATGAGGGAGCATTTTTCATTCATAAATAAAAGACGTCTATGCGGTTCCATCATACGAAAAAAGCTACCAAACATCCGAATTACAAGGGAAAGATGATATATAGAGAACAATTCCCAATAGGATAATCGATAGATCTTTTAGAATATGTAACTAGCTAAAAATAGAATTTCTCACGAACTTCTCATTGTGGTCAGGTTTCTGAGTCAAAATCAAAAGATTTCCAAAAGGAGTATTTCTTCCTATACTTGGGATGCTCTATTATTTTTCTTTTTTTCTATGACTCACGCGCACAAAACCATCGGTGTACTCGGAGGAATGGGACCCGAAGCATCGGCAAACCTCTATTCGAAGATGCTATTCACCTGAGGAATAAGTGCTTGGTCCATAATAAGAAAGTTATTACCTTGAGATTATATATTTTTCTCAGAAAAGAGGAATAAATTTATCTACTTCAGAAAAATTGACATATTATATTATATTGTCTATAATAATTATGTCCGTCTGAGCCCATATTCGGTGCTACAGGGATTTGATGAAAATAGGAGGGGCCATGAGCCTATCTACTGGTGTATGGGAGCGATCAGGCTCCGATCAGATGTCACGGGGGGTTTTCTATCTCGTGATGGGCGTCATCCTGGCGTGGGGATTCGTTCTCACGCGTCTGGTGGCACAATCAACCGCGGACTGGCATCCGAATATCGTGATGCTGCTGGTGGTGGGACTGGGTATTCCGCTTGTCGGAATCTTCATGTCTGCCATGAGCGACAATCCGTTGGTGTCATTCGTGGGCTTCAATCTGACCGTTGGTGGCCTCGCTGCCATTCTTGGTCCGGTGCTCGCGATGTATGCCCTGAAGCAGCCTGGGCTGATTGAACGGGCTGCTGGCGTCACGGCGCTTTCTACCTTTGCCATGGGAGTTTCGGGACTCATGTTTCCGAACTTCTATCGGCAAATTGGCGGAGTGCTCTTCGGTGCACTCACTGCGCTTGTCGTGGTATCGATTGCTCGCCTGTTCATTCCGGCGATCCAAGGAGTCGGCATCATCGACTACATCAGTGCGGCAATTTTCTCTC
This sequence comes from Patescibacteria group bacterium UBA5532, assembly GCA_002426885.1. Taxonomy (GTDB): domain Bacteria; phylum Patescibacteriota; class Gracilibacteria; order BD1-5; family UBA2023; genus UBA5532. Next base: position 52,795 of record DINU01000007.1, read on the forward strand.
TCTACATCGGTTACGATATGTACCGTGCGAGTGAGATTCCAGCAACACTGGACAACGCCGTCGATGTTGCCGTGAGCCTCTACCTCGACATCATCAACTTGTTTCTCGATCTTCTCCGGATCCTCGGATCCTCGGACGACTGACGACGGAACATCGGGCGAAAGCCCGCCTCGAGACCGCTTCGGCGGTCTTGTTTTATTCTATATTCAAATCCATCAAACTGAGTTCATCTCCTTCGAGCTGGAATTTACAAGTAAAATTCGACCGTAGTTTCGCTCAAAATGAGTTCTGGGCATCAACATACGAGTGAACATATATAAACCCACCAGCAGCCCAAATCTTGTAGTCAGTCCATGGGAAATCTGCCGTCGATGGGGACTTGAGTTGTGAAGTAGTGGCTTGTTTGCAGAAGGACCAAGCAGTTACATCGTGACCCTTGAGCCATTCGTTGAGTTTTGCATCCTTTTCGATAGCTTCTGCGAGTTTCTTTTGGTCTTCTTTTTCCTTCTTGCATTTCGGATTTTTCATACAAGCCTCTTCTTCTGCCTTTTGCTTCTCGATTTCTGCCTGTTTCGCTTGTTCCTGAGCTATGCGCTTATTTTCTATTTCTTGTTTCGCGAGAGCTTCGGCATTTTTCTCTTCTTCCGTCAATGCTCGATTTATAGTAATGTCTTGTATCGTCTCTTTTCCTCGATAATTGGCGACAATATGGAGCCTTTTTGATTTTTGTGCAAGCTCAACGGGGATCTCATAGATTGATTTTTCTTTCGGTCCAACTTCTTTATTGTTTACGAAAACCTTTGTCACTGGAATTGCTTCAAATTGGAAATTATATACTCATCCGGTTTGAGAAGTATTCGTATCAGAGAGGATTTTTATGATCGGGGCTTGTGCATTTCATTGAGATATAATAACAATAAGGAGTATTGCGGAAAATATAGTTCCAGCAATTCTCCCGGGATATTTCTTGATATTCTTGATACGATTTTGGAGGATTTTTTCATCCTTTCATGGATAGAACCATATTGCCAGTATGAGAAGTATCCCGGCATATTGGATGAGTGGATTTTCCATAAATACAGAGCCGAGAATAAATCCTGAAAATCCAATCGGATAAAGCCACATTTTTATAATGTCCTCTTCGAGATATGATTTTGGTTTCTTGAGTATTTCTTGGTAATTGGACCACTCTTTCTCTGATCGAGTAAGAAACCATACACCCTCAAATATACCGAGAAAGAGAGGCATTCCTGACCAAGATATCAGAATACAGGCGATACCTTCCTTCTTACGTCAGAGGTAAAATTTTTGCGCTCAGAAGGTCCCCAAGAGTATCCCGAGCATTCCAGCCAAGAAACGAGATTTCATATATGGAAAAATGATAAAATAAAAAGGCGGCTTGTATAATGAGTCGCCAGACTACCACTTCAACATTACCTCGATAAAAGACAATGGAAGCTATACAAGCCGCCTTTCTGTTTTTTATCGAAATACGCAAAAAGTGCGCTTGTATATGAAGCGGTAATCTGGCACGGAAAAATATACTCAAAAATATAAAAAAATCCAGTATATGATTGCTTGTATTTACCATTTATATATAATCAGTTTCTAATTTTGAATATATGCCAAAAATAAAGTCAAAACTTGAAGATAATTTAGATCCAAAAGAATCGTCAACTGATGAGCCATGAAAAGAAGGAGAAAAATTCTTTATAGAAAGTGCAACTAGAGAAGCTTTTCAGCTTCGAGCAAAAATAAAGATGGATGAGTCTTTTTATCATCAATCTTCTTGATATTGAAAACACGATGCCCGAGGACACTTCGCTTATGGAGTTTTAGATGAAGTTCTTAGGGTTGCCCTAACAATGCAACGATGGAAAGAAATTATAGATTGATGAGAAATTCAGAAAAAAGAAGAAGATCCAAATGACGGAATTGAAAGATTAGTTTATGAAAGTATAAATTTTGAACAGAAACTATGGTGTCGGAAATTATCAGAACATCTTGTTTCGGTTATTCTTTTTTCAAAGCATAATAAACAATCATTATATAGAGTTTGGATGGCTGGTCGATCATTTGAGAAAGCTGTCGGTAGATACTTAGATTTGAAAGAGTATGATAATTGTAAAAACGAAAATTTACGCTTTCAGATAAAACACCTAGGTACTGTTTAACAAACTTTAATCATCATAA
>DINU01000008.1 GCA_002426885.1 Patescibacteria group bacterium UBA5532
AAAAACTATTTGAGAGATTTAAGAAGAAAATTCAAGCAGAAATCAGGACTTGAATCTGAGTGTTCCTGCGAAGCAGGATGAGAAGGAGAAAAACTGAAGAATTCGTGATTTCATCATGTTCCGACCTTAAATCTCTACACTTACATTCTTAATTTCCTACGTATGACTCTGAATTTTAAAGATCGGCTCGTAGGCGAGAGGATCACACTCGTGCGGACAAAACCTGATATTGACATGGCAAGGGCGATATTTTCTGCCGTTGATGAGAACCGCGAACGTCTCAGGACATGGTTCGAGTGGGAAAAACAAACCCTGAAGCTCGAAGATTCTCTGAGATATCTCTTTCAGCGAGAGGAACGGGAAAAACTCGGAGAGACTGTGGAATACGGGCTCTATGTGGATGATGCCTACATCGGAAATATAGAATTTTTCGATATCGACGAGAAAAAAAGATCTGCCGAAATCGGATACTGGCTCGCTCTTTCAGCGACACGGAATGGATATATGACCGAGGCGGTAAAAATCCTAGAGAAGGAGTTTTTTGAAGATTTTTGATTTCATCGACTCCAGATCCGATGTGATGAAAAGAATGAAGCGTCTAGAAGAGTCGCTGTGCGGTGCGGATATCAGCTCGAGGGAACACAGAGAGAGGCTTCATGGAGTGAATATTTTTGAGGCTTTCGCAATATGCTCGTATATTCGAAGCTCGCATCAGAATATAAAGAATAGAGCTTCTTACTTTCTGAATGCAAAAGCCAGAGTAAGCTCGGACTGAAGCCACTCGAGAAAACCGCGCGTCACGATCTCATCCGATCATACCCAGAGAAATTCGCTATGCTCAGCACTCAAGCGTACTGGGATTTCTGCATGAACACGCTCTGTGAAGCTCACATACGTGATCCCGATGACATGTTCTGTCTCTCGCAGGAAGCTCCATGTTTTTATCGGGAAAAAATCCCTCACGACGAGCTCCGTCTCTTCGAAGAGCTCTCGAGTGATTCACTCCAGGGGCGTCTCAGAGAGTTCGAGTCGTCCTCACGGGAGATCATATTCTCCCTTCGCGAAGGAATCTGCGGGCGATCTTCTGAGGACGAGGGCTTTCCGATCCTGTGAGATGAGTACGACTTTCGTGGCAATGCCAAATTTCTCGATCATAGAAGGAAAATATACGTCATAGTATGATTTTATTCCCCTTTGCAAATATTTTTCACCAGAGAAAATGCAAAATCTCGAGAAAATATATTTACTTTTCTATAAAAATATGCGAAATAATAGTATCGAGTTTTTCTGAATGTTCTGGGAAAAAGGCGGGGATTTCCTGTCAAAGAAAACACTTTTTTCTTGCATATCGAAAAACTTCCATATAATGTGCTTCGCGTGTTTTCCAGATAATTTCTGTATTATGACGCTCTTATCTCGCCTTGTCACACGGATCGAAGCGCGAAAGCCTCGTGTGCGAGCATAATTTTTTTTTATGATAGCAGTCGTAAAGGTCGGTGGACATCAGTACATCGTAAACGAAAAATCAATAATCGAAGTCGATCACCAGGATCAGGAAGTCGGAGCGACTCTCACGGTCGAGCCACTTCTCATCGCTTCTGAAGATGGAAAGACGACATCTGTCGGCACTCCTCTTCTCTCTGGAGCGAGCGTCCAATTTACTGTTCTCGAGCAATTCAAAGATAAGAAGATTCGAGTTTTTAAGATGAAATCGAAGAAAAGACACATGCGAACTTTCGGGTTTCGCGCACAACGAACACGGCTTCAAGTCACTTCGATCCAGTCGAAGTAGAGGTATCCTACCATTCTAAACGGGTTTTCTCCTGAATAGAAGGTACGATTTTATCCCTTACATTTTTTGATGCATTCATTTCGCACGATGCGGACTCAGATGAGACGAAATGTCTCACGACAGTTTTCTTGATTTCAGCTCCTACGAAATATCAAGACGTTCAGAGTTTTTTCTCTTGTATTGGTTCTGATTCTTCCTGTGTATCCGAGTCTTTCTGTACTTGGATCGAGCCCTGAGACCGACGTCGGCAACTATGACGAGACTTCTATTATTACAGCGTATGATTATGACTTGAGCGGTTCCGCATCAGAGTCAGCTTCTGCATGAGTCAATGATGCCGGAAATATTACGACGATTGCTGTCGCTCCGACTCAGACGACGGAAGACACCCCAAAACGAAATACATTTAAAGTCATAAATTATACCGTACAAGAGGGAGATTCGTATGATAAAATCGCCGCGAAATACGGTGTCAGTGGCGAGACGATTCTCTGGGTCAATGATCTCGATCCGAACTCGACACTTTCTATCGGTCAGGTCCTGCGTATTCCGCCAGTAACAGGTGTAATCTACACGGTCCGCGATGGAGATACGCTCTCCGAGATCGCTGAGAAGTATAAGGTCTCTGTCGCTGATATCCAAGCACAAAATAATATGGATTCGAGCTCTGCGATCCGTATCAATCAAGAACTCATGATCCCAGGAGCGCGCTCAGTACGAGCGACTCAGGCTGCGGTCGCTCAGACGACAACGACTCAGGCTACTCAGACAACACCAGCGAAAACTTCTGCTCCGACACCTGTCGCAAAAACAGTAGCTCCAGCTCCTGTCGTCGAGGAAGTGGCTTCTGCAGATACTGAGGAAATCCGCTATAAGGTCGAGCTTCGAAGTGGAGGAAAATGATTTGCATGGGGAAACTGTACCTACTATGTCGCCATGTATAAGAACGTAACATGGAGAGGAAATGCAAAACAGTGGATACGAAATGCTGCTGCACAAGGAATCCCGACTGGAAACACACCATATCCTGGAGCGATCATCCAGTTCTCTGGAGGAGAGTATAATCCATACTACGGACACGTCGGTATCGTCGTCGCTGTCGAGGGAGATGAGCTCGTGATCAAGGATATGAACTACCGAGCACTGAATGAAGTCACTGTACGTCGGATCGATCGAGATGATCCAGCGATTGATGGATATATTTACGTCGACTAGTTTCAGAGAAAAAAGGATCTCTCCCGAGATTCTTTTTTCTTATGGTAACTACAGAAATCAAGAGAATCAAGAAAAAGTGCAGGAAAAATATGTCGAGCAAGAATCCGTGTCTGTAAAACAATCTGAAAGCAAGATCCGAGCAATCATCTCACACGAATGAATCAAAAGCTCCAGTTTTCAGAATGTATGAACTCCACACTCTCATCTTTCATAAAGATGAAAATGCTTCTCCCATAATCCCATAAAATATGCAACACATCGGATTTATCATGGATGGAAATCGTCGATGGGCGAAAAAACTCGGCAATCTCGCACTCGCAGGACATGCACAAGGCGGGGAAAATGTCGAGCAGATTCTCGAGCTCTGTCTCACACGTGCGATCCCATACGTCAGCATGTGGGCACTCTCGAAGGAAAATATCGAGAAACGCTCTCCTCTCGAAATAGAGGGGATTTTTACCCTCTTCCGAAAACGTGTCCCACTTCTCGTCCCGAAATTACAAAAAGCAGGTATCCGATTCGAGTGGATCGGAAATCCGACGTCGCTTCCCGATGATATTCGGGAGATTCTCGAAAATGCTCGAAAAGAAACAGAATCATGCAAAAAAATGACTTTTATCCTTGCGATCGCATACAGCGGACAGGATGAGATCGTTCGTGGAATTCAGAAATGTCTCTCACTCGGGATCGATCCTGACTCGCTCGATGAGCAGACATTTCTGACATATATCGACAGTGGAAAATATCCACCGCCAGACGTGATCGTCCGAACTGGTGGTGATATCCGCCATTCTGGATATTTTCTCTATCAGTCCGCTTATTCAGAATATTTTTTTACAGATATACTTTGGCCTGATTTCTCCGAGCGGGATCTCGATGAGGCGATCATGTCATTCGAAGGGACAAAACGTAATTTCGGTAAATAATACTCTATGCAGTGGCTCCCAGAATACCAACATCTCTGTAATGCGACCCTGACGAAATTCCTCGACGCTCGCTACGAAGATGTCCTACTCGATGGATCAGAACGCACCTTCGTGGAAGCGATCCGCTATGGGATAGAATGAGGCGGAAAACGTCTCCGTCCGATACTTGCGATACTCGCATATGAGCATATAACTGGAACACGCATCCCTGAGGAAAAAATCACTCCACTGCTCGGACTCGAGATGATTCACTGCTATACGCTCATCCATGATGATCTGCCATCGATGGATAATGATGCATATCGGAGAGGAAAGCTGACCGTCTGGAAGCGATACGGCGAGACGCTCGCGATCCTCGTCGGGGATGCACTCCAGACGCTCGGATTCGAGATGCTTGCTTCTACCGGAAATACCGAGATCGTCAGAGAGATCGCTCACACACTCGGCGATCTTGGTGTCGTCAGAGGTCAAGTACGTGATACACTCGAGCTCCAGTGTGATCTCTCGCTCGAGGCACTGCTCGCACTTCAAGATGCGAAAACAGGTGGATTTATCGCGTCATCGCTCGTAGTATGAGCGATGTTCGGGTGAGGCAGTGAATCGGCGATCCGATCATTTCGGAGCTTCTGACTCCTTCTCGGTCGTGCATTTCAGATACGCGATGATATCCTCGACTATGAGAGCACTCCTGAAATCCTCGGAAAGAACACACAGAAGGATCTCGCACTCGGAAAATGAATCGTCGCGAAGATGGGAATCGAGAAAACCCGTGCGATGCTCGCAGAGATCCGAGTGCATATCAGCGAATATCGAGACATCCTCGATGATCCGAAGCTCATGGATCTCGCATATTATATCATCGATCGCGAGAAATAGTCTCTACATTCTCACTTCTGAAAAAGAGGAGAAAAAGTGAATCAATTTTTGACAGCCAGAAAAAATCGTGCTAGGATAGAGGAAGATTACTTCTTAATATAATTTTTATGGGTAACGAAGCACAAAAAATAAGTCCCGAAGTAGAAGCGGTGATAACATGAAAAGAAGGCGGAAAAGATATTTTTACAGAAGAGCAGAGAGATCTCTTAAGAGCGCAGATATGAAGTACAAAAGAAGGGCGAGCATTTCTCGCAAGTAAAATGCCGTCTCTGACTCAATATGAAAATACTTATAAACAAATAGATGGGACAAAAATAAGAGAAGATCGAGAAACAGCAATAAAAAGCAGTCTGCACGAGTTATTGGTAGATTATCAGACGAATATGAATAATCGATTCAGCAAGGTTTCAGATAAAATTACAGAATGAGAAAAACAAGCACGAAATGAAATCTATACGGAGCTTCTGAAAGAAGAGAGAAAAGCCCGTGGTAGAGCAACAGGCGTGGGACTTCTCGATGCGAATCCTGAAAGGCAGAAAACAACTCAGGATTTACTCACGGTCGTTACAAGTACAGAAAATCTCTCAGAAGCACAGAAAACACAAATTAAAGAACTTCTTGGTGATGGTAAAAAAGACCTTGTCGATACAGCTTTTCTCAATGATGTCACACGAGCAAAAAAGAGGGCAGAACAAGCACAAGCGGAAGAAGACATAGCAAAAAGACAAATGGAGACAGCAAGGCGGAGTGGAGAAAGGTGGAGAAAGGCTGAGAAAGCTGAAACGGTGGAGCAAAAACAAGAAAAAAAAGCCCTAACAGAGACCAAAGATTTCATTAGGAAATACCCAGAAAAGATCAAGAGTATGGCAAATAAATTACCTGAGGGCTCAAAGCTTAAAGAACTCCTCGTATCTCTCCAGGATCCAGATACAGCTACTACCGCCCAAGTGAAAAGGCTTCAACAAGCCCTAGATACGCGGGCTGATGGGGCTAAACCACTTGCAGTGGATGGCTCTTTCTGACCAAGGACTTACGCCTCCTTGGAAGCAAAAGCTAAAGAATCCCCGACTCTTGCTGCTCTGGAAACAAGACTTTCCGACCAGCCAATATAACTCCACAGAATTTGCCATTTTCCTTCTGTTTCATATACTATCGCCATGTTCAAAATGGCGATTTTTTTCATCGGGATCCTCTCACTCACGAGCTGTAGTCTCGGTCTCTTCTCATGAGATTCTGCGACACACGAAGATCCCTCGCGTTCAGGAGCAGGACTCTCTGGGACCACTGACTCAGGTGTGCAGGGTACGCTCTCAGGTGAGACACAGACGACTTCTCTCTCGAATGCTGAGAAGATCGCTCAGCTGAAGCGTCGTCGTTCACTCGCAGATATCATCAGCAAGGGAGATTTTTTTGCCCTCAGAAATGATCCCGAGACCGCACTCGCATACTATGAAGAGTCGATCAGGCAAGTCCCCGATGATATTACACTGAAGCGGAAGATGGCGAATATTTACTACGCCATGAAACAGTGGAATGAGGCATATCAGCTCTACATTCAGGTCCCGTTCGACGATATGTCACTGGATGAGCAGCATCAGCTCTATACATCACTCTTTTTTAATACTGAAGTGTCGAATCGCATCTCGGAGCTCACTCGGATCCTCGGTGCACCAGAGGTGACAGAATATTATACGATGGTCGATACGTGCTACACAGGGATTCATAACTGTGTCGTAGCGCTCGAGGCATATACAGGATCCGTCGAGAAGATTCTCGCTCTGAAAAACTCGATGAAAGGATATGAGAAAATCAGTGAAGACTATCAGTATCGCAATCTTCTCCTCTCCGCAGAGTTCTATAAGCAATGACAGTATCGCGCGAGCTCGATTCTCTCGCAGGAAGTCTATGATAAACGTCCTGATTATTTTCCGAATCTGAAAATACTCGGATTCTCGCTCTATGAACTCGGTCGATATGAAGATGCGAAGACGATCCTCGAGGGATATTACGTCGATAATGCAGACGATATCGATACGATTTATCTCCTCGGAGAGATTGCTTTTTTTCTCCATGATCCACTCACATCGAATATGTATCTGAATAACGCGGTCACGAAGTGATACGCGAAAAAGACCGACATAGAGCGACGAATGGCATATAATTATTATACACTCATGGATCTTCCAAGCATGATAAAAGTGCTTCGGTATCTGATAGAAGAGCCCGACGCGACAGAAGATGACTTCGCGATCGCTGTCTATATCAGTATCGATACGGGGGATTCTGCACAGGCGCTCGACTGGATCAATACTGGTATCGAGAAATTTCCAGAATCAAGTCGTCTCTATGCACTGAAAGCACGCGCACTCAGGACACTCGGATTGCTCGATGACGCAGAGGCGACAGCACTCGAGGCATACGCATATGACGAGACCAATGCGCTCGCGATGCTCGAGCTCGCTTACATTCGTTTCTCAGAGGGAAATACAGCGAGTGCTCGCTCGCTTCTCGAGCGGGTGCTCGAAGTCTCGAATGACTCGACATTCGCGGATGAAGCCGAATGACTCCTCATCACGATCGCGAACGAAGCCGAAGCGAATGTCGGAAGTGCGATCGAGGACTACACGGGGACGGTTTCTTCCCCTATTTCTGGACAGATATGATCGTCTGAATGACCAGGAGGAGTGATCGAGTAGACTATAAAGGTGAAAAAAAGAATGCGTACCACACGAGACTTACGGTATAGAGCAATCGCTGAAAAATCCCCTGATATTCAGGAACGAGCCCGAATCCTGCGGAAAAGCTAATCACTCCGAGAAAAAAGAGCACATGAAGGAGTATCTCGGGTTTTGTTTTCGTATAAAAAATCTGGAGCAAAATCCCCAGAGAAAAAGAAATTCCCGCGATCTGAGCGAAAAGCGAGTGAAGATCTGCTTCTTGCTGATGGAGAGAATCGGTCGGGAAAAATGGTGCTTCTGAGAAGATTCCCGTCATGAAAATCGCACCGCCGTAGAGAAGAATCGGAGCAGTCCGAAGGGAAATTCCATTCAGAAGCACTCCGAGAATAGTAATACCCCCGAAGAGAAAAAATCCGAGTCGCATAATCCAGGCATGCGTATACTGCTGGGCTCCGAGGTCGCTGATCGTATTGGTAAAAATACTATATCCATCCGAGACGAAGAAATGAGCGATCAGGATAATCCCGACGAAGATCGCAGTTGCGATCAGTGGATAGTGTGTGAGGAAGAAGGTTTTCATAAGGAAGATTATCGAGGCACAAAATTCATTTTATTATTATTTTTGTGTAAACCTAACCATAGCCAAAAGATGACTTTTATAGTGAATTAACTGGAATAAGAGAATATTTATATTATTGGAAAAAACAAGCCGAAGGCTTGTCATTCTGGGTTTATCCCAGAATCCACACTCGTAAACAAGCAAAAAGAGAAATCAAAAAATAGAAAGTGCTTCTGTCCTTTTTGGAGAAATTTCTCTCTTGGACAAAGTATTTTTGGAGTGTCTTTTATTTTTACCATAAAAAAATTACTGCCGATATCCGAGTGCTTCCGCGACATGTGGAAGGAGAATATCGTCACTATCTTCTATGTCTGCGATCGTACGAGCAAGTCTGAGAATCCGAAAATACACCCGTGTCGAGAGCGAGAGTCGCTCGACGGCTTTCTTCAGAAATTCATCTGCTTCGGGAGTAAGTATGCAGTACACTTCGATCTCTTTATTGGTCATCTCAGAGTTATACCAGCGGGTCGTCCCCGCAAAACGTACCTCTTGTCGCTTCCGTGCGCGTTCGACACGTTCGCGAATCTCGGCTGATTGCTCGGATTTTTCTTTTTTTTCGAAGTCCTGGACCTTAATACGAGGAACATTCAGAAAAATATCGATCCGATCGAGAAGTGGTCCAGAGAGCTTCGAGCGGTATCGCTCGATCGTCCCTGCATTACAGATACACGATTTCTCGGTATCTCCGAGATATCCACATGGACACGGATTCATAGCTCCGATGAGGGTGAATTTCGCTGGATATGTGTAGCTCGCATTCACACGATTCACATGAATCTCGCCGTCTTCGAGTGGCTGACGAAGTGTCTCGAGAAGATGCTTCTCGAACTCGAGGAGCTCATCGAGAAAAAGAACACCCCGATGTGCGAGGGAAATCTCCCCCGGACGAGAATCGCGACCTCAGCCGATCACGCTCGCTTCGCTCGCGGTATGATGAACGACGCGAAATGGACGATCAAAAAGAAGTGGAGCATCCTTCGGAAGAAGTCCAGCGATCGAATAAATCTTCGAGACTTCGATCATCTCATCGATACTCATCGTCGGAAGAATCCCACGAAATGCCTTCGCGAGCATAGTTTTTCCGCTTCATGGCGGTCACTGCAGGATGATATTATGTCCGCCCGCACCCGCGATCAGAAGCGCACGCTTCGCATGTTCTTGTCCGAGAATCGAGGAGAAATCGACGATGTGATCCGTGTGTTTCTCGCGCATCATCCCGATATCTTCTTTTTCCGCTGGGATAATCGGCTTTTCTCAGGTGAGGAACTCCATGACTTCCGCGAGCGACTCGACACCGATCACGTCAATTCATGGGATCACTGACGCTTCTCGCTCATTTTCTTTCGGGAGAAAAATCCGAGCAAAGTTTTTTTCTCGTGCAAAAATCGTGCTCGGAAGAATCCCCGATACGCTCCGCACTTTTCCATCGAGCGCAAGCTCTCCGATAAAGAGCGAATTCGCGAGGATTTCCTGATCGAGATCATATTCTTTCGCGAAGATCCCGATCGCGATAGGAAGATCGTAAAATGGTCATTTTTTTCGGATATCCGCGGGCGCGAGATTCACTGTGATCCGAGCTCCTCAGGGAAATACGAATCCAGAATTCTTGATCGCGCTCCGAACGCGCTCCTTACTCTCCTGTACCGCTGTGTCTGCGAGCCCGACGATCGTGAATTGCCCCATCCCGAGCGCGACATCGACTTCGACTTCTACATGTGTGCCGTTCAGTCCTTGAAGCGTGAGGGAATTGAGTCTTTGCATATGAAGAAATAGGCAAATAGGAATCTTTTCTCGTCTTTCTGAAAAGAGTATACAAAAAAACAAGAAACAAAGAAATGAATTTTCATATTTTTACATACTTACTTTCGCTTGTAAATACACAATTCTCCGCCAATATTGTGAAAAGGGGAAATGTATGCTACACTAAGAAAAATATTTCTTTTTATGCAGAAATACGTACGCACTCTACCTCTTCTCCTACTTTTTATGAGCGGAGAGGTATTTTCTGCGACGACAAGCACGAGTGCCACAGAAGAAAGTGGGAGTTTTTTTACAGAGTTACTGAGCTGGATCGCGCTCGCGATCATAGCATATCTGATTTTTATCTTCTGAAAATGGATTTTTCGGACGGCGTATGAAGTCCTGACCGTCAGAAATCTCGTCTACATGAAGGTCACACTTCCACGCGCTGACTCGAAGCTCGACAAGGAAAAAGAGACAAAAAAGGACTTTAAGGAAAAGGTCGGTATCATGTCGGTCGTCTACAAAAGTATCCATAAAGTCGCTCAGACAAGCTTCAATGAGACGCTCATGAATATGATTTTCCGAAATGCAAAAGTCTCGATGGAATTCATGTACTATGAGTGAGCTGTACATTTTTACTGTGTCGCGTATAAGCAACACGCTGGTCTCGTCCTCCAGCAGATTACATCGAATTATCCTGATGCAGAAGTACGATTCGTCGATGCGAAAGACATGCCCGAGATTAAGCCTGTCGGAAACTCACTTCGCGCCGCATCGATCGCAAAACAAAATGATGATATTTATCCGATCCGAACGTATAAATACTTCGAAGATGATCCGCTGTCATCATTTACAAATAATTTCTGATCGCTTCAGAAAAACGATATCGCATCGATCCAGTTCGTCATGAAACCACTCGGACATGCATGGAATCGTCATGCAAAAAAAGCAGCAGGACTCGTCGCGAAAGGAATGTACAAGAAATGATTTTGAGGTGGATTTTTTGGAGTCTGGAATACGCTTGTTCGGCCGATTGCATGGATTTTTAATCGGTTTTTTCTGAATGAAGCGACTGCATCTGATAGTGGATCGCTCGCTCCAGGAGCCAGCAGTGGTGACTCGTACAAGATCTTTAATCAGGCGGAATCCGAGACGCACAAGATGATCGGAGAAAGCGCTTCTCAGCCATGATTTGCGGTATCGATCCGCATCCTTGTCTCGTCGAAAGAGCAGGAAGATGCGCGCGACGGACTCGCGAATCTCCTCGCTGCGACATCGATTTTTACGGATGAATACAGTAATAATCTCGATAATCCGCAGATGACTGAGGGTGGACTCGCATTTTTCTTCACGCCGATCCGCTACTTCGCATATCGATTTCGACTGCTTGGAATATTTCAGAAAATCAGTCGATTTTCGTGTGATGAACTTGCGACAATGTTTCATTTTCCTGACATCCAGTATAATAAGTCACCGATTATAAAATGGCTCGATTATAAGATGCTTCCTCCGCCAGCGAATCTCAAGACTCCGACCGATCCGACGCTTCTGATGGACTATATCCGAGACAAGGATGGAAATATCCTTACAGAGGATGGCTCGAAGCTCAAAGTCGATAAAAACTGGAATCTCGCGCGGGATGAGAATAAAAATCTTATGCTTCTCGATGGGACGATCGTCCCGATCTTTACGGAAGGGGAAAATAAATGACGTCCGCAAGATGCCGGAAAAATCCCGACGCAAAAACCACAACAGCGAAAACTCGGAAATTTTCCACTCTATCGCGATGGCGTCCTGATGGGGTGGAATACGTATCGAAATAAGCAGACTCCAATCTATTTCGCGAAGAAGGATCGTGGAAGACATCACTATATTATCGGTAAATCTGGATGAGGTAAATCCGTGCTGATCGGATATCTGGCGCGTCAGGATATCTGGAACGGTGATGGACTCTGTGTGATCGATCCACATGGCGATCTCGTCGATGATACGGTCGCATTTACCCCGAAGGAACGCGCTCGTGATATGATCATCTTCGATCCTGCTGACTGGGAATATCCGATGGGACTGAATATGCTCGATATCATCGCGACCGATGAGAATCTCCGCATGATAGAAAAAGATCGAGCCGCGCTCGATGCGACATCGATTTTTATCAAGATGTACGGCGATGAGATCTTCGGACCTCGAATCCAGCACTACTTCCGAAATGGCTGTCTGACCCTTATGGATGACGAAGAAGAAGGTGGGACACTCATCGATGTACCACGTCTTTTCGTTGATGAGGCATTTATGAAGTATAAAGTCTCGAAGATAAAAAATGTGATGGTAAAATCATTCTGGGAAAATGAATATGCGCAGACGGGAGATCGAGAAAAGCAGGAGATGATCCCATTTTTCTCTGCGAAATTCGGACCATTTATCACGAATACGACGATGCGAAATATCATCGGTCAGACGAAAAGTGCTTTTAACATCAGAAAAGTCATGGATGAACAGAAGATTCTCATGGTAAAACTCTCGAAGGGAATGATCGGAGATCTGAATGCACAGCTTCTCGGTCTGATCATGGTCGCGAAAGTAAATATGGCAGCGATGAGTCGCGCTGATATGGAGGAATCCGACCGAAAAGATTTTTTCCTCTATGTGGATGAATTCCAGAACTTCGCGACCGACACATTCTGAGAAATCCTCTCAGAAGCACGAAAATATCATCTCGCGCTCGTCATGGCGCACCAGTATATCGCACAAATCGGAGGCTCTGGAGAAAAATATAAAAGTAGTGGAAAACCCGCGATCAAAGACGCGGTCTTCGGAAACGTCGGAACGATCATGTCATTCAAGGTCGGGGCAGAAGATGCGGAATATCTCGAGAAGGAATATGCTCCACTTCTCTCTCAGCAGGACATCATCGGGATCGCGAATTATACGACCTACTGTAAGCTGAATATCGATAACGCAACGACACGTCCATTCGATCTGAAAACGATCTGGGATAATACGTATAAAAACCTCGAAGTATCTCGAATTATTACAGAATATTCTCGGAAAATGTATGGACGACGAAAAAAGTACGTCGACATGGAAATCGAAGCGCGCATGGGAATCTTCGCGGAGACACCCGAGGAGACTTCAGCTCCAGAAAGCACTCCAGAAGTGGGTAAAACGGAGGAAAGTCCTCCTGCCACAGCACATGCAGAAACCATCCCCGAGATACCATCATCTCCAGCATCACCAATTCCTCCCGAGCCAGAAAAGACTGAAAATACATAACTCCCTCATATTTCCTCAATTTTCTCTATGTTCTCCTTTATCATGCTCATGCTCATATCCGTCTGTGTCTTCGTAGACATTGGAGTGCTGGCACAGTTGCTCGGAGTATTTTCTATTCCATATATTTCGGGTCTCTTCGATGGATATCCGATGCTTTTCTTTCTCTTTCTGCTCGCACAGATCGCGCTCGTCATCCTCTGGGTCTACGCCGTCTACTGGAAGCCAGTCTACGATCTGAATCATGAAATCGTTCTCTTTCTGAATGGAATGGAAACAAATTCATCTCTCAAGGGAACGACATTCAGTAAAAAGATGAATTATATCATCGATTTCTTCGTAAAAAGTCTACAAATTCTGAAAAACTTCAAGGAGGAAATCAAAACCGGGCGAGCGCTACGATGAGAAGTCGAGATCGCGAGCGAGCTCCAGCAACATGTGCTTCTGAAAGAAAATATCAGGATTCCTTCGCTCGAAGTCGCTATGGCATCACGCCCTGCAAGTGAAGTCGGAGGAGACAGCTACGATATCATCGTCGGAAAGGATACGAACTATTATGTCTATCTCGGTGATGTCACGGGTCATGGTATCGCAAGTGGCTTCGTCATGATGATCGTGAACTCGCTGATCGCCGGACTCTCGCTCCATAACGACAGCAGTGCGGAAATCCTCGCCAGCACGAATGCGATCCTTCGTCCACGTGTCCGAAAAAATATGATGATGAGCGCGGTCATGATCCGCTGGAATGAGGCTGAGAAAAAACTTTACTACACCGGGGCAGGACATGAGTATATTCTCGTCTACAAACACGTGGATCAGACGGTGGTCAAGATAAAAAGTGGTGGTGTCGCGCTTGGTATGGTAAAAGATATTTCGAAGATTCTCCACGAACGAAATATCGCATTCGAACCTGAAGATATTGTCGTTCTCTACACCGACGGTATCAGTGAGGCACGCCTTCGATCGGAGAAGACAGGTATCCTTTTCGGGGTAAATCGCATCATCGAAGCGATCGAGAAGACGCGCGAAAAGACGGCGGAAAATGTCTTTAATACGATCACGACCGATCTCTCAGCATTTATGGGATATAAACATGTCCAGTATGATGACGTCTCCCTGATCGTCATGCGTTATATGCCAGATCAGTGATACACGACGACAGAAGCCTATAAAAAAATCTCGAAGGACGCGATCACAGAATGGTTCTGGAAAGACGTCGTGATCGAGTCGGGAAATCAATAACTCGGAAAACACCACTATGAAATCTTCCTCGGAGGATTCTGGAAGGTAATCTCTGGGAGAGAATTTATCTCTTGTTTCGGAATGCCAAGCTCCCGAAAATAGAGCTCATCGATCGCTCAGAATACTCCCATATCCCACTCGAAACCGAGTGCTTCTGTGTATTCTCGTACGATATCTTCCGAGTCTCACTCGATCTCGATAAATGGCTTCAGTCCGGGCCATTCATCGAGCATGAGGTATATCATGTTATGGATTTTCCATACTTCTCGATACGTCTCCTGAAAAGCCTTTGATTTTAGTCCTGCAAGTGCGAGCATCTCTTGCATAGCATGGAAATCCTTCACTTCCGTCTCTATTTCTTTTACCGCATGGATATCGAGCGTCGGAGAGATATGCTTATAGGTAAATGTCTGCTTATTCCCTTCATCTCGAAGACGAAAGTAAGAATTTTCCGGACTCTCTGGAGCAAGGTATACGATGCGCTTCATGAGTGTTTTTTCTTGTATACACTCGCCTCAGAGTGCTTGTATTTTTTCTCGTATGGAAGCATGATCGATATCACAGAATGTAATCTCGAATTCTGTATGCATGGGGGGAATTTATGTGTTAAAAGAGAAATCTGTCGCAAAAAAAGAAGGGTCTAGACTAGCAAACATTATTTCTTATAATGCTTGCATATGATTAAATACAGTAAACTATCGACGTATAAAATATGAAGAATTTTTTATTATTTTTTTGAAGATTTTACTGCTACTCAGACAGCAAAGATTATGAGCATAAACAGAAACACTATAAACCTTTGGTACAATCGATTTCGTGAAGCTATTGTACGACTCTCTATAGAAGAATCAAAGGATTTTAAGGAAAGATATCAATTTTGATGAGAATTTGAGCTAGACGAAAGTTACTTTTGAGCCAAGAGAATCAGGGGAAAGAGATGAAGATGAGCTGCAGGAAAGACACCAGTCTTTTGACTCCTGAAACGAGATGAAAGAGTGTTTGTCAGTATTGTAGAGAATTGTTCGAGAGAAGAATTGATGCCAATAGTACAAGGAAAGATACTGGAATGATCTACTATCTATACTGATGGATGGAAAGCATATGATTCTCTTGTACTGAATGGATATGATCACTACCGTGTCTATCATAGTGAGAATGAGTTTGCCAGAGGAAAGAATCATGTGAATGGAATAGAATCCTTCTGGAGTTTCTGTAAAAGAAGAATGGCAAAGTTTAAGGGTATTCATCCAGATAAATTTCACTTACATTTGAAAGAATGTGAATTTCGATACAATTATAAAAATTACGAACGAGCAAAACGAGTAGTTTTTAAAAATTTGCTAGTCTAGACCCAAAAGAAATACTCCGAAGTTCCGCGAGAAAA
This sequence comes from Patescibacteria group bacterium UBA5532, assembly GCA_002426885.1. Taxonomy (GTDB): domain Bacteria; phylum Patescibacteriota; class Gracilibacteria; order BD1-5; family UBA2023; genus UBA5532. The sequence goes on from DINU01000008.1 coordinate 15,746, forward strand.
CGCATAAACTGTATATACTGTGTAAGATTCCAGTCATATTCATAGAGACGTGTCGCGAGCTCGATCCCGACATAGCGCCAGTGCCACGGCTCGACTTCATATCCATCGATCTCTGATCCATGTGTATAGCTCTGTGTCCAGCCATATGCGTGCGCATTCTCTTCGAGCCAAGTATAGTATGTCTGATAGTCTGTACTCGCGAAGAAGTTATCTTCCGTGGATGCTTCGAAAATATCGATCGCAAGCCCGAGCTGATGCTCGCTATTTCATGGAGGTGCACAGAGTGTCTCTGTACAGCGACCGAGATCCCAGAGTCGCTTCTGATAGGCATAGTCTCGATATGCCGACACGACGACGAGTGGTTTTCCGAATTGAGTCGTAAAATCTCGTGCCAAAAGCTGAAGTGCATCATTCGCATCGGAGCGAAGCATACTTCTCCGACCACGTTCATCGATATACTCGGAAGCTATAGGAAAAAGTCCAGTCGGAATATACTCCGGGTCAGAAAGAGGGGTATCCCGTGAGACAAAACGCATAACACTCGTATCGCTGAAATACTGTTCCTGAAAATTATTTTCCGCCCAGAAAGGCATCTGAGCAGAAGCAGGATTCGGCAGATGCAGAACAAAAAGGATGAGAAAAAATACGCAATACCTCATTTCTATAACTTTTTCATATGAAAAATATAATAAATCACTCCGAACGTAAGAAATAAAACAAAGAATACTGTTACTACAATAATTTTATTATCGAACGTCGCCTGCTCGATATTCATCCCGAAGAATCCTGTCACAAGCGTCAGAGGAAGGAGAATCGCTGAAAAAAGTCAGAAATATTTCATTGTCGTATTCGTCTGAAATTCGAAGATCGACTTCAGAGTATCTTCCATAGAATCGAGATTTTCCTGAAGTAATTCGATCTCGGAGAATATCTTATCGAGCTTATCTTCGAGATTTTCGAAGTAGAGCTCGATCTCGCCATTATAGAGGGTATTCATCCGTAGTTCGAGGAGCTTCAAGACAGCGATCTGTGGCTTCATCATGTGTTTCAGTGTGATGATATTCCGTTTTTTTACCATGATTCACTCGATCGTCTTCGCGCCACGCTGTGAAAAAAGATCCCGCTCGATCAGTCGGAGATCTTTTCCGAAGCGCTCCAGCATTTTCATGACTTTATCGAGCATATTCTCGAGGAGTTCATACAGGAGAAATCCTGGTGTCGTCGGTTCTCATGTAGTAATCTTGGTCTCATAGGTCTCTTGCAGTCTTCGGATCTCTGAGCTATTGTAGTATCGAAATGTGAGAAGATAGGTTTTTGAGATAAAAATATTAAATTCATTATACACATAGCGCTGAGTCGTCGGCTCATACTTCGGAAAGTGAAGTACGATAAAAAGATAGTCATCGTACGAATCGATACGTGCGTACTGATTTTCCTCGAGGATCGCATCGCGATCGAGCTCATGAAATCCGAAGCGCTCGATCGTCGCATCTACTTCATCAAGAGAAGGATTTACATAATCATTCCACACCGCAGATGGAGAAATCTGGAAACTTTGCATATGCTCCATATTGTAGAATTTTCAGGAGAAAAAGCAAACACGACATACGAAGAACGTACTCTTTTTTTTCAGGGAAAATGAATGCTTTGCAATTCGGATTTCTTCTGTATAATCACACCATGCGTATACTTGTCGGACTCTCATGAGGAGTAGATTCAGCGGTCTCTGCCTTGCTTCTGAAGCAAGCGGGGCATACAGTCTCTGCTGGATTCATGATAAATTACATCGATGAAGAAAATCCAACATGCCCAACGCGTGAAGATCTCGCAGTTGCTGAGTCTGTTGCGAAGTTTCTCGATATTCCATTTTTTACCTTTGATTACCGGAAAGAGTACGAGTCACGGATCGTGCAGTATATCTATCGTGAATATGAAGCATGCCGGACTCCGAATCCCGATGTCTTCTGTAATAATCTCATTAAATTCGAGCTTTTTCTCGAGGAAGCACTCGATATGTGATTCGATGCGATCGCGACTGGGCATTATGCTCATGTAAAAGAGAACGCAGGTATCTATGAACTATGCAAATGAAATGATCCTGAGAAAGATCAGTCTTATTTTCTCTCTCGGCTCAGTCAGTTTCAGCTCTCGAAAAGCATCTTTCCGATCGGAATGCTCCAGAAAGAAGAAGTGCGAAAGATCGCGCGAGCAAATAATCTCCCGAATGCAGAGAGAAAAGACAGTCAGGGGCTCTGTTTTATCGGGAAAGTTCCGATGCGGGAATTTCTTCTAAGACGAATCCCGAAAAAAGATGGAAAAATACTCGATCCCGATGGAAAAATACTCGGGACGCATGAAGGCGCTTTTTCTTATACTATCGGTCAGAGAAAGGGGATCGGAGTGGGTGGCGGACCTTCTCTTTTTGTTATTGCGAAAGACTGTAATAATAACACTATCACCGTCTCTTACGGAAAAGATGATGCTCTTTTTCAGGATACACTGACGGCGACAGAATGGGTCGGAGAGATGTGGGATGGAGAACGAGTCTGTGCAGGAAAGATTCGTTACCGCCAGAAAGATGTCCCATGTCGTGCCTTTTTCGATGACACTGGTACGATCCATATCCATTTCCCGACACCAGAACGTGCGATCACAAGCGGACAAATACTCGTTCTCTACGATGGAGATCGAGTCATAGGAAGTGGGATTATCTGCTAGATTATTTCTCGTCGGTCTGCATGATGCTATCGAGCATGATCTGATCCGCAGCGATGCGCTGTGGTGAGCATGCGAGGAGCTCTTCGCGAGTCGCCAGATCATCGTGTACTTCATCATATCGGAGTGGCAGGAGTAGGGATCCTGGGCTCGTGATATGTGTCACAGAACTGGTATCGATCGGATCGAGGACAGAGAAATACTCGATGATCTCTCCGAGGCTATTTTCCATGCTTGCATAACGATCGCCTTCTGGGACATCGAGTCATGCGAGAAGGGCGAGACGATTGATTTTTACTTGTATCATAATGATATATCGATATAATTATGTGCATAATATTCAAATTATGAATAATGGCAAGGAGTTACTCCACAAAATCCAAACCAAGCTCCATGAAGAAGCCGAATCATATACGGAAATCCGGCTTATAGTCGCGAAGAATATTTTTATCTTTATTGCTGTACTGTACTACAGTGTCTGGCTTTTTACGGTATGAGGATGGCAAAAAGAAGCCATGAGTAAGATCACATACTTCCTCTTCATCATGCTCGCTGGATCGACACTCTGGCTTCTCGCATGCCTGATCGAGTACGGGATCCACATCTATGTACCAAAATATGTAAAAATAATCTACGCGATCTGGGGTGTGATCGCTCTGATTTTCGTGGCGATCGTCCTCATGCATCTGAACTTTATCTCATTCTAATATGGCTTCTTTCGACTCTATTCCACTTTTTTCGACACTTTCTCCGCAGGCGCGCCAGTTCCTCGCATCGATGACGCAGGAGCGGATTCTCGAGCCGGAGCAAGTACTCTTTCATGAAGGAGAGGAGGCAAATGCTTTCTACGTGGTCGTATCAGGAAGCCTCAGTGTGTTTCATCCCTGTGGTGATACCATATGCAAGATCGTAAATATGGTCCGTCCTGGAGAACCAGTCGGAGAGATGGCGCTCTTCTCAGGGCAAAAAGAGCGGAGAAATGCGAGTGTAAAAGCAGAGGAAAAAAGTGTCGTTATCGTCTTTCCAGACTTTACTATCAGTATGCTTCGAGAGAAAGAACCTGCTATCCTCGAGTCCCTTCAGCAGATTATCCAGACTCGGAGAGAGATGAATACAGAGAAGGGAGACGTGTAGTATACTATTCTTGAATCTTCTGCATCTTTCCGGGTGCAGTTTTTTTTATGGATTTACTGAACATGACATGGGTAAGTAATCCTGACTCAATCTTTCTTGTATTTTTCTATAAAAGATCGACCACTGTCTTTGCAGCTATACTTTGGCTCTCATGTATTATTTTGCCATCTTTTTTTATGGACTGGAAACCACATGTGAGACTATTCAAGGTGAATAAATAATGAACTCTCATCCTGTGTTTGTGCTTCTATTAAGGAAAGAATGCAGGAAAACGGCCTACATTTTTTTCTATAGTAAACTAACTTGAATA
>DINU01000018.1 GCA_002426885.1 Patescibacteria group bacterium UBA5532
TACCAACTTTTGTCTATTAAGCCGAAAAAAAGGATTTCCAAGGAAATCCTTTGTTATTATGAATATTACTGAACATTACTCTTCGCCTCGAGAAACTGCGCTCGGTTCTCGAAGCTTTTCTGACAGAGTGTCTGCATATCCGATGATGATATTTTCTCGCAGACACTGGCATCAAAAGGAGTCGTATCCTGCATGGAATATGTATCAACTACAGAAAGAATACATCGATCCTGCGATGTGTATGTGCTTCCAGAGGCACTCGAAGAGAGCGTCATACATGGATCGATCGTTCAGGAACTCATAGCCGTAATCAGAGTAACGCTATATTCACAGTCATGTGTGCCATTTACGACATTTTTACAGAGAGACACATCTCGATCTTTCTGCGCAAGAGAAGAGTAGATCATGTCATTACAGCGCTGTGCGAGTATCTCATCTTCGAATCCATCACAGAGACTCGTGTCCGTCGCTTCGACGACCATACGTGAAAATGTCACTTCCTGACACTGATCGATCGATTGCTTAATACAAGATCGGAATCCATCATTCTTCTCGATAACCTTCGGTGCATACTCGAGTCAGAGGGCATATCCATCAGAATCACTCGACTCTTGTGCAGTCGGAGTTACCGAGACGACTTCGCCAGTCGAGGTATCGAGGGAAGCCCCTCCAGTACAAGCACTCACGAGCAGTGTCACAAGAAGAATAGGGAAAATATATTTCATAAAAAGAAGAAAAAGAAATAAAATTATTCATCTTTCATACCCGGAGGAGGATCCGAAATAATACGAGGATCATACTCGATAATCATAGAGTAATCATCATATGTGTCATCTTCCCATGCACGTGTCGCGATGACTCATGGTGTATACGCCCGGAAGTAATTCATATCATATATAATCGCCGTATCTCGATTACACTCGAGCACCCCGAATGGACAACGGCTGACGCTTGTCAATCCTGGAGTGATAGCTCATCCGATCGTATTATGAGAAATCACTGATCCATGAATCAGAAGCTGATCCTGTGGAAGTGCTGTCACATCGATCGCTCCTTTCGCATATAAGACGATTCCTGAAGTCCGATATTCTCATGAGAAGAGACTTCCTTCTGCGACAAGCGAAGCATATATCTGCTTTACTTTTGCTCCGATATAGATATTTCCCCCTTTTCCATTCTCTCGCACTGCTATGATGGCCTGTGGTCTTCCAGTCGTATCTGGTGGGATATCTCCTGCGATATAGACATCACCTCCGACGACGATAATGCTCTGGACTTGATACTTCGAGAAATAATCCTGTGAAGTATTTGCGATCGTAACTCCGCTATAGATAGATGATGGCTCAAGGAAAAGAATGCCCTGGACAGTCTTCAGCTGATCACTCATCGTATCTGGCTCTCAGGCAACTGTGTTAATGGATTCCTGCATGTTTCGGAGTAAAACGGCGACATTCTTACGGATCTGGTTTACCCATCACTCGGTCGTCATATTCGACACAGTATCTCATGGAGAGTAGGATAGAGTCGCGAAGGTATTCTGCCCTCAGATAGTTCCGAGCACTTTTACTTTTCCGATAAATTCCACGCCGAACGAACTCTCTCATGAAGTGAAGTCGATCCATCAGATTCCATCGTTCCATGCCCATCCAGAGAAGGATCGTGTCGTCGGATCATAATACGTCTGCGATCCGACTTCATTATTGCGGAACTCGATCCATCCGGCATTTTCACTCCATGCATATCCGGAAAGTGTCCATCACTCTGCGATATTCTGTCCATTCGCTGGCTCGATCATCTCGACAGGATAACAGTCTCCGAGATTGACCCATCAGATCGACTGGATCCAGAACCATCCGACAAGATCTGGTCAGATGAATGTCGCTCCTGTCGTATTCAGGGTTCCATCGATACTAAAATCTACAAATCCTGCATTTCCAGTAGAAAGAAATTCTCAAAGTCCGAGTGGATCTCCCCAGATTCCACTGACGCGTGAGACGATCGGTGCAAGGACGAAATTTCGTGGTGGGAGTGTAACGCTCCCACAGATACCATAGCTCATCTGTCGATCTGCAGTACAGGATACATTCGCTCCGCCATTTTCCCCAGAACAGGTCCATGAGACGCTCGTACCTGGATCTGGAAATGCAGGGGAAGGACTGAGGTTCTGTCCGGCAGCACAAAATGTCCGTCATCCGTACGTCGTCTGTCCGAGTGAATATGTCATCTGAGCGGTTCCACAGACGGCATTCACTGGCCCTGCCGATGTACGACTGGCACTACACGATGCATTCGTAGTACTTGCCCCGATTCCTTTACATGTCCATGTCGTCGTCGCTCCGACCGCAGGGAAAGCGATCGTCGCAGGATCGAGACTTCCGGCGGTACAGAGTGTATCAGATCAGAAGCTCGTATCAGAGGAGATATATACCTTCCCATTTGCAGTACCACAGGAGCCACTTATCGGTGTTGGCGCCATTCGGCTCGCACTACAGAGCGTGTCAGTCCCAGCTCCTGATCATGGACACATCCATGTTGTCATCGATCCCTGAGCTGGGAATGCAGGAGAAGCTGGCGACGGAGTTCACACTGAGCAAAATGACCATGAATTAAAACTTGTGGCAGCATATGCATATGTGAATCCATTTTGTGTTCCACAGACTCCATCTGCGTTCACAAGAGATACGGTAACATTTTTCTGATCATTAAACAGTGCGCCTGGTCATGGGCTAAAGCCAGCATGTGACGGGAAAAAAGTGCAGGAAATTCGATATGTACCAGGGGGGAAAGTACATGTCATATTATTTGTTGGGGCTTTATTGAGATTCAGCTCAGCTACAGAGTATGACTTGTTATAGGCCTGAGGGGTAGGGGTGGCGCAGCGGATAGCAGCACTATTAGGAATAGTAGATTCACCTATAACAAATGCGGTACTTTTATATCATGCAGTACATGATATATCGAGAGTTACTACATTTCATATGGTAATATTCGATACGCTCATGTTCCCTGTACCATTTGAAGCTATATATGGATATGAATACCCTGCAATAGTATCTATCGTCACACTCCCATCCGAATTCGATACGGTATACGCATGCGCACTCGAGAGCGAGAGGATCGATACGAGAGAAAGTGCCATTCATAAGACTCGAAGGAAGCGAGAGAAAGAAGGGGTGTGCATACGCCAAGAAAATAATTAACTTGCATAATTTTACCATATTTTATATATTGAATCAAATTTACAAAACATAATGAAAATTTTCTCTCTTGACATCTTCGGTATCACTTTCGCACCAACATGGTACGGACTCATGTATGCCCTCGGATTCCTCTTCTGATACCTGATAATCAAGAGGAGAAAAATCTTCACCGAAAAAGAGCTCGATTCGCTCCTACTTTTTATGTTTATCGCAGTTGTCGGTGGATGACGACTCGGATATGTGCTTTTTTATAATCTGAGCTACTTCGTAGATCATCCACTCGATGCGCTCAAAATCTGGGAATGAGGAATGAGCTTCCATGGTGCGACGATCGCCGTGATCCTCGCGCTGATCCTCTGGTCGTATATGTATAAGAAATCCCTTCTCCAAGTCTCGGACGAAGTGATCGCGATCATACCGATCGGACTCATGCTCGGACGAATCGGAAATTATATCAATGGTGAACTCTATGGATATGCGAATTATACCGGACCATTCGCGATGATGCACGACGGAATCCCTCACTTCCCTTCTCCCCTTCTGGAAGCGCTTCTCGAGTGAGTTTTTCTGCTCATCCTCCTCCAGTATCTCCAGAAGAAAAATCCACCATACGGGACGCTCAGCGCCGTCTTCCTGATCGGATACGGAATAATCCGCTTCTGTATCGAATTTTTTCGACTTCCTGACACACAGATCGGCTATCTCTTCGGATCATCGTGGTTCACGATGGGACAGCTACTCTCACTTCCGATGATTGCGCTCGGTATCATTCTGCTGATAATGATTTGAAAAAAAGCAGGAAAAAGCTAGAATCGCTCGTGATTCCTGAATTTCTTTTTTCTTCTGTATGGAGCTTCTGTATTTTTTCCTTCTGATTCTTATCCCGCTTATTCTCCTCCTTCTCTTCTTTACGCGCGCGACACTCTCGCAGTCACTGAAGAAAGAAGAGCGGAAGACGATCGCATTGTATCGGAAAAAAATCGATAAAATTCCTGCATTTCTCGAGACAATGCGCGATAAAGTCGCGGAAGAAGCCTCGCTCAAGACGATGATACGACTCCATAGTGAAGCTGTTCTTATGCCGACGAATGACATCGTCGATGTCCTCGAGATGAATGTCCGCATCGAGAAGGAATTTCATTTTCTCATGCAGATTTCTGCGCAGATTCCAGCACTTCTGACTGAGACGCAGTTCATCTATATCCGAGATTTTGTGATCCAAGCAGAAAAAGATATGCACGCTCAGTTCAGTGCAGTAAACGAAAAAGTACAGAAATATAATACATTTATCATGATAAAAAATATGACGATTATCGGTCTGATACTCCCTGGAAAAGCAAAACCATATCTTGGAACTTAGTATTTTCAGCCGTATGAAACGCTCTCGGATACTTTTTTCACTTCTTCGTATCCCGCTCGATATTCTTACATTGAGTGTGAGTTTTCTGATCGCGAGAAATATCCGAGCGATTACTGACGGAATTCCTGGAATCTACCTTCCGCGATATAGTCTCGCGTATTCGGATCTTTTTTTCTATATTCTGCTGGCGATCATCATCTTTCTGATCATCCAGGAATCGAGAAATATGTATCGTCTCGAGACACGTGCAGATGCGTCGAGTGAGATCACACAATTCCTCGGAAATACCTTTCTCTGGTTTCTGATATTCATCGGCGCTGTCTATCTCTCGATGGGATTTTCTGATATACAAGATCTCCCGAGACTGATTATATTTTTCGCGACGATCCTTTTTCTGATCTTCTGATCGCTCGGGCGCATGCTCCTCGTCTACGGGGAAAAACGCGGAATCGAGAAAAATATATTTCCCCGAGAACAGCTTCTCGTCATCGGAAATTCTGTCCCAGAACTCGAGGAGAATCCGCTTTTTCATATCGTGAAGCGATGAATCAATGATCCGAAAATCCTCGATATGATCAGAAGTCACACGATCGATACGATTTTTTTCTCAGGAGAAGTGGAAAAATGAGTGCAAATGACGGAAATCATAGAACTCGCGAAAGTCTACGGAATCCGCACGATCCAGACGATTATCCCGTGAGAATTCTCGAATATTCCACGAGAAATCATCGAATGGAACGGGATCGCGGTGGTGAATTTCTCAGCGATTACGATCACACCGTGGGAACGCCTTCTGAAGCGGATTTTTGATATTTTTCTGAGTATTTTTCTCTTGATACTTTTTTTTCCGCTTTTTCTTATCATCGGCATCTGTATCAAGATCGAGGATCCTTCATGACCGATTATCTTCAGGAATCGGCGTGTCTGACTCGACGGCACGATTTTTACCCTGTATAAATTCCGGTACATGTACTGGAAATATTCGGTGAAAGATGCCTACGGAAAAAGTCCAGAAGACGATCCGGCGCTTCAATATGAGATGGAGCTCCGCGAGAAGCAGAGCTCACGGAAGTGACCGCTCTATAAAGTCGAGAATGATCCACGCGTCACAAAAATCGGGAAAATCATCGAGAAATTCTCGATCGACGAACTGCCACAACTCTGGAATGTCTTCATCGGAAATATGTCTTTTATCGGACCGCGCGCGCACCAGCCGAGAGAAGTCGAACAATACGAAGAATATCAGAATCAAGTCCTGACGGTCAAGCCCGGTATCACAGGTATGGCACAAGTCCATGGACGCGATCAGAATAGCTTCGAAGATGAGGTAAAACTCGATATTTATTATATCGAGCACTATTCGCTCTGGCTCGACAGTGTTATCTTTTTTCGCACACTTTTCGTCGTATTACGACGATGACTGACTGGAAGATAAGGATAAAGACATTTCTCGCATTTATCTCATAATTCTCATCGTATGGATTTCCCGAAAAAGTATACTCCCCAAGACTATCCCCTTCACAGAGAGAAGATCCGCACGCAAAAAACAAGTGAGACGCGCTATACAGGGATTGTCCCTCCCGGGAGATTCTCGGGGAATTTCCCACTCGATCATCTCCATACGATGATCTGTGAAGACACCCTTGTACGCTATCACATGCTCTCTGGGGAGGCAATCTTCACAATCCCGACGACTTCTTACGTGAGTGAAGATCTCTACACCTCTGCATCGTCACTCTTGAAAAAAGGAAAAAAAACGCTCTCACTCGAAGATGTCACAGAAGAATGGCAAAAAGAATATGCGACATATGCAGACATGCAGTATAAGAATCTCGCAATTCTCTCGAGTGCCGATCATGCACGAACCACACTTGATCCAGACTTTCAGGAATTTGTGGAGAAGACTTTTCTCGATCTCTACAAGAAATGATATATCACATATGAAGAATCTCTCGTCTCATATTCTGGAGCTCGATGATCGGTCATCGCAGAAAGTGAAGTAAAACACGAGGAGAAAGAATGACGCTGGTATCATATCGTGTATTTTGTCTCGGGCTCAGATGCAGAACTCCATATCGTGACTGACAAACCAGAGACGATCTTCGCGGATGTCGCGGTCGCTGTCCATCCGAAGGATAAACGATATAAGAAACTTATCGGAAAAAATATTATTATCCCGGCGCTGAATAAGGCGATCCCGATCATCGGAGACACGCGAGTCGATATGGGTGCGAACGACGGAATACGGAGGATCACCCCATCCCTCTCAAGACAAGACCTCGAACTCGCACGCGATCATGAGCTTCAGACGAATCTCTCTATCATCGATAAAAAAGGCTTCATCACGCCAGAAGCAGGGATTTTCGTCGGGCAAAAAGCAGAGACGGAAGCGCGAGAAAACACAGTCGAACTCCTCAGATCAAAAGGAAATCTGATACAGATCGAAGTCGGAAATATCACAGAGACTCAGTGTCGAGAGACGTCATGTCGGGTCGAGCATATCATCTCACGCGAGTGGTTTGTAAAAGGAAGTATCCTGAAGGAACGTGTAATCGCTGGATATAATGACGCAGAATTCTATATCTCTGAGAATGGGAAAAAACGCTTCGAGTCAGCACTTCTCGAAGCACATGACTGGTGTATCTCACGGACGGGAAATATCGGGATCACGATCCCTGCATATTTTCACAAGGAGACGGGAGAGCTTCTCGATGTTACAGACAATCCCGAGAAACTGATCAAAGAATATGGAGAAGATCTGATCATCCAGGAAAAACGAACACTCGATACGTATTTCCTCGATGTACTGATGTTTCTGTTCTGCACACGGGGGATAAAAACACAGGATGGAACCTCACCGATCTCACATACGACGCTCCCGATGGGGATGATCGAGCTCTGGAATATCCCAGTCATGATGCTCGGATATGAATGTACTGGGGGGACACCGATCAGTTCTCTGAGCTATGTCGACGAGAATTCTTCAGAGATTTTGCTCGAAGAAGGGATAAAGAAATATGGTTCCGACACGATGCGTCTCGCAATTTTACATGAAAATATCACAGAAGACTCGCTTCAAGAATATTTTCATTTTCTCTCGAAACTCTGGAATATCGTACGATTTATCTCGCTCGAAGTCGGACCGATCGGAGACTATTCAGAGATCCTCGAACACATAAAAAAAGCAGAAAAAAATCTGCTCCCACACGAGCGCTGGACGCTCACGGAGCTCGCACATACCACCGAGAAGATACGCGAATGTATGACAGAGGAATACAGCAGAGATGCATTTCAGATATTTGCGCGCATGCTCACAGAGAAATTCGCGCCGATCACACTCGAGGCCTATAAGACACAGTCCAGTCCAGAAGGGAAAAACATTCTCGCGCTCGGAGTTCACTGGCTCCTTTTCTTCTCAGAATTATTTACACCCTCGATCAGAAATATACTCCATACGCTCGCTATTCAGGAAGATGCAGAGCTTTTTTCTGGAGAAATCTTCTGGAGTACCAATGAAAAACACGACATATATGCAGTGATCGAGATCATCAATACGATCAGGCAAATACGTGGAAAATATCATATCAAACCGCAGGATATCACGGATATTCTTATTGTGTCAGAGATCACGAATCAGCTTGTCCTCGAGGAAAATGAGGAGCTCATCCGATGACTGACACATGCTGGAAAGATCACGATCGTAGCAAAAAAACCAAATACGCGTTTTCAAGGATATGGACTCTCGGGAAATACTGAGATCTACGTCGATATCCCTTCATATGAGGAAAATATTCGAGAGGAGCTCGCGCATCTCGAGACGATTATCGAAGAGAAAAAGCTCTATATTCGGACGCTCTCAGATAAACTCGGCGATAATACATTTCTACAAAATGCTCCCGATCATATCGTCCGTACAGAGATGCAGAAGCGACATATCGCCGTCGAGCAGATGAAGAAATTCGAGGAAAAGCGAAAAGAACTCGAGAAACGACAGTAATTGCTCGACGAGGAAAATGATCGAATCCGATCACAAAGGGAAAAAAAGTCCGAAGCCTTCTTATGTCCTCGTGGAAGCATGAATCCATGTTCGTGAATGAACCAAAGATCATATTCTGAGAAGACTAAGAACCCGAAATGACATAATCGGAATGTCATCATCTCGCGAAGGAGCGAATCTATGCGAAAAAGGTAATAGGGTCGAATTCTTGCAAAGACTCGAAAGGAAGATCGAAAAAAACTCTGTCACTTTTTTTATAATCCAGTCGGCGGACCGAGTCGGAACTCATAATCATCCTCGACAAATCGATTTTTCAGTGCCGAGAGACAGCGAATGATATTATTATGCCAGTTTTCTGGAGATGATGCATAGATGAGTCCTCGATTATTTCCCCAGCGTGAGAGCTCACTCACTTTCGAGTACTGTCAGAGGAACTGATTATTAAATGTCTGTGTCATCGCAGCGATACCTGCCGATGCACTCGAGAATGATCGGACGCTTCCGTCATCGGTATTTCCGACATTTCCGACATTATAAGCCGTCTTCATATAGTTTCCGAGTGTCGTCTCAGCAAGTCAGACACACATGACGAATGATGGATCGATTTTTGCATCAAGTGCAGCATTTACCCAGTCATTTCGGTTCTGAAATGCCTTCGATGCGTATGTCTTCAGAAGATATGTCTGTCGCTCTTCTTCTGTCTCACCTCGAATCTGGAAGCTCGACTCATACGAAGATGTATCGACGTTCGATCCATATTTTTCTTCGAGATCCTGGATAAATTTCTCATTATATCGACTCGGAAATGAATCATACGGCAAATCAGCAATATTCAGATACCGAAGCGGATCGACTGATTCTCCATCCTTCCAGACTTCGAAGTGAAGATGCGCTCCAGAAGTCATCGGACCAGCACCTGGAGTCCCAGGAATTCATCCAGAGAGTGCGATGATATCTCATTTTTTTACGACCTGGAAGAGAGAACCATATACATAGGATAAATGTCCATACACCGTCACGAGCCCGTTCGCATGCTTGATCGCCATGTACGAGTATCATCCGTCAGTCGGCGGAAGAATATAGTAAATATATCCATCGGCAGGTGCGCGAACGGCAGTCCCCTGTGGAGTCGGAATATCGATCGCATCGTGCGAGCTTCCGAGAAGCGAGTAGTAGTCAGGATCATGGAAAAATGCAGACAGTCGCGATGCGACCACAGGCCACGAGAAAGCATTTTGGCTCGTACTCGAGATGAGAGATGGCGATCCGATCAGTGACTTTTCTGCGAGGAAAAACTCCTGAAATTCCGTACATTTTGGAGCGACAGATCCTGTATTTTCGATATTACATCCGTATTCTTGCGCGAGATTCTTAAATTTTGTCATATATCGATCCTGCGCATTATGCCATGCTGTGACCGCATTTTGCTGTTGTTTTTCCTGTTCTTGAATATATGTCGCATAGAGCTCTTCCTGTCACTTCGTCAGCTCGAGCACACGTGCGCGCTCAGCTCGCTCATCTTCTAGATCAGCATGCTGTTGCTCGAGTTGTTTCTCGAGTGTCGAGAGTCGAATCACTTCCTCATCGAGCGACACCATCATCGAGTAGTATTCTCGTGTCAGAGCGCGATATTCATCGATAAACTGCTGTCCCACCTGAGAGACAAGTGTCTTGTAATGAATATCTGAAAAAGTGTCCTGAATATCGCCATCATTCATGAGAATCCCACGAAGCACGTCAATATTCTGCGAATCATCATAGAGTAGGTCTCATTTTGTGTAAATATATGCGAGGTACTCGAGGATAACGTGTTTATTTTTTACGATTCTCTGCTGGAGTTCCACCATGGAATTCTGCTTGATACTGATCTCAGATTGCTTCGCCGAGATCGTCGCTTCTGTCTGAGCGATTTCTGCGAGTTTATTGGCGATATCAGCATCCGTCTGCTTTAGAAATTCTTCGAGTGTCGCACGCCGAGAAGAAATAATCTCTTTCTGATCTTCATATTGCGTCTTTGTCTCATCGAGCTTTTTCATGACACCCGAGAGTCCATTCATGATATATTCTTCGAGAAAAATATCATTCGCATTTCCAGTCGCAAACGGAACATTCTCGAAGAGAATACGCTTTTGGTTGGCTTTAAAATTATCGAGAATCTGAGCAGAATCAGCAAAAGTCTCCGACGCAAATCCAGAAAGAAAGAGGATCGCGATCGAGCTATAGGTCAGAATCTGAGAAAGACGAATCATAGAGAAGAAAAGTCGTACCATAAGCGTAGCACATTTCTCCAGAAAAAACAAAAAATACCCTATTTTTATATCATCTCACGTGAGTGAGAATCTATCAAAACAAGAAAAAACAAAACGGAGCTATTTCCCTGCCTTGCACGAGCAGGAATCTATGCTTGTAAATAGCCTTCAGACTCGGATTTCTGTGAAGAAATTGCATACCAAAAAACTGAATTCCGGGATAAACTCAGGATGACATAGTTGTATGTATCGCCCCCCATGAATACGGAAATCTCATCGATCAAGTATACCGAGTGAAATCCAAAGAGATGAAATCACAGGCTTATCATCGCCTCGCGAAGATGAGAATCTGTGTGCGAGGGAGCAATGATGTGAAATACTCATGGGGAACCAAGATAAAACGACAGAACAAAAAAAATCGTGAGGAATCACGATTTTTTAATCTTCAAAAGAAAATAATATTATTCTTACTCGAAAAAATCCAGTTTCCGATCGACCTCTTTCTCGAGTTCTTCGAGTTTCTCCTTTCCAGAAAGCACGATCGAGTCATCGATATTACGCACGGAAGCCTTGCGTGACTTCTGCGGATAATCGAATCGTGATAAAAGATGACGAATCGCATTGAGGCGCGCTTCTTTTTTATCATCGCTCTCGATGATAGTCCAGGGTGCATACTTCGTGTCACTGACCTGAAAGTTCCGATATTCTGCGAGTGTGTAGCGATCCCAGAGTTTTTGCGACGACTGATCGACAGGAGAGAGTTTATACTGCTTCAGAGGATCTGCCTTGCGATCTTGAAATCGCTGTGCTTGCTCTCATTTCGAGATCGAAAAATAAAACTTTATAAGCTCGATCCCATCATCGATCAGGATCTTCTCGAAGGAAGCAACTTCGCCCATGAATTTCTCATAATTACTCTTATTCACGAAGCCCATAACTGGCTCGACCCCAGCACGATTATACCAGCTTCGATCGAAGAATACCATCTCTCACGCGTTCGGGAGATGCTGGATATACCGCTGAAAATACCACTGTCCGCGCTCAATATCTGTCGGCTTCGGAAGTGCGACGACGCGAGAACTTCGAGGATTCAAGAGCTCGGTAAATCGTGTGATACTTCATCATTTCCCTGCTGCATCACGTCACTCGAAGATGATGAGGACGCGTTTTTTACTGTCTTGGACATATTTCTGGAGCTTCATGAGCTCGAGCTGAAGCTCGAGAAGATTCCGTTCATATGCGATCTCACTCTTCTTTATCGCGACGAGAATATGTGATTTTTTTTTCTTTTCTGGTAGTTCGGTACGCTTCTTATACTTCTTATCGAACTTCGCGAGCGGATCGATCTCTTCGATCACGACCGTATTTTTTTCAGTAATCTCCTGGATCGCCTCATCGATATCTTCGAGCATATCCTCGAGCTTTCCGAGGTATTTTCGCTCCGAGTGCGAGAGTTTTTCGTGATGGACCTGAAGTACTTCCATGAGTTTATTTCGGAGGACTTTCAGACTATCGAGATCCTCTTTTTTCTGAAGTTTCTGAAACACTTTTTCGATATCTTCAGTGATATCATCGAGCATGTCGCTGTTCAGAATAACAGCATAGTTAAATATATCTGCGAACGGAGACTGAGCCATAAAAAAGAAGAAAAGAAACCTGCCCCAGTATACCGGAAACTTGAATCGAAGTCAAAATTCTTCTCATGAAAAGATTTGCAAAGATATTTTTTTTCTGTGTAATTCAGGCTACAAAATATACCCAGAACTTATCTCCCGAGTCGGATAATCTTCAGAATCCACGTGGGAACCAGATAAAGACCGAGAATACATGTCACGAGAATCGGTGCATACGAATGGGTAATATAACTCACGAGGATATGCCAGACAAGAAAAAACGTGAGCCCAGCGATATAGCAGAAGAGAAGGATTTTGGTGATCTTTTCGTGATATCGAAAGAGATACGCGATGAGTCAGACGAAGAAAATCTGTCCGAGTGATGCGAGGAGAAAATACTCTGGATGCGCGATAACGAGATCTGCATGCTGAGGATCAGTGATCAGAAGCCAGCTCGGGATCTCGTGCGCATGTGCCTGATACCATGGGAAAAATGCTATACTTTCCTCGATCTGATGGAGTGCATGCAGTCCAAGAATCGGAAACCACATGATGAAGTATGTATTTTCTTGCATAGGAGAACGAGTATGTGATGAGTATAAAAAACTGATATAAAAGTCAAATACTTTACTTTTTCATGGTGCAAAATGCTTTTTCACTCGCTTTTTTCTATTTTTGTGTATAGTTTCCCGAGAGAAATATACATACATTTTATCTTCCAAAATACCGAATAATGGCTTCTATCCGAAATTTTTGTATTATCGCGCATATCGATCATGGGAAATCAACGCTCGCCGATCGTCTTATGGAAATCACTGGAACACTCGAGAAACGGGAAATACAAGCCCAGACGCTCGATCAGATGGACCTCGAACGTGAGCGTGGTATCACGATCAAGCTCACTCCTGTCCGCATGCACTGGAGATGAATCGAGCTGAATCTGATCGATACTCCATGACATGTCGACTTTCAGTATGAAGTCTCTCGCAGTCTCGCAAGTGTGGAAGGTGCGATCCTGGTCGTCGATGCGACGCAGGGGATCGAAGCACAGACCCTCTCGAATGTCTATCTTGCGCTCGAAAATGATCTGACGATCATTCCCGTCCTGAATAAGATCGATCTTCCGAGTGCGGATGTCGAAGGCGTCAGTCAGGAAGTGATGCATCTGCTCGGCTGTACGCGCGATGAGATCATCCCGGTCTCTGCAAAGACAGGGGAAAATGTCGATGCGATCCTCGATCGTATTATCGACATGATTCCAGAACCAAAAAAACTGACACAAGACTCAGAGCTCGTCCCACAGAATGCAGAAAATGCGTATACAGAAGCGACAAAAGCACTGATCTTCGACTCGCATTATGACCCATACAAGTGAGTCGTCGTCTATCTGAAGCTCTTCTCGGGGAGACTCGCAAAAGGTGGAAAATACCAGTTTATACACAGTGGCGCGAAGATCGAGGCCCTCGAAGTCGGATTTTTCCGTCCGAAATATATCCCCTGTCCATCGCTCGAGGCGGGAGAAATCGGCTATCTCGTTACCGGGCTGAAGTCGCTCGATGAGGCAAAAGTCTGAGATACACTTTTCATGGGAAATCCCGAGGTGAAAAAGGCAATTCCTGGATTTCATCATATCACTCCATTCATTTTCGCGGGGATTTTCCCAGTCGATACTGATGAATATCCGAAGATGAAAGAAAGCATGGAAAAACTCATCATGAACGATGCCTCGCTCGTGATCGAGCCAGAAGTCTCCCCTGCCCTCGGATATGGATTCCGATGCGGTTTTCTCGGACTGCTCCATCTCGATATCGTGAAGGAGCGTCTCTGGCGAGAATATGATCTCGATGTGATCATCACGAGCCCGCAGGTCACCTATCATGTCGTACTCAGTGGTGATAAGCGTGAGCAATTTCCTCGAGCAAATCCGGAACTGATCGAGTCGAACGGAGAGATATGCACTGTCGTCTCGATCTCGAATCCAGAAGACCTTCCGAATCCATGAATGTATCTCAGTATCGAGGAGCCGATCGCGAAGCTCGAGATTATTACGCCGAGCGAGTGGATCGGAAATCTGATGAAGCTCGCGCAGGAACGGAGAGGGATTTTCCGAAATCAGACTTACCTCGATATGAATCGCGTGATTCTCTCGTATGAGATTCCGATGGCGGAGCTGATCGGAGATTTTTATGATGATCTGAAGTCTGTCTCGAGTGGGTACGCGAGTCTCTCATATGAGTTCTTGCGGTATCAGGAAGATGATATCGTGAAGCTCGATATCCGAGTCGCATGAGAGATGATCGAGGCATTCTCGATGCTGATCCATCGCTCGCGAGCGCGAGCCGTCGGTGGGACGATCTGTGAGAAGCTCAAGAACTCGATCCCTAAGGAGCAATTCGCCGTCGCGATCCAGGCGCTTGTCGGAGCGGATGTCGTCGCTCGAGAGGATCTCTCGGCACTTCGGAAAGATGTCACCGCGAAGCTCTATGGTGGAGATATTACACGGAAGAAGAAGCTCCTCGAGAAGCAAAAAGAAGGAAAAAAGAAAATGAAACAATTCGGTCGAGTCAGTATTCCGAGTGACGTCTTCGTAAATATTCTGAAGAAAGGATAGAAAAAGATGCCGTGAGGGTCTTCCCTCTATGATTCTCAGAATCGCGCCTTTTACCACCTATATAGAGACGAGCTAGCCTCACTCCCAACCCACATAGTGCCTTGTATCAGTATTAGAATAGTGTAGATATTTCCTATTATATGAGATAATAATCAAGAATTACACACAGATTTACGTACGAGTCAATAAATATTTGACAGAATTATTATATTCTTTATATTCTATAGTATATTTTGTTCTAGCATACCACCCCCATCTTCTCAAGAAATCTGCATCTTCTTGGTTGGTGAAGTATCTATGTACTGGCATGGAAAAATATTCCCCAATGCCCCCCAGAGTTCAAAATATTTTTATCCTTATGTCTTTTATCTTTTAAATATGTCTCATCTGACCCAATTGAAGGAATGAACCGAGCTATCAGGGGGTTATCACACAACAAAAAAAAGTATTAACTGAAATAATCTTGCTTTTGTGAAATTTTGATCTGAGAGTCTTGGTGCTATGAAAGATTATTGAAATACTCTTTTTCTGAACGATAAAGAGATTGATTCAATTATGTTTTTAATTTGAACAACATCTTGAGAATATAAACTCTGCGTGTATGAAAGAAATGGGGAATTTTCAGAGTTTTGCTGAAATGGCACAATTGGTGCGATGGCAAAAATTAATGAGGAGGAATGAGTTATAAGCTCTAATTTTATACTAGGCTCAGGAATAAAAGTAAGTGCCGAAATTAAGGGGGAACACATATGCATAAAAACGAACGATATTGAAAGAATTCCCATGGATGGTGGTATTCATGCAATGGAAAAAGTTCTCATCAACCCACAAATAGAAATTCAGGAACTTCTGGACAACCCCTGATTTATCGAAAAGGAAGTACGAGACATTTCCATAACCACTAATCTTTTACAAACCCTAAGGAATTTATCTCTCGATACAGATTTTTATGCGTTTATCCAGCGATGTACAATTCGAGACTCAATCACTGTGCTGTGAGAGCCTCATGTGCTGATAGAAGCCCCCTGTCAGTGATTACGCGATTTTATGCGTGACTATTATTTAAAAGCACTCTCGTGTCTATTTAGATGTAAGATTTCTCAGGAAAATCAAAATAATAAAGGTTTGAATTTCATGTTCTTTGACTATGATAAACAAGAAAAGGGTAGGGTACTACTCTACCCATCCGAAAGGGGGGTGAGTGGCGGGATACGCTATGACCAAACATGAGCCTGTGGAAGTGGGAGTATGGGGCTCGCATGGCACTTACCAGAAACAGAGATTGCCATACAAAATCGCTCTGGGGCAATAATATCCGTTACAAAGCATACGACATGAGTCGAAGCATATTTCTCAAGAGCACATATTCGGGGGGTTACCCAAGTAAAATCACACAATATACAGTCAGAAAGTGCTCTCGAGAATGTAGATTTTACGCTTGCAAAATTATGAATGAGTGCAAGAAAGGAGAGATATCTTGAACAATTAAGGAACTACCCGGAAATCTTTCCCAAAGTTTGTTATAAAATACAAGATATCCTTGGAAATATTTTGTTTAGTTCATGCTTTCATGAATCCGAATTTCCAGTTGATCCATATAAAATTACGTCAAGTATAAATGCGGCCCACATTGCCAACGCTCTCGGACTTGATAGTATTGAATTGCCCTATCTCGATACACTTCCTGAAAGTAAAAGATTAAAGGGTTACCCCAACATTCAACCAAAATGATGAAAACAAGTATTTACAATGGTAAAAGAGCTTTTACAAAAGATCCAAGAGGGCCAAAAGAATGATAATAGTGACGCAAGTCCGCAACTATATAAGCTAATGAGAAACATAGGAATCCTGTGCAATATAGCAACACAATGAGAAAATAATACAGACATATCTGATACCACTTTAAAAGATATTATCCCGGAGGTAAAGAAGATATTCGGATTATTACTGTATCAAATTGAAGAGGGGGTAACTAGTAAGGCAAAAATCAAAGATTCTGAATATGGAAAATACATACTAGATTTAAGTAAGAGTCTGTGAATACTCGATGAATTTATACTTGCTTTTTGAGACATGTGAAGAAGTCTTTACTGAGACATAAAAGAAGCCTCTCTTCAATGATTTATTATATTCTTACTCAAGGGTAGGGTTGAAAGAAATATTTCCCCCATGCTTTATAAAATTGTAAAAAAAATTATAAGAACCAATTTCTCGGAAATTCAGGAGAATGACTACATTAAAATATTTCATAAAATAATTCAAGACGAAACTCTTACCCAATTTATAAAACAAAATATCCCTGAGGGGGAGCAAGAATTATTGAGAAAATTTCATATCCTCAATCAGAAGAATGAAATTGAAAAAAATATTTATTCCCTCGATACACATTTGAGACAAAAATTGGCACAATCTTTATTAGAGATACTTGAGGATGAGGAATTTGGATCAGAATTCTTAATATGCTATCTAAGAGAAATTATAGAAGCGAGAAATGGTGACAAGGTGCTACTATGAGAATTTCAGGACAAAGAAATGGGATTTGTGCCGTTCCAACTGTACTTTGGACTTGATCAAAATAATCAGGGGGAATTACTTATATGAAGAAGATGATTGGAATCAAAAGGCGTAAACTACCTTATTCGTTTAGTAAAGAATCCTGAGAATGTCATAAAACTCCAGTGAGTTTTGCAAATCATGATCTTTGCTCTATGAAATATTCCTATGATAGGATCAGAAAGATGATTTCGAGAGCATCTTGCAAAGGCGTTGCGAACTTTTCGGGGAGGGAAACTTACAAAATTTGCATATTTTGTAGAATGAACTAAACTATTCCAAGATTATGACCCACGGAAGAAACGAGCTCCAGAAATACCATATGATTACAACTACTGATTTCCCTCATGAACGGATAATAGCATTACCTGAGACCTCCTCATGGAAGTGCTCATAGGGTGAGACCTTATCAGAAAAAAGACATGAAAACTCATAGAGCTCAATCTAGAAGATAACTCATTACTCAGTGATGAAAAAAGACAGTTATTAGAAGAATTGTGAGAGATCTTTAACAAATATAATATATCCAAGATATGGTCGGATGTATTAAAAAAAGCATGAACATTGGATGAAGGAAGGCGTACGATACTAGAAAAAAAGGGGGAAATCTTGTGATATACATGAACTGATACTCAAAGAATCATACTCTCTCTTTATCAGAAATACCTTCTTGTAACTAAGAATTAATACGTATGTTAGATTTCTCACGCATTCCTCTTGGGGAAAGAAAATATTTATTTCTTGATGATGATGTAGTCGTTCAACAGGTAAAAATGTGTGATAACCATGAAGATCTGTTCACTATAAGACAAGGTCACTCTGAGTTATACATAGCACCATTCTGGGAAGATACGGAAATATTTCACTGAGATGATAATCTACAAGATATTATATGAATAGAAAATAAGCTCCTGAGGGAATATGTTGCAAGTCATGCAGATTTTGGAATTCAGGTAAGGTTATGAGTCTATGATAGACTCATAACTGCAAATACAATCTTTCAAAAGACAGGACACAAGCTCGCCATCAAGATATGATATCGACCAAAAGTGATACAGAAAACACTATTCCAGGAGTTATATGGATACTTTGAGAAGAAATATGGAAATCAAAAGAGGCAAGAAGAAATATATAAGATAACCTGTCAATATGTGAGTGACTCGGATAAATATCCTTCACCACATGTTACATGAGGGGCGGTGGATGTTATTCTTATAAAAGATGATATGTATGAGGTAGATATGGGAGGGCCCATAAACTATCCATGAGAAATTTCAAATCTAGATTGCAAAATAATTTCAGAGACACAAAAACAAAACAGGGCTTTTCTTACAGATACAATGATGTCAGTGGGTTTTGCGCCCCTTGCTTCTGAATGGTGGCACTTTTCCTATGGAGATGCAATATGGGCTTACTTTTATGGAGAAACGAGCACTTTATATAATCCAATCGAAGATATATCATAGTGCACCCATTTCTTTGTCTTTCTTGGGATTTCAGAATATTTGTTCTTACTCTAGAATTTCTCGTGTAAAATACATCACACTATCCCCAATATATCGAGCATATGGCGTCGGCATAAGAATATATGTCTCCTCATTGGGCGAGAAAATATCTTCCCCCTGAAATCGGGCGACCTGGGTGTGTGGAGGAATCTTCTGGAAGCTCTCTGGCTGATCCGTGTAGAGATACTCGATCGGTCAGATATCTGGCGCTTTATACACACGTATAACAGAAAGCACGGTCGGCACATGTTCCTGGGTAAAAACATACGAAATAAGTCAGAAGTAACTGAGAAATCGAAGTGTATTTTCATAAGCGATATCTCCCGCAGTTGGCGAACGATGCGATCCACACTCGACTGCGAATGCGACTCCATCGGGTTTTATGTCATTATGAAATTCCATGAGTGTTTTCCCGATGACAAACTCTCATATATTCTCTATCTGATATGTAACAAGCATATCGGAGAGAACACGTCTCGCCAAAGAATGTATACGACATGATACCGTCATAGGGACACTCAGCGCCGTCGTCGAGTGAATATCGAGAATATGATCACACTGGAAGAGATAGGGTTTTATGACTTCGCGACGCACGTACTCATATCCGATTCCCTCGCCTTCCCAGATACGATTCATATCGGCATCATTAAAAGGAATATCTCTTTCGAGATGCCTCAAGATTATTCAGGATGAGAAAAAGTCTTCATTTCTGGGGATTCTTCTCGATCTGAAAATCCCCAAGCAATCGATCAAAAGCGATCAGCCCAGCGATCTCATTTCCATGTGTGATCGCGATGATGCCGACCGTCGGTCATGGATTTCATGAGTCGATGATGATCACTCCATCGGGATTCGCACGAGTGAGCAGAGAATCGAGCATAGAAGGAGAGAAAAGAATTGTAAGAAATATACAGAAATATATATCTCATGCAATTATTTAAATTTACAAAGAAACCATTTCTTGTTCGGTTTTCAGAGTGTATTCATGTATTAGGTTCCAGACAGCTTTCAGGTAATTTGAATCAAGATTATTTTCAGTAGCCAGCTTTTGAATGTGATCAAGTACGATTTTCCATCGTTCAGATTGAAGGGCTGTAAGATTATTATTTTTTTTATACTGGGCAACTTTTTCTGCCTCACGCATTCGTGTCGAAAGAAGTCGGACAATTTGTGTATCAATATTATCTATCTCCAATCGGTATCTCCAATCGGATTTTTTCCAGTTCGCTCATATCAATAAAGTAAATTATATCGGAAGTATATATTTTTTTAATAAGAATCAAAATAAAATAATTCCTCTAGAAAAACGTTATTCTCTTTCTCTCCTCTCTCGAAAAGCGGTCTTAATATCCGCATCAAGCATCTCAGAAATACCCTGCGAAAACTCGAGAAAAGAAGTCCCCATCGTCTGTTTGATTATTTCAAATTCTGATGCGAAAGCGTCACTATTTCGAGACTGAACCATTGCTGTCACTTCCGTGAGATACGCAAGCATTTCTGGTAGGATTATATCGCGATATTCTGTGTTATACATCTGCATATCGGTATAGAGCGGAGCTTTTTGGTTTAGAAATCGTCCGAGAATGCAGAGTTGCATGCGTGAATTCGGCGTCGCGATCGTGAGCAGTTCTTCGACATTTATATTTCTTTTCTGGAGAATATGTCCAAGAACGAGATTCAGAATATGGACACTTGACTGGACGATCGCCACCAGTTCATCATGTCTGGCAGAAGATAAAAGGATCAGATTCGCGCCGTCTTTTTCCCAGAGTGATCGGAGAAATCCCCACTTTTCTCAGGGACGAATCGGATCGAATGCGATATTCTGTCCCACGAGCGACGAAATCCCAGGACCGAACATCGGATGCGTCGCGACGACTTCCCCGCTCGTGTATTTCGCGAGATGTTCGGAAGCTTCTTTTTTTATCCCAGTAAAATCCATGACGAGACGATCAGCAGGAATATGGGGAATTATCTCATCCATCACCTCGAGCGTCGCACGAATGCTGACAGAAAAAATGATAATATCCGCGTCCCCTACTGCTTCCTGTGGAGAAATCAGCGTCGATCGACTTGCGATCACGACTTCCATATTTTTCGAGGTAAAATATCGCTCCCAGAATTGTCAAAACGCTCCTGTTCCTCAGATGATGCAGACTGTATACATGACGAGAAATGAGGAAAATTATTTCTGATTTCCGTCAAAATACGTCTCATGAATAAAGTCAATATCGAGCTCGATCGATTCTCCATTCTCAAGTGTGGTAAATGCTTCGTCGAGATACGCACGGAGAGCCGCCGATCCGATGACGAAAATATCTTCTTCTTCCCGTTTTACGAGCTGATAATACGCGATGACTTCTGGGTTATTCAGGATCGTATCGGTGACATATGCCATGACGTATGCTTTAAATTTTCCATCTGCATTTCGATAAAAAAGCATGAGATTATACGCAGATCGGAGTGCTTTACGAGGCTCCTGAATCGCATCATGAATATTCTTCCCCGCTTCGAGTGCCTTCGCGATCGAGATCGTCATGACGGTCGTCCCATTTTTTGTCGTGTAGTTGCTCATATCGATATCTTCGAGTTCTCCGAGCTTCCCATAGTCGAGAAGTCCATTATAGAAGAGAAAACCTTCGTAGCCATTTCGCGACTGAAAGACGAAGGGATGCGCATTAAATGCACTGACATATCACTCATCCGTGACACGAAGCTCGACCATCAGAAGGAACTCACCTTCTATCTCGGATAATGCTTGAAGAAGTCGTTTTCTCCCGATTTCATCCTCGAGAAAGAATTTCCCATTTGCATAATGAAGAATCCCGTCGGAAGTTACGAGAATATACCCCCAGCCATGGATATGCTGACAGCTCAGTCCTGAGACAGAGAAATAATCGACCGCACTCTGCAGATCGGGATCCTTTGCTCAGACTCGAAAAAGCGCCTCCACATATTTCTGCGCTTTCTCTGTATTCGTTCCCTTCAGGGTGAGTATCCGACACATAGGCTTTGAGTGAAGAAATAAATATCACAAGAATTCATAAAAAATATATAGAAGTCTCTCTTTTATGCAATTATTTTTTCTGGAAGAGGCGAATCTGAAAATGTAGAAATTGAGGTAAAAAAAGAACTGCGTTTATTTTCGGATATCGAGAAAATGAAAGTTTTTCTCTTAAAATAGTCCTTTTCAGAAATTTCCCTGAAGAATAATTTGACTTATAAAAGAAATATTTTATTATCTAAAGAATTTAACCTAATCTTATGGGATTAACTGAAGCAGTACAAAAAGCCATTACCCTGCCGGATAAACAAATAGTGCGTGTGTACTCAAGAGACGACACCTACATACCCCGCAGAACAGTATGAGACAGATGCTTTCTTATTATATGACCCAAACATATATCATCCCTCGAAAAAGATGCTGGGATCAAGTATGGAGAATTTATATATAGTTTATGTACACGGTTTGGAAGAAGGGTTGATATAGTAATGCGAGCCCCTTGAGTACTTTTTAATAACTCCCTGGATGCTCTTATTGCCACTGGTGCGCCCATGGTGACGAGGAATTTCCCGCATGACTCTGGCCATGTACTCAATACCAAATGATGAAATCAATACACAGAGGTAATACGATCGATTTATCAGGATGGAAAAACTATTTTCGTAATTACATCTTCTCTTAAAGATTATAATGACCACATTTGAATGGACATGACAAGAAATATTGTTGAGGAGATTTATGATACAACTCCATAATCCTGAGAAATTTTTTCCCTTTCTTCCCCTTGATTTTTATGATTTTTCCTTATATTAAAAGGAGTTAGAAGCAGAAGGAGAAGAAATACGATAGATGCGTGAGTTTTATATTTTTTCATATATCAGACCTTCATGGGTTTTCGCCTCTCGACTCTTCAGGAGTACAATCGCTTCGTCGCAATAGACATCGGATCCAACAAAATCCGTGTCTTAATCTGTGAGATCGAGAAGTGAGAGCTCCGAATTCTCGGACGTGCCAGTATCCGCCAAGCGCGAAGCTATACGATCGGATGAGTGATCACTGACATGCACGGGGTCGCTGAGACGATCCGGCGTGCGATTAATACCGCTGGCAAAGAACTCGAGCAGATTCCTGAAGATATTATCATCACGCTCCTATCTGACACACTGATCAGTGATACGATCACGACACAGTATATCCGAGCAGATAAAGACTCGACACTCTCGATGGAAGAGCTCGATGCGATGATCAAGAAGATCGAGTCGCATTCTTTCGAGCGGGCGCGGACGAAAATGCGGACGCAGTACGGGACCGATGATATCGAGATGCGTCTCATCTCGAGCACGCTGACCTCGATCTATATCGATGAGAAACGGATCATGAATCCGATCGGTTTCACCGGGAAACATGTCCGATTCACAGTGCTGAATGTCTTCGCTCCGACGAGCGACTGTAATGTCCTCCGATCGGTTATCACCGCACTTGATCGCAAGACGATCTCGATCATCCCACCGCCACTCGCACTTCCGAAGATTATCGAACGGACAGAATATTTTCTCGATACCAATATCTATCTCGATATCGGATACAGCCACACGACGATCGTCATCGAAGTTCAGGGCGAAGTCATGACATTTCACAGTATTCCGATCGGGACGAATCTCCTCGAGATGGAGCTCGGAAAAGTCGAGACAGACACGGGATCACTCACGCGAGAACATCACATGATCGAGCTCCTGCAGTCTTCTCTCGCATGAATCCGAGGAAAAGCAAAGCATAAGAAATACGAGCCGATCGTCTCGGACTTTTTTCGACTTATCACTGATGGGCTGCTTACGACGGTCGAGGGATACTCGACGTCACTCATTATGAAAAATCTCTTCCTCTCGGGATGAGTTTTTCTCTCTTCCCTTCCAGAAGAAATGATCGCTGACTTCCTGAAAGACACAGTCCATAAAGACGTCCAGATCCGTGAGCTCAGCACCGTGCTGAATCCTGACCTGAAGATCACATCTGAATATGTCACGACGTATGGACTCGCGCTCATCGCTTCTGATCTGCTCTTGATAAAAAAAGATCCCCTTGTGAGAATCCTTCGATATGTCCTTTATCAGTACGAATAAGCAAAAATGCCCGCAAACACCACTATTACGATTCATCCTGACGACTCGATACTCTCGGTTATCAATGCGATCCACGCGCTGGATCCGATACCGAAAAGCATCACGATCGACGTGTATAAAGCAAGTTTCACGATCGGATACGACTTTTTTATGCTTTTGACACGCCGATTTCCGGGGGTAAATTTTACACTTCTCTCGAATGATCCGACGATCACAGCGATCGCATCAGGATTCTCGATCCGCACGACACGATCGAGTGTGACGAGTGAATTCGAGGAGCACTACACGAAGAAGCAGTCGACACTGATAAAGCATAACTACACCCGATGGGAATATTTTCTCTATGAAGTAAAACGCTTTTTCGAGTATATTTTCTTTATTATCCGGAGAAAACCGGAAGCAATTTATAAGTCAAAATCGAAGCTAAAAAGTACAAATTTTGTCCTCATGATTTTCGGACTGATTATGTCACTTTCGTTGCTTCTATTTATTTTCTATTTTGCCGTCTCGAAGACGACCATCATAATATCGCCTCAGATAAATGTTTCTCCCGTTATTGCGAATGTTATATTTACGTCGACTGGAAAAACTCCACTCGATGGAAACAATGTCCTCGAGATGCGTCCGGTCAGTCAGACGATCGAGTCGACGATGAAGTTCCGTGTGACGGCACTCGACATGAATACGATCCAGAATTCTCAGGGAACAATCACGGTATACAATGAGCTCAGTGCAGAACAAAGTATGAAGCCAAATACACGATTCGTGACCGATAACGGACTTATTTTTCGGTCACTCGACTGGATTCGTGTTCCGTGAGCGAAGAGTATAAATGGCATCGCAAGTCCAGGAATGACAGATATTACCGTGATCGCTGATCAGTATGATGAGAATAACGAGCTCGTGTGACTCCGAGGAAATATCCCCGATGGGACGATCCTGACGATTCCAGGACTGAAATTTAATCGGGATAAGATCTATGCGAAGGCAAAATGAGCCTTTGCTGGAGGTGATAATCCGAAACTTCATGTCGTGACACAGTCAGAAGTCGATTCGTTTATGTCGACATTCCGCGTCCAGCTGAAGGCGACTGCAAAAGAAGAAATCCAGAAAGCGATCAATACACTGAATAAAGAGACGGGTCGCGAATTCAGTCTCCTCGTCGCGGACACGATCCGATATTCCGATGAAAATATCGGACTTCTGAATGATGTGCAGATCGGTGACTACGCTGAAGAAGTCGAAATCTGAGGGAAAATCCAGGTACAAGCATATGCATTTGATCGTCGCAGTGCGATCCAGTATCTGACAGATATTTTCCATGAAAAACTCCTGCAAGGAACTGATAAAGAGCTCGGAATTAATGAGGATACACTCCGTGTTTCGAATGTGATCGATCGAAATGAAAGTGGCGACCGCATAAAAGTCACGATCGAGATGAACGCGATCACGACGTACGACTTCGAGAACTCCGCGAATGAACTCACACGACAGCTGAAAGCGCTGATCATCGGACTCTCAGCATCAGAGGCAGAAAAACGTCTGAAATCGGATGGACATATCGGAAAAGTCTCGATTCGTTTTTCGCCATTTTGGCTCCGCTCCGTCTCATCCAATCCAGACAATATCGAGTTTGTGATCGAGAAGAGCGAATAGTGGGACTCATAGCTCGAAGGCCTGCCACCTCAAAAATATAAGCCAAAAGGATCAAGAATAAACCTGAAAAATAAGGTAAAACCCTGTCACCACCTCATGTGAGCAAGAGTCCATGTGAAAGAAAAAGTTGAAAACTCGAATTTTCTGCAAAGAATCGAATACAAGAATGAAGTAAAAACCAGAGGATAAATCCATGGCACGGGAGGAATTTCTGAGGAATCCACGCTCGTAAAAGAATCTGGAGATACAATGCAAATAAGAAAAGAAAAAATCAGAAACACTCGAACAAAACTATGCGAAACATAAGAAATCGATATAATCCAGTACGCCTATGTCTCTCTCTCAAGAAATCGAATCAAAAATCCCGATCCTTGACCTCGTAAATCGCTATATCCAGACGAAAAAAGCTGGGGTAAATTATAAAGCGCTCTGTCCATTTCATACTGAGAAAACACCTTCATTTGTTATTTCGCCACAGAAAAATATCGCCTACTGTTTCAGCTGTCATAAGTGAGGATGACCGATTCATTTTCTCATGGAGATAGAAAAACTCGACTATCGAGAAGCCGTCGAGATTCTCGCGAAAGACGCAGGGATCGAGCTCAAGACGAGTTTTTCACGAGAAAAAACTGGTGAGTTTCAGGATATTTATGCGCTCTATCGAGCGACAGCAGAGTGGTATCACGAAGCGCTTTTTCTCCCAGAAAATAAAGATGCGCTCGACTATCTACTCGATCGCCATCTTTCGCTCGAGACGATCCGAAAATTCCAGCTCGGATACTCTTCCTCCCCTCGTGATCTCCTCTATCATCTGAAATGACTCGGATTTGCGGAGAAATTTATCATCGACTCTGGTATTTTTGTCAGTCCATCAAGGGATAAATTTTTCGGTCGCATTATTTTTCCGATTGCGAACTTTCTCTGACATGTCGTCGCATTTACTGGACGTGTCCGTGATACGAGTCTTCCGAAGTATCTGAATTCTCCGACTTCGAAGATATTTAATAAGAGCTCGATTCTCTACGGACTCCATCTCGCGAAGTGACCTGCAAGCAAGGCAGGATCGATCATCATCGTCGAAGGTCAGATGGATACGATTGCGCTCCATCAGGCGGGATTCGAGAATGCGGTCGGGATCAGCGGAACGGCACTTACAGAAGAGCATATTAAGATTCTGAAGCGTTTCACGAAGAAGATTTATCTCTCGCTGGATAGCGATAATGCGGGTGTAAATGCGACATTCTCGAGTCTCGAGAACACTATGAATCATGATATCGATATTCGAGTTATCACGATAAAAAACGGAAAAGATCCGGATGGATTTATTCGTGATGGTGGAGATTTTCAGGCGTGTATCGACGATGCACTTTCTCCCATCGATTTCTACATCCAGGAAGGTCAGCGGAAACATGATATCACGAGTCCCATCGGGAAAAAATCGCTCATCGACGACATGATCGTATTTCTTCTCTCGGTGACATCACACACAGAACGTGATATCTATATCGATACCATCGCGAACCGCATGCAGATCACGAAAGATTCACTCTACAGCGAGATCCAGAAGCATACCCGCACTCGCAGAAGTTCTCGATCAGCATCTCAGGAAAGTACAGAAGTAACACCACGTGATACAGGAGATGAAAAAACAAAAGTAACCGATCATATTGCAGGATATATTGTAGAATATAATTTTTACGATTTGTTTTTCGAATATTTTCGGTATACTCTGGAAGACCTCATACGCATGAGGGATTTTGACTTACTTGTGACAGTCCTGCAGAAAGCACCCCTGAATGAGAATGAGCAAGAACGCATTTCTCTCGTCTCGCTCCTCATCGAGGATGAAAATAGCGAAAAAACGCAGGACAATATCACGCTTGGGTTCAGGATTCTCGTGCAAAAGCTCCATGAGATACTCTTCCGCGATGAACGCGACCGAGTACTTACAGGACTCGACATGCAGAGTAAAGAATACATGGAAGCATACGCCTGACTCCTCGGACGCCTCAAGACGCTCTGACTCAGTCAAGATAGTATGAGACGATAACACATTCTAGTTTTTTAACCTGTTTCTATGAGTACAAAAAAAGATACGAAGAAAAATGAAAAAGATACACCCACCAAGAAAATAGATAATGCCCTCGAGGTAAATCTCGATGCGCTCGATGCAGGAGAGATCGATCTCGAAGAGGCACTGAGACTTCTCGATGAAGCCGATGAAAAACGCGGAAAGTGAGAAGTTTCAGAGAATCATGAGAAGCCAGAAAAGAAGAAGAAAAAAGAAAATCGCGCCGATATGCTGGAAAAAGAGGATGATATAGACGACATGGAAAATGAAAATGACGACACATTTCACGATGATTTCGACGATATTCCAGATGATGAAGAAGTACTCGATTTTCCAGATATGAAGATCGATGGACGAAAAAAGAAATTCCTGAAGAAATTTATCGACGTGACCGTCGCACAGGAATTTCTCGAAGATATGCCAGAAGAGATTCAGCTTCTCATGAAGAAATGAAAGGCAGAAGGACGTCTCACATTCGATGAAGTACTCTCTGCGATCCCGAATGCAGAGGAAGATATCGAGCTCATGGACGAGGTCTATTCACGACTGGCGCGCCTTCAGATCGAGCTCGTCGACTCACTCGATCAGGACTCACTTTTCATCGGTGCAAAAGGAAAAAAAGATGAGATCGATCTCTCGGATATTTCCGATGACTCGATCCGTATGTATCTGAATGAGATCGGAAGATTTTCTCTTATCGATGCGAGTGAAGAGGTACGTCTCGGACACCTCATCCAGAAGTGAGATCAGGGAGCGCGAAAGAAGCTCGCCGAAGCAAATCTTCGACTCGTCGTCTCGATCGCGAAGAAATATATGGGTCGTGGACTGTGACTACTCGATCTAATCCAGGAATGAAATGTCGGACTTTTCCGCGCAGTCGATAAATTCGATCCTGATCGTGGTTTTAAGTTCTCGACATACGCGACATGGTGGATCAGGCAGGGAGTCACGCGTGCGATCGCCGATCAGGCACGTACGATCCGTGTACCGGTTCATATGGTAGAGACGATTAATAAATTTAACTATACTTTCAGACGACTGACACAGGAACTCGCTCGTGAGCCACTCATGGAAGAGCTCGCACTCGAGCTCGATATGGAGGTAAAAAAAGTCCGCCAGATTATGCGTATCTCGCAGGATATCCTCTCACTCGACTCGCCGGTCGGTGGCGAAGAAGATACGACACTCGGTGACTTCGTGGAAGATGATAAATATCTCACTCCTGAGAAGGCGACGAATCTCGCGATCCTGAAGGAAAACCTCTACGAGATGCTTGATTTTCTGACGCCTCGCGAGAAGAAGATCATCATCATGCGATTCTGACTCGATGGTGGGGATATGCACACGCTCGAGGAAGTCGGACGTGAATTCGGCGTGACACGTGAGCGTGTCCGTCAGATCGAGGCGAAGACACTCGAGAAGCTCCGCACACACCCAAGTGCTGATAAGATACGCTTTTTCCACTAGGAAAATAGAGAAGACTGTATGTGTCATTGTGTGGCATACAGAAATCCATCGAAGCAAAAAACAAGCTAAAAGTGTGTCATTGCGTCATGCGAGCAGGAGTCCATAGAGAAAAATGAGCTAAAAACCTGAATTTTAAGGGGAATGAACGAAAGAATGGAGTCTTGAGAAACAAGCCAAAGACCGGTTATTGCCTCGTGTGTCAGGAATCAATTCGAATCTCAGTACATACGAAAATCAGACGCAAATCCCCCCCTTCTGTAAAATTTTTTCAGAAAACCCAAGAAGCACGTTCATAATCATACGAAAATAGCAGAAAATGTCTTTTGTCCACCTTCATACACACTCACATTATACCTTCCAGCAAGCCTTCTGAACCCCAGAAGATATTATAAAACGTGCGAAAACACTCGGTCAGAATGCGATCGCTCTCACAGATGTCGGGAATCTGCATGGCGCATTTGATTTTTATGTCGCGGGAAAAAAAGAAGGAATAAAAGCGATCATCGGAGTCGAATTTCTCATCTCAGAGAAATGACGCACCAATCGCGAGCGTGGAAATAATCTGTATGAAATCGTTCTTCTTGCGAAGAATTTCGATGGATATCAGAATCTCATCCAGCTCGTCACATACGCACAAAAAGAAGGATATTACAACGGCAGTGCTCGCATCGACTGGGAGCTTCTCGAGCGATTCAGTGGAGATCTGATCTGACTTTCTGGATCGATCTATGGAGAAATCGCTCAGCATATCACGACTGGGCAAGATGAAGGCTTTATTCGGGAAAGAATCGAGTATTATGAATGAATCTTTGGACGGGGAAATTTTTACCTCGAGATCGAGGAACATCCCGATCGTCCGATCCAGACACGGATAAATACGGAGCTCGTCGCCCTGTCACGGAAATATCATTTTCCACTTGTCGGGACACAGAATAGCTACTATATCGCGCCAGAAGATGCAGAAATACGCGATCTGATCGCGTGTGTGGCGGATGGGAGAGCACTCGATGATCCCGATCGTCCATCGCTTATCTCTGGTGAGTATTCGATCCGACCTTCTGAGGAGATGCGAGAGCTCTTTGTCTATGCGAATGAAGCATACGAAAATACACAAAAAATCGCGGATGCGATCAATATCGAGATTCCATACGGAGAGTATCAGATTCCGAGTTTTCCGTTGAATGAAGGGGAAGAAGAGGATTATAATCTCTACATTCGGACATTGGATACAGGATTTCTGAAGCTCTCGACTGAGGAATGGCTTCTCCGACGTATGTGTATCCGTGGACTCGGATTTCGATATGATTTTCATCTGACGGAAGAAGATGAGAAAAACTTCATCGATAAAGTCCAGATCGAAACACCCGAGAAAAAACTCTCCGACATGTCAGTCGAAGAACTCTATACCATCTCCGAGTCATACTATTCAGAAGAGAAAAAATGAATTATTGCGAAGATGAGCGATAATGAAAAGACGATTATCTGACGCCTAGAATATGAGCTGACTGTCGTCGATCTGATGGGATTTAATGGATATTTCTGTATCGTCGCGGACTTCATCCGCTATGCGAAAGAAAATAATGTCCCTGTCTGACCCTGACGCGGATCTGCAGCAGGTGCGATCCTCGCGTATTTGTCAGGGATCACGGACATCGATCCCCTTCGATATGGACTTCTCTTCGAGCGTTTTCTGAATCCAGCACGTGTCACGATGCCAGATATCGATGTGGATTTCTCTGATGCAGGACGTGATGAAGTGCTCGATTATGTGAGACGAAAATACGGAGAAGATCATGTCGCACAGGTCTGTACCTTCGGGACACTTGCCGCACGCGCTGCAGTGAAAGATGCTGGGAAAGCTCTCGGGATGAGCTTTTCTGATATGAATATACTCGCGAAGCAAATCCCCGGGAATCCCGGGATTACCCTCGAGAAAGCCCTGAAAGAAAGTCCAGAATTTCAGAAGACATATGAGTCGGATGAGAAGTATAAAAAGATTATCGACAGTGCAAAAAAGATGGAGTGAACAGTGCGACAGCTCGGAGTCCACGCGTGTGCTGTGATTATTGCACCAGAGCCGATAACTCGATTTTGCCCGATCCAGCCACCTCCGAAAGATCCTCGCTCGACCGTGACGCAGTTCTCAGCACATCCGCTCGAAGATCTTGGACTGTTAAAAATGGATTTTCTCGGACTGAAAAATCTGACGATCCTCGCGCGAGCAATCGCTGTCATAAAGCGTGTCCACGGTGTCGAGATCGATCTCTTGAAGATCGATTACGAAGATCCGAAAGTCCTCGCTCGCTTCGGTGCGGGCGACACGACGGGACTCTTTCAGTTTGAGTCTGCTGGTATGCGAAAATACCTTCAGCAACTGAAGCCGTCATGATTCGAGGATCTGATCGCGATGGTATCACTGTATCGTCCGGGACCGCTGGCGTTTATCCCCGATTTTATCGATCGCAAATACGGAAGAAAAAAAATCGAGTACCCACATCCATCTCTCGAAGCGATCTTGAAGCCAACATATGGAATCGCTGTCTATCAGGAGCAGATCATGCAACTCGTACAGGCATTTGCTGGTTTTTCACTCGGACAAGCAGATATCCTCAGACGTGCGATCGGAAAGAAGAAGTACGATCTCCTCATGGAGCAACGCGCGAAATTCATCGAAGCCGCCCAAAAACAAGGAAATCCTGAAGCGCTCGCCGTCTATATTTTCGATGAGATTATCGAGCCATTTGCGGGATATGGATTCAATAAATCTCACGCCGCGTGCTATGCGATGATCGCGTACCAGACAGCATACTTGAAGAATTATTATGATACAGAATTCATGACAGCGATCATGACGAGTGATGAGGAAGACACCGACCGTATACGCCTCGAGATCGAAGAAGCCGAAAGTAAAGGGATAAAAGTCCTTCCTCCCGACGTAAATGAGTCGATGAAGCATTTTACCTATATCGATACGGGTGTTATCCGCTTCTGACTGAAGGCGATAAAGTGACTCGGGCAGGGACCGATTACTGCGATTCAGGAAGGAAGAAAAGAGAAAAAATATGAGACGATCACCGAATTTATCGAGAACACTGGCTCCGATGTGATCAATAAGAAGTCTCTCGAGTCACTCATCCATGCTGGAGCACTGGACTCACTTGGCGAACGCGCGAGCCTCCTCGCATCGATACCGAAGATGATCGCATACCTGAAGGAAATAGAATCTAAAAAAGAAACTTCGCAATTATGACTTTTTGACCTTTCTGATGAGATGAGTGAGCATCATTCTTTTACGCTCGAAGATGTCCCACCCATGACATTCGAAGACAAGATCAAGGGAGAAAAACTGATCATCGGCTATCCTGTCTCCTGACATCCGCTTTCTGGTCTCGAACAGTATATAGAGGAAAAATCAAAGAATGCGGGAATGATCCGCGAGTGGCTCAAACATCAAGAAAGTAAAGAAGTCGAGGAGGAAGTCCCAGAAATTGCGACAGAAGAAAGTGAGAAAGTGCAGAGTTCGGAGGAGGGAGAAAAGACAGAAGCTCCAAAAGCAAAAACTACAAATGACACCGCGTATAAGGATTTACCAAAAGCACAACTCATCGGTGTCGTGCAGGAAGTCAGAAATATGGTCACAAAAAAAGGAACGATGATGTGCTCTGCGAAAGTCCAGACGATCGGCTTCGATTTCCGTGTCGTGATCTTCGCGCGATCATATGACGAGCTCGCTCCGAAAGTCCAGGAGGATGCGATCATCGTATGTAATGGGAAGATTCGTCTCGACGAAAGCTCCAAAGAAATCACCATGATTCCAGATGCGATCACCTCATACACACTGACAAAATTCCGAGAAATTCATGAGAGATATGATCAGGCTCGACGAGATGAGTGACGCATGGTACGAGAAGCTTCTCGTACTGAAGCGCAAGAGGTAATCCTCTCTCCGAAAGTGGTAGAAGAGAATATACACACTCCAAAGCAAGAGGAAAAATACATGCTCTTCATCCCAGAAGACTGGTCAAAAGAAGACCTTCTCGCGCTTCGCCAATTTCTCGAGGGCGCTCCTCGTGGCGTGACACCGATCTGGATTTCTGTACACTGACTCGAGAAAGACACGAAGTTTACACTCGAGGATACTGCGATACTCGAGCGATGGATCCGAGAATATAAATAATCTCCATGAATCTCTTACAGATCCAAGCCCTTCTCCGTGAGCAGGCGCATCCCGAAAAGAGAGAAATCCTTTCTCGATTCTTTAAGACTGGCACATGAGAATATGGCGAAGGAGATATCTTTCTCGGACT
Organism: Patescibacteria group bacterium UBA5532; assembly: GCA_002426885.1. Lineage (GTDB taxonomy): Bacteria > Patescibacteriota > Gracilibacteria > BD1-5 > UBA2023 > UBA5532. The sequence continues at coordinate 33,714 of DINU01000018.1, forward strand.
GACAGTGCCAGAAATCCGAGCGATCGTACAGAAATCTCGAGAGGATCTGACATTCTCGGAAGTAGATATATTACTGGAAAGTCCATACCATGAAGAGTGCTTTGCGGGTGTCATTACGCTTGTATTTTTCTCCGAGAAAAAGAGATACCCGCTCCCAGAAATCGCACAATTCTACATGGATCACGCGAAATATATCAATAACTGGGATCTCGTCGATGCATCCTCGGGGTTCATCATCGGACCATACCTCACGACACTCTCCTCGGAAGAGCGAGAAAAATACATAGATGCCTGTGTCTCTGATCCATCTCTCTGGGTGAATCGTATTATCATACTTGCGAGCTTTTACCCGATAAAAAACGGAGATGGAGCCATGATTTTCGCACTTGCACCACGTTTTTTCTCACATCCACACGATCAGCAGTCGGATGGATGCTTCGGGAAGCAGGAAAAAGACAACCGGAAAAACTCCGAGATTTTCTCGATCAGTATGCATCTCGTATGCCTCGGACGATGCTTCGGTATGCGATCGAGAAGTTCGATCCTGAAGAACGGAAAAAATATATGAAGCAGAAAACTGAGAAAGATACGGGAGAATCACTCGGAAACCGTTAAAGCTCAAAACCACGTTCACGAAGATATTGCTCATATTTCCATTTTCCCTCTCGTGTCGAAGTATCATACTTCTTTCATGCCTTTTCCTGCATATGCGCAAGCGCTTCTGTATCAGAATATTCATGAGAAAGTATCATAATCTCTTCTCGAAACTGAGGAAAATCATGAGATAAAAGCATTCGTATCTGTCGGAGTGACTTCCCTTTTCTGATATGATTTTCTATACTTCTACGGAGAAATATTTCATACTGAGAGAAGTCATCTGGCTCTGAGGTGTGAATCATAGAGTCAATCAGAATAGGCTGAAATCACTTTATGCGAAGTTTCTCGATAATCTTCCGCGTCGAATAATACTGTGAACGATAGTGCTGTATCCAGTCAGAAATGGCGTCTCCTTCATCATACACAGGGTATGCAACACGATGTCGCATACAGAACTGACGCAGTCGATCACATGACGGTCGGTATTTATAGATATACGTTTCTGCGTTCATTTTCATAAAAAAACTTTTGACAAGAGGATACGGATATGCTAGTATTTCTCGTGTAATAATAAAAAACTATGTCATATATGCAAACCTGAGATGAAAAAAAAGGAAAGAAATGCTATGGTGCACATCAGCACTTTATCGATGCGACACGAAAGAATCGACTTACTGCGTTCTGAATCTGTACTGATCCGCATGATCTCGATATTACCAAGTTTATCCCACCTGGAAAAGTAATTATCTCGAAGAACACATGAGATGATCGTGCCCTTACGATATCGAAAAAGAAGGAGACTCAGGTAGTGGCGAAAGACGCAACAGAGACGAATCTCGTCTCGCTTAAAGCACAAGAACAGCATCTTGTGGTACAAGAGAAGAAGCTGAGGAAAGTCGCAAAACAGAAGAAAAAATAGAACTCATATAAAAAACTTCCGTACGGAAGTTTTTTTTTGTGGTGTATGCTACACGAGACGACTTCAGACTTTTTTCAGAAAAGAATAGATCAGAAATCTTACTCGACTTTCTCTACATGAGAGCCTTGTGCCTCATCGATAATACGATATCACTGCCTCTCAATCTCTCCACGAATAATATCTGCCCGCGCGAAGTCTCTCCGTGCCTTGGCATCGGTCCGTTCCTGTAGAAGATCCTGAATCGCATCTGGTATATCGAGACGAGACTCCAGAAGTGAGAAGTCAAGGATCGCAAACACTGTATCGATACTGCGTAAGAAGTCAGTAATCGCATTTTTCTCAGAGAGTGTCAGTGTACGGGTATCGATCTGTGTATTTACATATGACAAGAAGTCGAATAAGAGAACCAGTGCCTCCGGAGAATTAAAGTCTTCTTCGATCACAGCGATAAAATCCCCCATTACCGTATCGAGTTTCTGACTCATCTCCTTCCGCACTCATGACACATTATTTCCAGTATATCGACCGAGACGTTTCATCGTCTTATCGATATTGCGAATCGTCGCAAGAGATGAAATAAGTCGATCAAACGTGAAGTTAAAACTCTCACGATATCGACTCTGGAGCGACATCAGACGAAATGCGCGATAAATAGTCTCTGGACGGAGACTTATATCTCGTTTTTGCATCTCCGTGACGATATCACGAAGTGTGTAAAAATTCCCCGCACTTTTCGCCATTTTTTTATTATCGACGAGAAGATGATCACAGTGCATCCAGTACTTGGCAAATTCTTTTCCTGTAATTGCCTCTGTCTGAGCGATCTCATTCTGGTGATGTGGGAAAATATTATCGATCCCCCCGAGATGAAGATCGATCTGCTCTCAGAAGAATCGCATATTACACGCACTACATTCTATATGCCATCCCGGCCTTCATGACACAGAAACTGTTTTTCCATCGATCTGAAACGTGGCATCCCAGCGATTTGGCCCATCTTTTTCTGGATCGTATGCCTTCCAGAGAGCAAAATCAGCCACCTGCTCTTTCTCATATTCATCGTTATTAATACGGACGCTCGAGATCATACCTTTCATGTCCAAATTCGCAAGTTCTCCATAATGCGAGAATTTCGCAACAGAGTAATATATGCTATTATCATTGGCAAGATACGCATATCCAGTATCGAGAAGTCGCTGAATCAGAGTGATCATCTCATCGACCAGAAGTGATATCGGTGCAATCGTATCAGCTCGACGAATGTGAATATGATCGATATCTTCGAGGAATGCCTGCGTGTAGAACTCGGTATATTCCTTCAGATTCTTCCCGGCTTTCTGGCTGTCACGAATCGTCTTATCGTCGATATCCGTGACATTCATCACTGTTTTTACATTATATCAGAGAAATCGAAGCGATCGCGTAATGAGATCAGAAAAAAGATATCCCCGCAGATTCCCGATATGAGCGTAGTTATAGGGGGTCGGACCGCAGTAGTAGAGTTTTACCTCATCAGCTCGACGAGGCTTAAATACTTCTTTCTGATGCGTGAGCGTATTATAGAGTGTGAGAGACATGGAAAAAGTTATTTCCCCGTGATTATAGAGAAAGTGCAGGAAAAAGAAAGTCTCGCGAAATATTATGAGGCTCCATCATCTCAAGCCGATCTCGTCGTCCGTGGAAAGAGCACAGGAACGAGATCCATTCCCGACTCATGATGATCATGTGGCATATGCTCGTGGGAAATACTCTGGATTCAGAGAGTAAAAATAACGCCGAGAATCACGTATGACGAAAAATGAAAAATCATATTTTTCGAGAAATTAATAAACAGAAAATATTTTCTGTAATTTTAAACTAAAAAATACAATATGTCAACTCATGTATTATTTTCTTGCAGATTTTCTCGCACTATTATCTTGTGGTAAGGAAGAGGAATAGACCAAAATCTGTCCTGTATACACAGGAATCCATATGGAAAACATTCCAAAAGTCCGAATTCTATACCATCGAAAGCCTGATGAAAAACAAAACTTCGTTTTGTTTTTCCCTTGCGCAAGCAGGAATCCATAGGGAGGAAGCCCCGAATCGAATCTTCACAAGGAACGGAAGATCAGAATGGGTACGCTTCTCCGAGTATAATCTATGCATGTGCCTTCGATTTCTTCTTACTGATCGGATAATAGACATATCCTGTCCAGCCAGTCTGCTCCTGGAAGCTCTCATTGCGGAACCTTGGATTATATCACGCGGATCATCCCGGATTCCGAGAGTCGTAAAAGCTCGTAAATTTCCTATTCGATGCAAGAATCTCGACATGACCAAATTGTTGATTTGCAGACGATCCATTTGGGCTTCCGCCCTGTTTTCATCGACCCGTGTAGACGATGATTGCTCCTGGTTCGAGTCTATCAATGAAAGATTTCTGATCGGTCACGCCCTCGATTTTGACTCTCTTGAACTGATCTGGTCGATCATTCAGAATTTTCGTATATGTATTTCCATTTCTCCCGTCCTGCGGAAGTCATGTAATTCAGAAGCTATCGAGGAGCTCTCAGACAGCCTTTCCGCATGAATTTGCTCATCATCGTGTATATGGTCCGACTCTTTGTACGAAATCCCCGAGCGCACATGCCATCGCTCCAGACTCTATATCTTTCTCTTTATCGAAGTTCGTCACTGTATCCTCTGACACACGAAAACTCGACTCGAGCGTCGTATCATTCTGCCTTTCTCTCCCGGCGTAAATGTTCAGCATATGTCGCTCTGGATCGTACTGAACTGTTTTCCCTTTCAGATCGACACCTGTATCATCGAGATTGATAATACTCCCGAAAGCCGTCTTCATTTTTTCTATATCTTCCTGAGTCCCTATATACACGGGTTTTGTGATGTTCTCAAGATTTTTCCCATCAGTAAGGAGATTATAAAAAAGATAGAGCCGCTGAAAAAGACCGATCAGAGGATCTTTCGCACGATTTTCTCGTGTTGTTTCCGAGATATTTGTGCGTGATTCGAGCGACTTCTGAAATGGCTCGAGTTCGGGCTGAGGAAGTATTTTTTGGTGGGGAATATCTGGGATCTGGTCAGAAAATCCTGACATATTTTCTGGCATACGGAAAAAAGAGATTCTCATCTATTGTAGTGTCTCTTTCTTTTTCTGTCAAAAACAGATGTATTTCCGAGTAAAAATCACAAAAAATGAGTCAATATTTACAAAACATGCTTCCTGAATATACTACCCGCAATTCTGAAATCTGTCTATGGCTTTTACTCTTGAACGTGCCGACGCTGCCAAAGTTCTCGGTATCTCGACTCGTACGATCGACCGACATGTACAATCTGGGAAAATTCGCACGAAAAAAATCGGGAAAAAAATCTGGCTCGATGCTGATGATGTCGAGGCGATGAGAGTCGAGGATCCTGCTCGCGCACGAGAAGATTACGTCCTGATCACGAAAGATGAGCCAAGCAATACGACCCAGGAAGAGCCATCGAAAGAGCTCTTCGTAAAGAAAAAAGAAAATACAAGTATCGAGCTTCTGCGCCTCTACGAAGCCGCAGAACGAACGATCGAGAAAAAAGATGAAGTCATCCAGGATCTCTCCTATCGCCTCGGAAAGTCTGAGAATGAGCTCAAGAACTCGATCTCGCTTACAGAATACAAAAAAGCAACATTTCTGCTCGAGTCTGCGCTCCAGAGAAATGAAGCTGATACAAGTGTATATGGGACGAAAATCTCGGCACTCGAGACAGATATGAATAAAAAAAATGGAATCATCCTCGGACTCGCGATCCTGACGAGTCTTATCCTCATCTTCTCCGTCATTTTCTTCTTTTATCTCAGACTCTGAATCCCGCTCTAGGGATTTTTTTTACCCTTCTTTTTTATATGAAAAAATACCACACACCAAAACGTATCCTCTTAAAAATATCGTGAGAAGCACTCCAGGGAGCGCAAGGCTATGGGATCGATCCGAAGTTCCTCGCTGAGATCGCGAAGAAAGTCGTGAAGCTCACAGAAGAGAAAAAAATAGAAGTCGTTATCGTCGTGTGAGGAGGAAATATCGCTCGTGGGTCGATACTCGAATCCGGCGGAATGGACCGATCGATGGGCGACTATATGGGAATGCTCGCGACCATCATCAATGGGATCGCGATCGGTGAGGCGATAAAAGCACAAGGAAAAGAAGCACGCGTCATGTCCGCGATCCCGACACAGAAAGTCTGCGAAGAATTTATACGTCTCCGAGCGCTTCGACACCTCGAGAAGTGACGTATCATCATCTGTGTATGAGGATCAGGAAATCCATACTTCACGACCGACTCTGCCGCAGTACTTCGAGCACTCGAGTTACACTGTGATGCGATCGTAAAAGCGACCAAGGTCGATGGTGTCTATAATAAAGATCCTCATAAATTCTCGGATGCGACACGCTACGATATCCTCTCGCTTGCGCAGGCGCTGAATGATAGTCTCGGGATCATGGATCAGGCCGCGATCGCTCTCGCGAAGGATCAGTCACTTCCGATTTTTGTCTGTAAGATGGAAGATATCGACAAGATCGATGAGGATGATGTCGTCGGGACATTCGTCCAGTAGATCAAAAGAAGTATAGTAAACGAGCTCTGATACGAGGATTTTTATATTGCTCGAAAAATCAAAAATCGAATGCTAAAAGGAATGAGAAAGTGGAGCTCAAGCAAAACCCGGAATAATATCGTCCCCTTGTGAATAGAGAAATCTCCATCGAGAATCATGAATGCATTCCTAAAGAAAAGAAATGTTAGGTGAGAAGGAATCTATACCAAGAAATGAGGAGGGGTCGAATCTTCGCAAAAGACCAAATTCAAGTATAAAATCGAGAAAAACAAGCCAAAGTTTTTTTATGTAAAGGCGAGGAGTTATGTCTCTACGCGAATCTGAAAATGAAATCCAGACAGAAGAATGAAGAACGTGCTCAAGGTCTCTCACTGGCTCGCGAATCCAGGGATTCACGCCGAAGGAAAATGCGAATCGAATTTCCGCAAAGAATCGAAATCAGAATCGAAAACGATACCTCTGGAATGTTTCCAAAATGCACATCGCAGTCTTAAATATCACCGAAAAGAAATTATCTCTGAGAATCTTTTATCGAAGTAAAATACGCGGTTTTTTTCTGGATCCACTCAGGCGACTGACGACAAAGCTCGGAAATATCTGTCGAATCCGCAAGAAACTTTTTTATTCCTTCTTCGAGAAATATCGTGTTCTGACTTCCCTTTACGAAAACAAGACATGGCTTCGTATGTGGCTCGAGTAGGAATGTCCGGATCGATTCCCCAGCCTCTGGAGCCGTCAAGAAAAACAGGACTGGAATACCTGCAGACTCCAGAAGTGGCAATACGAAATCTCGCATATATGCTCCGACAAGTACGATCCGAGCGAAGTTTTTCCCTTCTTTATGAAACTGGATGATTTCTTGTGCGATCGCATGATGAAACTTCGGAGTGAACTCATCTCCAAGTTCGCGCATATCTCCGATAAAAAGGATACATTCATGTGATTCGGTGAAGTGCGCGAGGAATCGTATCCCTTCAGAAAGCGAACGATAGCCAGCATTATACGAGCCGTCGATAATTTCCGATCCTCATAGTCCTTGTAAAACTGCACCACGCCCTCATCCGAGTGTTAAATCTGGGAAAGCTCACACGACATGGTCATATGGGATAGCACACATTTCCGCGACTCCGAACAGTGGAAGTATATTTATAATCTGATGTTCCCCAGCAAATGGAAGCGTCAGTGGAAAATCCCTCGTGTCGATATGAAGGATACACTCACTCCGATCAGGAAAAAGTCGAACCCCGCTGACATCAATATACGATAACGCTCCCATACCATAATAAAGAGCATCTCGCGATATAAAGTCACGCATTTTTTCATGGATAATCGCTTTTTTTGCTCGGCTTACGAGCAGGATTTTCTCACGTAGATACGCCTCGAAAGTCCCGAACTGAGAGATGTGCGCTGGAGTCACTTCCGTCAGGATCGCGATATCTGGCTCAGCAATCGAGAGCAGAAAATCCATTTCTCACGGATGATCGACACCGTATTCAAGTACGAGATACTTCGGATATGGACGCGCGAGGCGCACGAGCGCGAGGAAAAAGACGGAAATCCATCAGAAGATATTTTTCCCAGGAGAACGCGCCTGAATAATTGTGAGTGGAACTCCGAATTCGCCATTATAATTATACTGCGATGCCATCACGCTTCCTTTTCCATATTCATGTTCGAGGAGGGTCGCGATCCATCTGGAAATAGTCGTTTTCCCGACTGTACCAGTCACACCGATGATGTACGGTCGCTTCGTGATGATAATCAGACGAGCGAAAAATGCGAGGATCGTGAGGAGGATTTTTTGCATACACATGTTTTGCTGAATATATATATTTTCCATGAGAAATCAATCTTGGACTATTTTTCAGGGAGGAATAATGCATTGACAGCTAGAAGAAAAAGTATACAGTGGCGCTGTTTTATTTTTTTACCCTCCTCCTATGACTACAAACCACGATGAAGAGATGCTTCTCTCGATAGAAAAATCCGTATGGATATATGTTTTCGCTGTCCTTGTGATGCTGATATCGATCCCGAGTTTTTTTGTGGAATGAGGTGTATGAGCTGGGATGATTATCCTCATTGCATGAGTCTATTTCTTCTTGTGGGCATATTTATATGAGGGATTTCTTACGACAAGTCGAGTCGTAAAGAAAACATGAGTTATTTTTAAGAAGGAGGAGGAAATGCTTTTCGCAAAAATCGAAACGACAGAACTATCAGACTGGCTCGTGTGGCAGGATATCGCGATCAAGGGAACAGGATGAACTCCGATCACGATGAAATACGTCACCAACGGGAAAAATATAAAAGACACCATCGGACTCAAAAAGGCATAGAAGAAATCATTTTATCCCTTTCATAGTGCCTCGCGTCGTTCTGAAATACCTTCTCGCACATATACGCATTTTTTCTGGGAAATCAACATAACAAAGTTTGCGTAAAAGAAAAAAAAACGTATTATCCGGTCTGTTTTCATATCTTTATCATTCTATGGCACAGATTGTCAAAAATGGTACTTCATTTACGGTACTTGATGAGATTCAGGCTCAGTATCCAGAGCTTATAAAACTCGTACTTGAGACGGAATCAATGGACGATAATGAACGTCAGTATTGGTTCGATATTCTACCTTCGATGTCAGATGAGCAAGTAGATCGACTATTTGAGATCCTCGATACCGAGAAGAAACAGCTCGAAGAACTCGATCAGAAATATCTAGAAGCCGCGAAGCAACTCAGCGATGAACAGCTTCTTGAGTGGCAAGCTCTCCAGTCGAAAAAGGCAAAAGAAAAAATTCTCGAGAAGGAAGCGAAAGATACGGCACAAAATCAAGGACAGCCAGATGCGATCCTCGATATGCTCAACAATCTCTAAAGATTCTCCTCGGATACATATACATTCCCGATATTTAGAAATTTTTCTGTATTGATTATGCTTTCTCTCAATATCATCTCGCACACGGCTCCAGAATCAGCATATGAAGTCATCAGCCGGAAGCTCTCGATCGATACAGATCGCTCGATCGCACTCCTGATATCGACGAAGGAGTGACGCCTTTTGCATCTTCTCGAAGAAGGAATGCTCGAGATTCTGGCAGGACTCACATGGAATAGTCGAGATATGACGAATGATTTCTCATTTGTCATGGAGCGCTATAATAAATTTCTTATCAATATAGGAAAAACGGATGATATATCCGATGTCCATATGTTCCTCGGCGTTACACTGCAGAATACACTCGTATTCTCGACACTGTGACAGATCGAGGTAAAACTCATAGAACGAGGAGGACGTATTACGGATATCGGGGAAAGTGTCGCTGGAAGTAGTACAGAATTTACGAATATTTCATCTGGAGCAATTCCACTCGAGAGTGCTGTCTGTGTGGCGAATATCCCTCTTCTTTCTCTGCTTTCACGTGATGATCTCGATGAGCTCGCACAGATGGAAGACGACCGATTTGAGACAGTCGGACAAGAGCTTCTTACGCGCGAGATGAACGAAACGATCCACTGTATCCGCTTCTCGACTGAGCGACTTGAGCAAGAAAAAAGCTCTGTTTTCCTCGAGAAATGAGCCCACCACATGAACAAGGTAAAGGGCTACACACGAGACATGCTCGGAAAAATGAGCGATCATCCGCTCATGAAGAAGGTTACAAACCCGATCACGAACCTACAGGATGCGCATCAGAAACGGATCCAGATCGGAGTCTTTATCGTGGGGGCGCTCTTCTGTATCGGACTCCTCTGGATTCTTTTTCAGAATATCTTCAGCTTTACACAGACGACGACACAAGATAATCAGGCAAGCATCACGGAGATTACGAGTCTGATTGATAAGGCAGAAAAAGACCGCGCGAATACGACACTCTTCAATCAGGATATTCGTGAAGCAGAGGCACTTCTCGCACCACTCCGTGATAATCCGCAGTATATCAAGTCGGTAAAAGAACTCTCCGATCGTATCGTCGCCTTGAAAAAAGAAGTCAATGGAATCGAGACGGTCAATATCGGAAGCAAAACATCGATTATTCCAGTTCCAGATACGGGCTTCACACTCATCGGGGGATTTACTTCAGATACGACGAATCTCTCATATGCAGTCGGAAAAGAAGGTATGATTGGACCATATAATGAGGGGGCAACTGGAGGAAATGTCATCACCTATCCACCAGGAGAAATCGCGAAAAGTGCAGAGATCACGAGTGAAGGACTGCTCTATATCATTATGGAATCTGGACATATTTTTGTGCAAGATACCTCGACTTCAGAGCTCGTATCGGTCTCTGTCGTCTGACAAGAAGGATGGGAAAAAGCAGACATGATGAAGAGTTTCGATGGAAAACTCTATCTCGTAACTCGCTCGCCAGCAGAGATTCTCCGGCATACTTCTCGTCCAAATACGAGCTTCAGTGCGAAGTCTGTGCTCTACTCGAGTTCTGGAACACTCTCGGATGTCGCGATCGATGGAGCAGCATATGTCCTGGGGAATGATGGAAAAATCACGAAGGTGATCGCATGACAGACAGACATACAGGCAGGAATCGTCCTGAATGGAATCCCATGAGAATATACGGTCGGATCAGGTGGATCGATATTTGTACGACCAAATCTATCATTCTTCTATGTCATGAGTGGAAAAAATATCTGGATATTCACACCTGATAGCCGGAACTTCCGTGATCTTCAGTCACTTACATATGTAACGCAGATCGAGGTCACAAGTGATACTCCGATCGTCTCATACTTCGTCCCACGTGATGGGAAGATTCTCGTCACGACGACGAAGTGAATCTATAGTGTCGACTTCCAGATTTCTGATACCGCTGAGAATAAGATCGTTCTCGATGATCCGGGATTATAATTCCCGAGAGATATTTTTATCCTCCACCTCATGTTCCGGACTCAGGCAATCATTTTACAAAAAAATATCATTCACCCGAAAAAAACACGTGTTATCCTCTTCACGCGTGAGTACGGGAAACTACATGTCTGGTATCGGCGCATGCCCCATGAGATCGGCGATACTGGTGCGATCCTGAATGTCGGGATCGACCGACGCGATGGGATAAATTTTCTCTCGCATGCATCCGTGCATGCGACACTCATCCCACTTGAGCATACATATAATGAACTTATTCTCCTTCTTGAGCTCATCCGAGTTATGTCGTTGATCCTTCCCGATGGGATGGCGCAGGAACAGATTTTTGATGATTACGGAGAGATTTATAGCCGTATAGACGACGCGGAATGTCTGAAAAAAAATATTACGATTTTTCTCTTTCGTCTTCTGAAGATGACGGGTGTCCTGAATCCAGAACCATTCAGAAATCAGTCGCCTCTGAATGCGATCTACACCCACATCGACCGAGTTCATATCCGCACTATTCTCGCTTCGGAGAAGCTATCACACGATCAGCTCGACGATATGAAGCGCTATGCTTTTTCTTCCCTCGCTTCTTATATCGCATAAATCATGGAAATGCTCACCTTTACGATCATTGTATTCTTTCTTTTATGAACGATCTTTGGGAGTTTTGCGAGTGTCCTTATCACGCGAATCAGAGAGAAAAAATGAGGCATCCTAACTGGACGAAGCGAATGTCCCGTCTGTCATCACACACTCTCTGGACGAGAACTCGTTCCGCTTTTTTCCTATCTTTTTCAGCGCGGAAAATGCCATCATTGTAAGACAAAAATATCACTTCTCTACCCTGCCCTTGAGCTCCTTATGGGGATCGTATTCGCGTTTTTGGCGTATATTCTCGAGATACACATGGTGATGAGTATGTATGCATGGTTTTTCTTGATATTCGTCGGTTTTATCATGGTATTTACTGCCATGTATGATATCCATTATATGGAGATCTCCGATATTATACTGATTCCTGCGATCGGATTCGTGTTACTTCTGCTGTTTATCGGATATTTCTTTCCGGAAATGGGACGAGAAATCTTCTGGTATTTTCCAGAGGAAAATGTACTCACGCACGGACTGCTTGGTGCATTTTTCCTGTATAGTTTCTTCTATATACAGATCCTCCTGCCATGACTCTGATATGCGATCTCGAAGCGAAAATGGCATGTTGCGCGCGATGTCATCCTCTGGTATTTTCTCTTTCCGTTCTCGCTTCCGTTCCTGATGAAAGATGATGAAAATGACGAAGACGATGAAATTCCATGATGGATCGGTGCATGAGATCTCAGAATTGCCCTCCTCATGGGACTTTCGCTCGGATTTTTCCTGAGCATCTGGGCATTGATTTTTACCTATCTCTTCGGCGCGACACTCGGTGTCATACTCCTCCTCTGGAAGAGAAAACGTGGAATGCGAGTCCCATTCTGACCACTTTTACTCGTCGGATGGTGCGGTGCATTTCTCATGATCGGGAATCCGGAAATAGTTGGACAGATATTCTGAAATCTGTAGAATATGATCGTGCTGGTGTTTTTACTCGACAATAGAGGAAAAACGTATATATTATTTTTACTTTTGTTTTTCATATGTCAGACCAAGATAAAAAATTACAAGCGATAAAAGATCTCATCCAATCCTCACAGAACTCGCTCGCGAGCGCACGGAAGATACTCGCGACGCTTGTGCAAGGCGGAAGTCAAGACGAGCAAGAATTTCTTCCGACTGGACTCATGAGCTACACAAGTGATGATAATAAGATCGTCGAGGGTGTGTTCACGGGTGATGGTATGCTCGGTGCTGATGGAAATATATATCCCGTCCCAGCGAATTATGCATCGAAGTCTCTCATCGTCCAGGGAAGCAAGCTCAAGGCGACGATCGATCAGAATGGGAAAATTATCTACAAGATTATCGAGGAGATTCCCTACGAAGTCCGTCATGGGATCATCACAAAAAGTGGGGAAAAATATCAGATCACATCCGAAGAACGAACGTATAATGTCCTTCTTGCGGCGATTACATTTCATCATGTAGATATCGGAGATCACGTGACAATCCGCGTCCCTATGGGGAAAATGGCGACTTTCGCAGTCATCGACACGGTCGTCCCGAAAGAATAATTTCCAAAAACACATTCATCTTTTAATCTTATTTATATGCGCCAACATCGTTCGTCATCTGCTTCATATCATACTTCTGGCGGAAGTACACTTTTCTCATCTCCGAAATTCTGGATCACGGGAGTTCTCACGATTATCATCATCTGGTGGCTCTACTGACTTGCGACGAGCTCGACACCGACTGGAAATGCGACTGGACTCATCGTCAGTCTGAATGGCTCAGGCTCAGAGGTCACGATCACTGATACGAAGGGGAAAAGTACATCGATCGAGGCGCGGACTCCACTCGAGACGAATATCCAGAAGATCGCTGTAAAAAAAGGAGAATGACTTCTCTCGAGCACGAGTTTTACCCTTATTCTGAATACGAACGCTGAGATGCAGTATGATACAGCTGGAAGCAGTGGGATCGTATGGACGACTGGAAAATGATGGCTCGAGGCGAAAGACACGACCAATCTCGAACTTCGTAATATCACCGCGCGTGTCTACACCGGATCGACGGTACTGATCTCGCAGAGTACGATCTCGAGTAATATCACTGTACTTGTCGGAAGTGCGATGGTAAAAGTAAAAGATTCCTCGACGACACTCTCTGCTGGAAATATGCTCACGATTCTGAATGGCGATATGAATAGCACGAGCCTCAGTGTGATCGATAAGATTCAGCCGATTGATGAAGTGACCCAGCAGGATTCATTTTTTATCAAGCATAAGTGAAATATCACGATCTCGACAGATACAGAAAGTGGTACCGTGCTGAATAATACAAGCTCAGGAAGTACGACGCTCGGAAGTACCTCCGGGACGCTCCTGAGTACGAGTGAAAAATACATAGAGATATCGACTCCGACAGATGAATCGACCGTCAGTAGTGCGACGATCGATATCGCTGGAAAGATCCTCAATCCGGTCGTCACACGTGTCACGATCAATGATCAGGAAGCGACCGTCAGTCCGGTCGAGATGACATTTACACTCTCAGATTTTACGATCACAGACTCAGTGACGAATATCGTCTATAAGGCGTTCGACTCGCAGAAGAATCTTCTCCAGAAATCTGTCCTCACTGTCTATGCGAATACGAGCGCCATCACACAGACGACGCGCCCATCGGTCACGACATATCCCGTCTCAGATGAGAACTTTAAGATTATCGCTCCGACAGAAAATCCATACAAGACGACAGAAGATGTCATCCAGATTCAGGGATCGGTCCCAGCAAATCTCGTGAAGTACATCACGGTAAATAACTTCCGTCTGACGAAATTTATCCCCTACTCGACGACATGGTACTACTTCGCGAATAAAGAATATAATACGATGAATGAAGGGATAAATGAATATACGATCCAGTACTTCGATATCAATGATGCACTCCTCTCGACTGGGAAATTTATCATCGTAAAAGAGACACAACAAGTAACGACAGAAGAGCCTCTGCTTCAATAATTTCTTTCCATGCCACGAAATATCCCACAAAGATTCTCATCTCGCACGGCTATGTCACTGATCGAAGTGATGGGGATGATCGTGATTATTTCTCTCGGGCTGATCTCGATCTGGCAGATCATCCATAATGGACAGAAACTCGCGACGAATACAGAAAATAGAATAAAAGCGATCAATATCGCTCGAGAAGGGGTAGAAATCGCGACGAATATACGTGACACGAACTGGACAAAATTCTCGAGTGCAGCGCGACGAACGTGCTGGAATGTCGATAACTATGATACGAACTGTATCGGAAACTCGAATCTCACGACTCGGCTGAGTGGCTCATATATCGGTATCATGAGTGGGACACTCTGGTATCTCGTAAACTCGAGTAACACTGGCGTCTATCTCGATGCGAATGGTCTCGCATATCAGTCGACTGGTTCTCTCTCACTTCCCTCCTGTACGAGTCAGGTCCTGACGGGATGTACGACTCGATTTTATAGGAGCATCCTCGTAAGCCCAGATGGCGATCCGACGACGACATCTGGTATGCTGATCACTTCGACGGTACAGTGGCAGGATGGACAGACACACTCGATCTCTCTCGAGACGATGCTGATGAACTGGAGGGTAAATTTTTAATCTCCCACCCACGAACAAGAGTCCATATGACAGAATACGTCTTAATCTCGAGTTTTTCGCAATGAAAAAGAAAACAAGCCGAAGGTATGTTATTCCTGTGTAGGCAGGAATCTATTCCCGTGAATGAGTCTCAAACTCGAATTTCCGTACAGGAATTCTATGCTGAAGAAACTGGATTCCGGGATACGCCCAGAATGACAGACTCTGATGTCACTACCTCGATTTCTGAGCTATATCCAGCGTAAAATGATTTGGCGCTATTCGAGTAGATACTCATACGCCCGATCTTTTTCTCATTCTTGCCAAGACGAGAAAAATATGATACCATATGTGGGATCATTTTTCATATGGAAATCAAAAACTCTCTTCTTCCCTCTATCATCGCTGTCTGGATTATTAACTGTGTACTTGCGATCGGTATCACGATCCAGCAGGTGTGGATCCCTGCGATGAATGCCACCGATGATTATGCCGATATTCAGAGTAAGCCATTCGATGGCACGGTTATGCCAATCGCTTTCGTACCTGACTGGATGAATACAGAAAATCAGGATAAGGCAAAGATTTTTTCTGAGATTCCTATCCGTGACTTTATATCGACTCCTGTATATAATGCGATGCAGCTCCTCGATGCGAGCGGGACCGATCGTGATACACTTCTCGCACGCTATACCTATATCGTCCCCTATATGGGGAGTTATCAGGGAAACTATATGGAACATGACGGAAGTCATCTTGCAGTCGATATCCGCGCGCCGATCGGGACACCAGTCCTCGCGATCGCGAATGGGATCGTCGTCAGGACAGTCGAGGCTGATAGCACTGGGAATAAGTTCGTCGTGATACGTCATGATGGAGTCTTCTGGGGTGGAAAAATCCAGAGCCTCTACTCAGCATACGAGCACCTCTCAGAGATCGATATTCCGGAAGGTACTCGCGTAGGAAAATGAGATATGATCGGTCGCGTCGGGATCACTGGAATTACGACGACTCCACACCTTCACTTTCAGATCGATCGCGGGGAAGCACCATTTCATCCATATTGGCCATTTACATCGCAGGATTTACGGAATGCTGGTGGACTCTCATTTTTCGATGGAATAAATTCTGGACTCGGAAAAGACGAAGCAGAAAAGTACACGATCAATCCGATGGACTTCCTCCAGGCATACCTCGCCACCAATCCGACTCCTTCGATCGCTGTCACGACCGCTCAGCCAGTCGCCGCAAAGACTACGATCGCGAGCTCGATCGAGACCGTCACGCCAGTATGTGGAAAAAAACGATTTCCAGACGTCGATGAAAATACGATCTTCGGTCAGACAATGTACGCGATCACCGATGCATCATGTCTCTTCCAGGGGCGAACAGCTTTCGATGCGCGAGAAAATATTTCGAAAAAAGAGGCACTTATGATCATAATGAAAAGCCTCGATATAAAGCCGATCCCATGAGGAAATAGCAATGTGCTCGATGTCACACTTGATGATCCATTTCAGGAGTATCTCGCACGAGCAGAGCAATTTTCTGTGATTCATGGGCTCTACTTCGCCCCAGAAGAAGCGATTACAAAAAAAGAATTTATCGATATGCTCGTCCTCCTGAAGAAAATCCCTCGTAACACTTCCCTGCTTCCGATCTTCCCAGATGTCGATGAAAATACAGAATATTTCCAGTCGATTCAGGATTATGGATATACCCTCTCGGTGAAATGAGGACGATTTTATCCTGATCTTGTCGTGACGCGTGGTGTCGCAATCCAGCTCCTCATCGGAGCTGGTGTATGAGCGAAATAATGTGGATTTTTCTTTTTTTTCCGATACAATCAGGACGAAAAAATCCATCCCTCAATTCTCCATATGTCCAATAAGAAACTTCTCTTTTTTATCTCGATCGGTGTTATTCTCATAGCATCGATTATTATTTTTCTGTTCATAAAGGGTGGAAGTACGAGTACGCCGACGGACACGACGAGCAGTCTGAAGATCTGGATCGTCGGGGATACGACTGATGGCTATGCTCCGATTATCGCATGATTTAAGAAAAAATATCCCGAGTATGCAAATTCTGATATTACATTCGAGAAGTCTTCGACATGGCGTGACTATCATAAGCTCGTCACGACGACACTTGCGAGCACAGATGGTCCAGATATTCTGGTCGTTCCAGCTGGATGAGATGCTTTTCTGATGGGGAAAATAGAGCCACTTCCGGAGTGAGTCATCGACATGAATACATTCCTTCAGAAGTATACTTCTTTCTTCGTCGATGAGCTTCTGACAGAGACAGAAAGTAATGGAAAAACAGTCAGTGCCGTCTCTGGAATACCGATGGGATATGAGACACTTGGACTCTACTATAATAAAAGTCTCATCCCGACACCGCCGACGACTTGGGACGAGCTCGACCGTATCATCACGGAAAATCAGAGTAATTTTCCTGCTTTTTGACTCGGACTCGGACCTCGCTATATTCCAGAAGCGAGTGATATTATTGCATTTCTCTCAGATGGCGCTCGCACTTTTACCGGACTCTCATCGAAGGGTGGAATGAATCGATACATGCAATACGCTGATGCCGGATGATCGAGCACGAGCTCCTTCATAGATGATCCGTATGGGACGAATGTCACGACTGCATCGACGATCCGAGACTATGTCTCTTACATGGATGAGGCGAATGCGGAGCGAACAGTGTATGATCTCTTCATGGAGGGAAAACTCGGAGCTATCTTCGGATATCCAAGTACCGTGAGAAATCTCGAGCTCGCACAGAAACGCGCGGGGACAGATGCGACACGGGATATCATCCTGAGCGCGACGATGCCTCAGCTCTCGAACGAGAGTAAAAAACAGGGATATCTTGCTTCTTACTGGTATTTTGCAGTCTCATCGAAGACACAGAATCCAGTCATGGCAGGAAAATTTATGAATTATCTCACTACAGAAGAAGCCGAGTCACTTTTTCTCGAGTCGTTCCCGAGTTATATCGCAGCACAGGTCTCATTTCAGTCTGCACAGGCAAATACGAAGCTCTCGACGATACTCCCGTATGTTTTACTCGGGAACTTTATCGCACCATGAGAGAAGACATATTCCTTCGATTATGGGATCAGGAGTGAGTTCGATAGTCTTCTACATGAATACATGAGTCTCTCGAGTGGACAGTATACAGGGACAGAAATCATCCGGAAGATCGTCACATCGATCCAGTGTGAGATCGATCATCTCGCTGGAAAACGACTCGAGGAGAGCTGTAGTAGTCTCTAGGCACCATAATGAAGAAAAAAGATTCGGGACTGAATCTTTTTTTATGTGTAAATCGAGAAAAAAGAAGGAATCCGAAGGTGTGTCTTCTCCTCGGGAAGGGGGGAATCTATACGGAAGAACAGATCGCGAAACCGAATCTTTCACAAGAATCGCACACAAGAATGAAGCCGAAAGAATGAACTCGAAGTCCCACCACCAAGTCGCACGAGCTCGAATCCATGTGTGTAAATGAACTTGAAATTCAAATCCCAGAAAAAAATGAATACCAAGAAAACTGGATTCTGTGGTAAATCCAGAATGACAATGGTATGGCTCTACTCGGTCGTGAAACGAGAAAATAAAACTGACGTTTTATTTTTTTTCTCGTACGTACAGAGATCTCATTTTCCTAGGAATTATTTCTTTGTCGCTCTTCCTCCCTCACTTCTGCTCTCATCATCTCAATTCCCTCATCCCCATTTCTTCGCATTTCCGCGAGTCGCTCGGGAGTCAATCGAGGTAATAAGCGAGCATTAACACTTCCTCGTGTTGCTGTAGTAATACCATGTGTTCGAGGGAGATTCTCTTCTCTATATCGGGGGGGCTTCTCCCCACAGGAGGTGAATATTTTGAATAAACTCATAGATAAAAGAGAAAAAGGATAAAATTTTATATATTTAGAAAAGGAGATCAATGTGGTAGCAAAAAAACAAGAAAAATTACACACAATCAATCCAATATCTCACGATAATTTTCCCATCATGAGGGACTTCATTCTCGAGTATGCCCCCATTCTTGAGGATCGTCTTCATAGAAGCGATATTCTCCCTATCGCAGGTAATCAGTACTCGATCGATCCCGAGCTCCTTGCACTGCATGAGTCCGAGTGCAAGCATCTCCGTAGCATAGCCCTTTCTTCTCTCAGATTTTCTGACATTATAGCCGATATGTCCACCGAAATGGAAGAGAAAATCGCTCAGTCTATGACGTATATCGATCATCCCGACGAGCCTTCCTTCATGAGAAATCACGAGAAACGTGCTCGCAGGTACCAATCCTGCCCGTACCGTCTCTTCATTAAGATTATCACACATCGCCCCATACCAGTCCTCGAAAGTATCTGCAGTATCCAATCCTGCAGCACCAGGTATAGTATCTTCATGCTCGAGAAATTCCCGCTTATAATCCATAATCACATCCTTCCACTCTGGCGAGGGTGTGACAAGATGGATTCTTTCTTCTTTTTTCATACCCGAAAGTATAGAGAAGTCATGAAAAAAGTCCATACAAAAACTGTTATGAATCCTTACAGAATCAAGAAAAACAAACTGAATTTCGTATGCGAGAAGTTATACAGAAGAGTGACTCAGAAGTCGAATCTCTGTGACGGAATCCCATGCCAAGAAAACTGGATTCTGGGATAAATCCAGAGTGACAGCGTACCCAGGAGAAAAGGATCATGCCCTATCTGAGAGATAGGGGCACAATTTTCCCACTTTTCCATGCAGTGGTACCGATTGTTTCTTTGCTCTCGCGAGCACTCATTCGGGGGGGGGGAGTCAACAATCCGGAAAAATCTAGAATCCAGACTGCAGGTCGAGCATCTGCTTATAGAATCAGTCTTTCGCTATGAGCGACTCATGTGTGCCGTGCTCGATCGTCTTCCCATCTTCTATGACGAAAATCGTATTCGCATACTTCACTGTCTGGAGTCTATGCGCGATGATCAGCACCGTCCTATTCTGAAAAAGCTTCTGAAGCGCCTCTGATACTTTCAGCTCGCTCACGCTATCGAGTGCTGAAGTCGGCTCGTCGAGGATGATGATTTTCGGATCCTTCAGGAAAATCTTCGCAATTGCAAGGCGTTGCTTCTGTCCTCCAGAAAGTCGTACCCCGCGCTCACCGATCTCAGTATCGATCCCCTGTGCGAGCCCGAAGATAAATTCGCAATTCGACTGACGTATGACTTCCTGCAGTTTCTCATCAGAAATATCCCGATCATCGCAGGAATAGAGAAGATTTTCTCGGATCGTCCCGTCGAAGACACTCGGCTCCTGTGTCAGGTAGCCAATATCCCGATAGTATGTCTGGAGAGAAATATTCGCAATCTTCTGAGCGTCGACAAAGATTTCTCAGGAATCAGGACGGATGTATCCAGAGATCAGCTTTACGAGAGTGGTCTTTCCTCAGCCACTCGGTCAGACAAATGCCGTGATTTTCCCTCACTCGATCGAGAGCGAAAAATCCTCGAAGATTTTTTTATCTGCCCGGTATCCATATGAGATATTCTGAAGCTGGATATTACCATGCCCGTAGGAGAAGGGTTTTCCTTCTTCGTAGCCACGTATACACGGGGTCGAATCGAAGAAATCCCAGAGCCCCGTGATCTCGTGTGCATTCCTCGAGAAGTCTTTATAAAAAGCGACGAATCCGTTCATGCTCTTCTCAAAGTAGAGAAACACCGTCAAAAACATGACGACATACGGAAGTGATACATCTCATGCGAAGTACTGTACTCAGAGCATATACACGAGTACTGTCTTCGTGAGAAAGAGGCATATTTCCACGCTTCGATAGAGAACATTTCCCCAGACATTATATGCACAGGTTGCAGAGATGGTCTGCTGAGTCAGCGCGCGCGTCTTCTCAAGTTCTTCCTCTATCCTCCCACTCTGAAGCATCTCGAATTTCGACATGATCACTTTCGTGACGATACGCGATATTTCTTTCTTGAGCATGTGTCTGTCTTTTCGCGTTTCTCCCATCTTCTGATCGATATATTTGATAGCAAAGAGAAGGAGTCCGTAAAGTACGATAAATAGGACTCAGAGAAGAAAATGAATCCCAAATACAAAATAAAATGTCAGGATCAGTGCTGGAATAATCTCGACTCCATTTCGGATAAAGTCATATAATCCATCGGTATGCGCCCCCACCCCCTGCTGGATCGTATGAGTAATTTTTCCTGTCCCTTCTCGCTCCACCGCAGTATTATCGAGAAGTGTAAACCAGAAAAGGTATTTTCTGAGGAGTGCATTTTCCACACTTTCATCAAATTGCACCCAGCCATGGTTCATGATGAGTATCGCACCAACCACAATTCATAAAAAAATCAGAAGATACACAAGAAGCATCGACTGGAGACCCTCGTACACCCCAGACTCGAGGACTGCGATGACATCTTTGACGAAGAAAATCGATATAAAGCCCATAATCGACCAGAGGAAGAACTCGAGAGCGAGAATAAGAGTCGTGAGCTTGTATGCAGCAAGTGGCTCGAAAAAGCGACGAATAGTATGTAAATTCATGATGCTACGAAGAAGAAAAATCCTCCTTTCTGAATGTGGAAAAGGAGGATTATAATGTACGGATAAATCCGAAAATATCTAGAGAATTCCGTATTT
Source organism: Patescibacteria group bacterium UBA5532 (assembly GCA_002426885.1). GTDB lineage: Bacteria > Patescibacteriota > Gracilibacteria > BD1-5 > UBA2023 > UBA5532. The sequence goes on from DINU01000018.1 coordinate 55,610, forward strand.
TGCACGCGCTCAGAGTTTTTCCTCGATCCGAATCAGGCGATTATACTTCGCGATACGATCTGTGCGTGAGAGTGATCCTGTCTTGATAAATCCAGCATTTACCGCGACTGCGAGATCTGCGATAAATGTATCTTCCGTCTCACCTGATCGATGAGAAATAATCGAGATCATATCATGTTCTTTTCCGAGTGCGATCGCGTCGAGCGTCTCGGATACTGTCCCGATCTGATTCAGCTTGATAAGGATCGCATTCGCGAGATTCTGATCGATCCCCATATGGATACGCTCGATATTCGTCACGAAGAGATCATCCCCGACGAGCTTGATCTTCCCACCGATTCGTGTATTCAGCTCCTCCCATCCAGCGAAGTCATCTTCTGCCATCCCATCCTCGATAGAAAAAATCGGATACTGCGTCACAATTTCCTCATAGTAGTCACACATTTCATGACTCGAAAGCGAGCGTCACTCTCCGCGAAGTTCATATTTTCCATTTTCATAGAAAGATGAGGAAGCGACATCGAGCGAGATACGGATCTGATCGGTCGTATATCCTGCCTCTTGAATCGCACGGATAATCGTCTCGATCGCCTCAGTATTATGAGAAAAACTCGGAGCAAATCCTCATTCATCACCGACTGCAGTCACATGTCCTCATTTTTTCAGGATTTTTTTCAGTGTATGGAAAACCTCTGCACCCATACGAATCGCCTCACGAACATTCGGAGCTCCGACTGGGACGATCATAAATTCCTGAAAATCGAGCGAGTTATCAGCATGTTCACCACCATTCACGATGTTCATGAGTGGGATCGGAAGTGTCACTCCCTTCCCTTCTCCGAGGAATTCATACACTTCCTGGCGTGCTTCAGTCGCAAGCGCGACGACCGTCGCCATCGAGATTCCGAGGAGTGCATTCGCTCAGAAACGCGACTTATTCTTCGTGCTATCGAGCTCGAGAAGTTTCATATCGAGCGCTCGAAAGTCTGGAAAAGAGACATTGATAAGCTCCTTCGTGAGGGGATCATTGACATTCTGAACTGCCTGAAGGACTCACTTTCCGAGATATCGAGTCGCATCACCATCACGCAGTTCGAGTGCTTCGTGAATCCCAGTCGATGCTCCAGAAGGTACGATCGCGCGACCGACTGCGCCAGAGCCAAGCGTCACTTCGACTTCGATCGTCGGATTTCCGCGAGAGTCGAGGACTTCGCGAGCATGAATATGAGAGAGAGTAAACATAGAGGAAAATTAAAAAAACGGGGGAAGTATAGTGAGAAAGCGAGAAAAACAAAGGGATTTTTCAGAAATAAGAAAGCGTCGATCGACGCTTTCTAGAAACAAGCTCCCACACATAAACCGCCTTTCGGCGGTCTTTTTTTATGTAGGGAAAAAATATCAGGGGGAAAAAAACTACGATTTCTTCTTCGGTTTTGGCTCAGGAAGTTCTCTGAGGGAAATCCGAATCAGTTCACTGAGCCATTCTCGATCCTCGAGACGATCCTCGATCAGGAAGCTTGGCTTGGCACCAGGATATGCGGGCGCCTCGACCAGTGCTGTTCCGATGAATATGCGTCATCATTCTGTCGGCTTGATAAAAAGCGCATTATCACAGATGAGCGCAAAAATTTTCCCATCTGCGTAGAGTGCATACTCGCCGAACATTTTCCGCGCGGTGATATGTCCGACATCTTCGATCTGCTCGATGACAAAATCTACAAATTCTGAACTGGAAGCCATACGATATACTCATTATGATATAAAAAAATCTATTCCGGAAAGATAGCATGAAGTGTGCCCCCGTGCGATGAGAAGAGAGGCGAATGAATGCTGGCTTCCTTGTACAATTCATGAACTGCTTTCTGAATAGGCTCTTCTCATGCTTCGGTGTCCATCTGGGAGACTCACGTTCATCCTGAGAATTCTGCTTTTCTCGCCCTGAGAAGTAGTTCCTGTTTTTCATGAAAAAGAAAAATCATGCTTCAGTGCCCGACAGAGTAATCCGTGCTATGAATTTTTTTTCTGGGCAATATTGGAGCATCTCTATTTCTCGTTTATCTTAGGAGTGACTTCCCTTCCATCACCTGAGGAATCGGCATTTTCATGACGGCAAGCACCGTCGGAGCGACATCGACAAGTCATCCAGTCGGCAGAGTCGACTGTACGATGCCATGAGAAATATACCAGAATGGAACTGGATTGGTCGTATGTGCTGTCTGTGGATGTGCGGTATCGCCCATATTTTCGCAGTTTCCATGATCCGCCGTGATACAGAGTGCGATATTTTTCGCATCACATATCCGGATGAAATCCTGCACGACGCGGTCGAGTGCCTCGACTGCCTTCGCCCCTGCTTCGAGTTTTCCACTATGACCGACCATATCGCCATTCGCGAGATTAATAACGTAAAAATCAAAGTCATCACTTTTTTCTCGGAAAACCGCGAGAATCTCATCGGCGCTCATATCAGGATCGCGATCGTACCCTCACTCGACCTTATGTGATGGCACGAGAATGTGTTCTTCTCATGGAAAAGGCTCCGTACGAATCCCATTAAAGTATCGTGTCACATGTGCGAATTTCTCTGTTTCAGCAAGATGAAGCTGACGAAGTCCTGCATCTGAGATCACAGATGCGAGCGTCACTTCTATCGTGTGACGATCGATGAGCACCTTTCATGGAAATCCGTCGTAGAATTTCGTCATCGTAAAGACATGGAGGTGTCGCGGTGATGTAAACTCAGCAGATATATGCGATGTATCTCAGACAAGAAGCTCTGTCATCTGACGTCAGCGATCAGGACGGAAGTTAAAGACGAGAACGGCATTACCATCTCGGATCGGCTCCTGTCCCACGAAAAATGCTGGCTCGATAAATTCATCATACGTCCCCGTATCATACATTTTCTGCATATATGCCTCTGGGGAAAGTGTCGTCGGATTCTCGCCACACATCGCCCGATACGCACGTTCTGTACGAGTCCAGTTATTATCGCGATCCATCGCGAAGTAGCGTCCACCGATACTCGCGATCGAGACATTCGGAAAATCCTGAAGAAACGCAAGAATCTCCCCCATATACGTACGACTCTCCTCGATCCCAGAATCACGACCATCTGTCCAGAGATGGAGGAATACGCGACGATCCGATGGGATCAGACGAATGAGCTCATAGAGATGCTTCTGATATGCATGCACTCCTGCGAATCCGATCATACCTGCGAGATGGAGAGTACCCTCTGACGCGAGAAATTCCTGCCATGCAGGAAGTGCAGAAAAAGTTCATGCCTCAAAATGATCATTGATCTCCAGCAGAGACTGTTTTACGATCTGTCCTGATCCGATCGTCATATGTCCGACCTCCGAATTTCCCATGAAGCCATCGAGCAGTCCGACGGCGCGTCCTGATGCCTCGAGGCGGGTATAGTTTGGTGTAGAAAAAAGCCCATCGAACGTCTGTTTTGATCCAGCCTGTGTGATGGAATTTTCTAGAGGAGTATCGTCATTGATCCCGAATCCGTCGAGAATCAGAAGTGCAAGTCGCTCAGTCATAGAAAAAATAAAAAGTGTCCTGATTGTATGAGGAAGCGAAAAAGAGTCAAAAGAAATCACTCCTCTCCAGTATCACTCTTATATTCACATGACGCATGCATTCTGTGATATTTTCCTCTTTTCTTCGGAATATTACCTGAGAGTATCCTTCTGGGCAAACATATGAACAGATATAATCTCTGGTTTCTTTGGGGACTCCACTGGAAATATAAGATGTACTTCTAGACATAGTGACACCGTGAGATATGCCAGATTTCCAGAAGGGTAGATTATTCTTTTGCGTTCTTTGGCAAGTGTATCACGCTGTGCCTGTGTAAGTAGGAAAGATATTCCATCTATCGTTATGTGATCATCGGAGCCAGGACCTGGATCTCGGAGTGTGATAATCGCCTCAGAAGGACGATAGAGCAACATATCCTCTCCCCCTTCCATTTCGATAGGTGGATATATCTTTCATGGAATCGACACATACTCACGTGGATCGTAGACAATCTTTCTATCATCTGTTGTCCCGAACATGCCAGAGAATGTAAATACTTCCTTATCCTCTCACATCCGAAACCACTCTTCATCACTCGTTCGATGGACGATATAATGTTCCTGAATTTCCTTATTTTTTCCTGTCAATATGAGGATTTGTGGCTGTGGCTCCGTGGATTGTGTGAGATTATGAAGGATTCTTTTCCCTCTGGAAAAAGAGACGACAGAATATGGAATACCCCATCGATCGAGCTGTTCCCGAAGTTTCTCCAGGGAGGAAAAACGAAGCTTCTGAACGATCGTCCAGTGTGGAATAGAGTCAGTATTCAGAATCGTATCGATAGGAAGAAGATCTTCTTCCGTAGGTTCCTGTGATTTATCCGATGCGATTTTCCTATCCCTCTCCTCCTGAATCTGCACTTTCTGGTCTGAGATAATTCATACAAGTGTGTCTCCATTTTCTCTGTGCTGAGATAACTGAATCAGCCTCAGAAGCGATAGAACGCCTATCCGCTCCAGAGCTCATATCTCTGGCTCGAGATTTCAGATGTATTGTTGATAATCCCGAGAAATATCATCAAGATGATTTACTTCCATGTTGTTTTTATTAATTATCTTCGAAGAAAAGTTACATGAAAGTGATGACCAGTAGACCCTCCACACACATCGGAAAGAATATTCTTCACCCTCTGCACGCTGAGATTCACAAGAGAGGGTGAATTGATTTGCATTTCCTGTAAGAGATATCGTATAGGATCCGAGAGATACCCTATATGGGGGTGATAATTCTCATACGATAGCATGACATTCGGTCATGTACTGCATTGTTTCTTGGGTTACATCCTCTATTTCTGAAAATGTACGAAGATTCGTGTGAGAAGCTTTTACCTGATTCCATGCAGTATTCGATGGCATTCGCTCTATAATCTGGGTGATATTCCCACGTATCTTCTGAATAAGATGAGCAACATCACACTCTTCGGGTACGACGAGACGAAGACATCTCTTCCCATGGAGAACGACGTTATATACCGTGACCCCCACCTGAGAAAGATAATTCTGTAGTGGCTCTAGATGGTAGGGATACACATCTTTTGTACCAGTAGAGAGGAAAACATTCTTTGACATGCGATGACACTGATTATTTGAGAAATATACAATTATTTCATATAAAGTCAATTGTATATTAAGAATACATATGTACTGATAATTCTCAAATAATGTAAAAGACGATTCTCACTTGAAAGAATAGAGAATTCAATACAATACAGAGAGAAGCCTCGAGAAATAATCGAGATGCTACTTTTTATCCCAGAAAAATCCTATGAATCCCGTCATTATCACAATACAAGAAACAATACATGAACTGTTCTGAGTGGACTTCACCCCCGAGATCACCCCGACTCCGAAGCCAGAACTCGGAGAATACTGCTTTCAGGTTTTTTCCCTTGCGAAAATCCTCCGCAAAAATCCGAACGAAATCGCTCAGATCATCGCCGAGAAACTCCGAGAGGAATCATCTCTTTTCACGGGGACGAACACCGTCGGTGGATATGTGAATTTCTCGCTTTCTGATGGACTCTGGATGAATATTTTCAGAGAGATCAGGACGACTCCAGAAGAGAAAAAAAATGAGACGATTCTCGTCGACTATTTCGCTGCGAATATCGGGAAACCGCTTCATATCGGGCATATCTGTACAGCAACGATCGGACAATCGATCCTGAATGTGTATGCATTTCTCGGATATACGACGATCGGCGATAGTCATCTCTGAGACTGGGGCGGAATCTTCGGGAAGCTGATCACTGGATTTCAGAAGTATGGATCAGAGGAAAAGCTCGATGCCGATCCGATCGCACATCTCCTCGATATTTATGTAAAAATCTCCGCCGATATAAAGACGGATGAGTCCGTCGCCGAAGCATGTCGTAATACCTTCCAGAAGCTCTCATCATGAGACTCGGAGATGATCGCCTTCTGGAAAAAATTCACGCAGCATACACTTGATGAAGCTGAGAAAGTCATCGCTTTTCTGAATGTACATCCCGACTATTCGATCGGGGAAAGCTTCTATGAAGGACTTCCCCTTCCGAAGCTCGGCGATCAGCCAGATCTTGTCTACGATATGAAGTCTGTCGTCGAGGAACTCATCGAGAAGCAGATCGCGACACAGAATGAAGATGGCTCTGTGGGGATTGTTTTTCCAGAAGAGACGAAGATACCATCGTGTATCCTCGCGAAAAAAGATGGGACGCATGGCTATCTCGCATCTGATCTCGCCTGCATCAAGTATCGTACTACGAACGGATGGAATCCAGAAAAAATTATCTACTGCACGGATGTGCGACAGGAGCTTCATTTTCGTCAGCTTTTCTGGACCGCAGAACATGCATGGGCTGATCTACTCGCAGGAAAAGAACTCATTCACGTGATGAATGGATTTATTTCACTGAAAGAAGGGGCGATGTCGACGCGAGAATGACGATTTATCGAGCTTAAGAATCTGATCGAGGAGAGTTTCTCACGGACAGAGAAAATCCTCACAGAAAAAAATATTCATCTAAGCGAGGAAAATAAAAAAGCGATCGCGATGGGTGCGATCCAGTATTCATATCTCTCAGTGGATCGCGAACGTGATATTATTTTCGACTGGGATAAGGCACTGAGCTTCGAAGGAAACTCGGGTCCATATATTCAGTATGCGTATGTCCGAGCGAAGAAGCTCGCTGATGAAGCACGAAAACGCGGCATTTTTCCAGAAGAAAAAAATCTCAGAGAAGCAAATCTCGTGGTTCATGATCGGCTCTTGATACGAATGCTCGCACAATTTCAGGAAAAAGTGATGCTCACGGCGAAAACCCAGAAACCCCATCATCTCGCTGTTTTTCTCTATGAGCTTGCCGTGACACTGAATGCGTTCTATGTCCATACGCCGAAGATTCTCGAGGAGAAAAATCCTGAAGTGCGAGACTTTCGTCTCGCACTGATCGAGAAAACAGGAGAAATGCTACAGGTGGGATTCGGACTTCTCGCGATCGATATGCCGAGTGAGATGTAGAGGAGAAAGTGAGGATGTATAAATCTAGAAAAAACTATGGCTCATATTTCTGAAGTTCAAGTAGACACAAGTCAATCGTCCATTGAAATTGCATTGGCAGTCACCATGGATTGGAGTTCGTCATATTAAAATCTCGTACCCGCTCGAGAAGTTCCATGATAGATTCTTTTTGCTCTTTCGTGAGAGTCATTTCTCCTCGCCCAAGAGACCAACGGATGGAATTAATGAGGGCTGATTGGGTTGATCCATCGAGAAATATAGCCCCATATAACTCATGATTATAGTCCCTTTCAGTAAGAAAGTTATAAATCCATTCTATTGGAATGAGATTATCAGGATCAAATATAATTTCTGGAGTACGTTCATACTCAAGTACAAAACCAATGAGGCGATAGTAGTAGAGTTTTTTCCGATCTGTTTCTGTCAAAAGATAAATTTTCTCTGTTTGCTGAGGAATTCATGTTGTATATTCTTGTGTGATATTGCCTGGGGTTCTTTCTCTGAGAAATAAGAAAGAAAATAATACACCCGCCAATATGCAGAGTATGATAAGAAATATTTTATGTTTCTTAGAAAGAGAAGATGTGGAAAGTTGGTGCATAATGAATATCTGAGAAAAAGCCGAATTTTCGTAAAGAATCAAAAATCAGGAAATGAAGTACACAAATGAACACTACGACTTCATAACCAAATCTTTCAGCGGTATGGTATGAAATCGGAGAGCACTTTTCTCAAACTGAAGAGTGATGGCAGGATTTGGGTCTTGTCAATCCACTTTCCCTTCAGCATATTTCACAATATACTGATTGTTCTTTGGTTCTAGAATATTTCCATACTGTTTCTCTATTCTATCTCGGAGGATAACAAGAGATGGTGTATAATCACCGAGCACCCCCTCGATATGATCCCATCATCCTTTTGTAGCTCATTCTTTTGGATACATAAACTCGAGTACTTCGATTTTCTGATGAAGAAAAGTTACTGGTTCTTCGAGAATGTACACAAGAATGGGTCTTCATGAAATTATGGCAGTATCGATACAGTATCCCGATGTATCGAGAGTTTTTTTACATTCTTCCACATCCTGAAATGTCGATCTATATGCGATATGATCAACCGTGAGTCGATCAAGCGATATATTCAAAGAATCAAGATCTTGCTGAAGTTGCTGTAAAAATGAATCAAGGGTAGAAAACATGGTGAAAAAATTAAGAATTATTTTTTAAGATTATTTTTGCAGACTGGTTAATTAGGTATCTGGCAGGACATACTCTCATAATTGTATCAAGATTTCTAGATACCAAACCATGGTCGGAATCAACCATGAGTATTGGGAATTTTCGATGAAAAGTAGAATCTTGTATGGATAAAGAATCATTAAATACCTTCATGAGAATATCAGGAGAAAAAGTGAGATGTTCTTGATTTATCTTTTGAATCAAGCGAGGAGTAATATTTGTAAGTATCGTCTTCATAATCTTCGGATCATGGGTATAAATATAGCCCCCTTCGACATTTTTATGTACAATAATTCAAGGTTCTAAATGGGTAAGCAAATGTTCACACCTCTCAGGATTGGATTCGAGATATGATCTTAAAATAAGAAAAATGATTTCACAAATACCCCGATAGAGTGACTGAATCTGGGGTTCCTGTAAAATAAGATTCATAGATTCAGTGAGTTCGGAACGTGTAAAATAATCTCGTTCTGCAACAAACAAATTCGCAAGAATATCACACTGTGTTTCTGTGATATTTTTGGGATCGATCAACTTAAAATCTTTTGTATGCTTGACATCTCGAGTAATTATTTGAATTACCCCCTTAAGGGATTGTGACACGCTTTTTTCTCCATTTAATTGCTCTTCTATATAATTTATAGTATTAAGAAAAAATGGATCTAATTGCATTAATTTCTTTACTGTATCCCAACGTGTTTCAATATCTATTTCTTTTTCAAACAAAATTCGTATATCATTTTCATCTAAAACATGTGGATAATTGAAGGGGGGGGGGTGCAGACTCAGCAGTATAATTTTTTACGATATGATCAAATTCTTTATTCATCAATGCAGAAAATCTCAGTAATACTGATTTTTCTGATTGAGAGAAAGAGGGTGAATTTCACTGAATATAAGGTCTAGTGGGTATTCAAAATGTTTCAGTATACTCATCAATCAAATCCGAGAATGGACATTCTTTAGTAGACATAAAAGGATTAAAGAAAACAACTCCATACTAAAGTAAATTTTCAAATAAACAAGTGAAAAAAACTTTCTAGAGGTACACCCCCTTTTTTTCAATCACCCCAGAAATCGAAGGAAGCAAAATTGAAGCCCCCCAGGAAGAAAACTTGCGAGTGAAGGTATTTTTCCTATACTTTTTGCATGCGATTTCTCAGAAACATACTCATGTGACTCGCCGTCACGTTACTCCTTATGGGGAGTCTCTATGCGGATGAACTTCCTTTCACAGATGTCCTTCCATGAGATACGTACCACAGTGCTATCAGACAGCTCTACGAGGCAGGAATCATCACGGATACATTCGAGCATGTATTTCGACCACACGATACGATCGATCGTGATGCTTTCACGGCACTCGTACTCGGTGCGAGCTGTCAGTCCTGTACCCTTCCGACTGTCGACGATATTATCCGTTTTCGTTCCGATCCATTTCCCGACGTTACGAAAGTGAATCGTTATTTTTACTGTATTTCTCGATCAAAAATCTCAGATATCGCCCAGGGATACATGATCGATCCGAATACAGGGATCGCATGATGTCAGGATGGTGTGACTTCGACGCGGACGCTTTTTTGTCCGAGTGATCGGATCTCACGCATCGAGGCCACAGCGATGCTCCTGCGTGAAGCAGGCCTCTGGGATGATACGAGAAATCAGGACGTGTCCCGCACGATCGCCATCACTGATGTCAGTGACTACTGGTATGGATACGCGAAAAAAGGGATCGAGACGGGGCTGATACATTTTTGATCCGGTGGAAAAATCTATCCCGATGATTCCGTCACACGTTGAGAATTTGCGATTATGGCGGCGAGAACACTCCGGATGAATCAGTGTTCACCTCTCGAGGAGACGCTCGCACTTACAATAGATATAGAAGAAAATGACGGAAATTATACCTTTCGGGGAGTAACAGAAGATATCTGATCTGCGACGTATGTGTGGAATCTTTATAATATGATGACGGATGAGAGTCTTACACAGTCAGGGAAAAACCTGAGTGATATGACACTTGGGACAGGAAGCTGGATTATCACACTTACCGTGACTGACAGCGCAGGAAATACCGGTACGAGTACACAGAATCTCTCTGTATGATCAGGAAATAGCGCGATAACTTCATCTATTACTGTCAGTAATCTGACACCATTTGCTGGAGAGTGAGTCGTATTCGATGCGACGATCACCGGCGGAACTCCTCCATATGAATCCTACTGGAATTTCTCGGATGGATCGCAGTCGATCGAGAAGACTGTCGTCCATACTTTCACGACAGCATGATACTATAGCGTCACGTATATGGTCCGCGATGAGACGGGCGACACGAGTGTGAGCAAGCTCGTAATCCATGTACTTCCATTCGAAGATAGTGATGGTGATGGTGTTATCGACACTGACGATCGCTGTCCTCATGTACAGTGACCGGGTGAAAATGCGTGATGTCCACTCCTACCATGAGATACTGCCGAGAATCCGATCGGAGGGACGATCGACTGGTACGAAAGTGCTGTCGATACACTCACATCAGAGAATATCTGTCTCGCGAATCGGGTACGATGAAGTTCTGCGATTCTCAGTACGACATCGTGTGCGAGTTGCCCCTGTGAATTCACACTCGACTCGATGAATCCACTCGAGGCGTGTGATATTATTTTTCCGGTTATTCTCTCTCCCGATAAGAACTCTCTATACTCCCGCGGGAATACATATCAGATTCAGTAATTATGATGGAGCTCTCTTCACATCACCGAAGTGTTTCACTTTTCTCAGGAGAGACGCGATCACGATATCGTGGATCTGGGACAGAATACGCAGAGTGAAGACTCTACTCTTCGCTCGATGATGCGAGAAATATCGACTGGAAAGCGACTGCTCGCGTTCCATTTCCGATTATTCGCCAGTACGAATCATCCCGGGAGCTGAAGGTATATATCGTGCTCGATCTCTCTGCGAGTTTTTTCTTTTCTGTGAAAAATATCCCCGGGAAATCAGATCATCTCGCTCACATGCTCGAGCAGGTTCTCGATGCGAGTCGTGTGATGAATCATAGTGTCGGGCTTCTCTCACATGATATCTTTATCCCCTGTAAAAGTGGAAAAAATCATATCGAATACGTTCGGACGAGTATCGAACATGCACCAGAGAAGATACAGTGAAATACAGAAACACTCATAGAAAGTATCGAAAAGCAAAAAATCGAGAATACACTTCTACTTTTTTTTACTGATTCAGATAGATTAGAGTGACTCGAGCGTATCAGTACACAGAATGACTGTATCTATATCCATATCTCTCATGTCGTGGAAGAGTACCCTGAGCAGTATACTGATATCGGACTCATCGCATATGGAAAAAAAAGTGGTGTTCTCTCAGGAGGAGATCACATGCGCTATCGAGACGCTCGGACACGGAAACTCGCGCAGATTTCTGAAAATATTACTCGAAGTGGTGCGTCATTCTGGCGGACGTACAGCACAGAAGAAGATTGGGAAATGCGCTGGAATTACTTTATGCGAACTCGATAACCTTTCCTCATGACCGATTCATGCATCGCTCTCGTCCTTCTCCACTCTCTCGGTTTTACACATCGAGAGCTTCGATCGTATTTTCTCGAGACAGAGAATCCGCTTCCGCCAGAGGTATTCTTCGCATCACTCAGCCCTGAAATCCTGAGAAGCATCCGAATAAAAGACGAGAAGATCGGAAAAATACTCGAGAAAAAAAGAAATCTCGATGAAGGAGCGATCCGTAAACTCCTCGCAGAAAAAAATATCTCGATCATCACATGGGATGATCCACTCTATCCAGAACGACTGAAACGCATCGGACATGCACCATTTTTTTTCTATATACGTGGAATCTTGAGAAATAATCTCCCGTATATCGCTTCTGTCTGATCACGAAAACATACGAACTATGCGGAGCGATCCCTCAGAAATATCCTCCCAGAAATTATCCGAAATGGATACGGTATCATCAGTGGTGGAGCCTACGGAGTCGATACACTCGCGCATACGATCGCACTCGAGCAGTGAGGCTATACGATTTCTGTCATCGGGACCGGGATCGATCGCGCATACCCCGCGGAGAATAAGTCACTCTTTGAATCGATTATAAAAAGTGGCGGGGCAATCCTCTCACATTTTCCACTCGGTACCGGACCGGAGCTTTATAATTTTCCGATCAGAAACGAGATCATCGCCGGCATGTCTCAGTGAGTCCTGATCGCAGAAGCATGACTCTCGTCAGGGACGCTCATCACCGCACAGCTCGCGCTCGAGCATGGATGTGATGTTTTTGCGGTACCGGGAGATATCGATCGTGAGACGAGCAAGGGTACGAATATGCTCATCGCGACCGGACAGGCGAAGTGTACACGCAGTGCAGAGGATATTCTGGAGGAATACGGTGTCATCCCTTCATCTGAGGAAAAAGAAGAAAAAATACTTCCGACTTTTTCTTCTGAACTTCAGGGGCATATCTATGCACATATTCAGAATGGTATAAAAAGGCCCGATGCTCTCGCAGAAGCACTCGAGAACGATGTCAGCACGATTCTCCTCGAGCTCTCGATGATGGAAATCAGTGGATATATTCTCCTCGATACGCTTGGCGAGTATCATATACAATAACGCGATTATCCTATTTTATATCATGCGTATTCTTATCGTCGCTGGAAAAAATCCATTTCATACCCTGGGTGGGACAGAAAATACGATCTGATACCTGGCGCATGCATTCGCTGAGCAGGGGCACGAGGTGCATGTGACGATCGATGATCCTGATACCTGAGATAAAATCTTGCCATGAATCACGCCCATATATTTTCCGAGCATTCTGCACCATATTCCGGGCGGATTTCCACTGAATGAGATATGCTATGCGTGGAAAATCCGGCGTTACACGCATATTTTCCAGCCTGATATTGTACTCGATAATGCGAGTATTGCCTTCCTGAATACGCCGAATCCACCGATCGTTACGATCGCACATGGTACAAATCGTGGAAATGCACGCTCACGTTCGATCCGTTCCTTCGGTGATTCTATGCGATTTCTGTACCGAGTATATCGTGGCTGGCTTCAGGCACGCGTGTTTCAGCGAGCGACACGCGTGGTCGCGCTATCAGAACGTGTACAGTGAGAAATCCGCGATTTATACCATATTCCAGAAGAGAAAATTCACATCATTCATAATGGTACTCCATTTCTCGCAAGTATGGAAGAATATCAGGATCGTCTTCTGCGGACGAAGCTCATGACGGGGATTTTTGTCTCGTCGGATCATCGCTGGAAAGGGATTCATATCGTGGAAGCACTCGCACGCAAGATGCCAGAACGGACATTTCTCGTCTGTGGATCGACATATCTACCAAAAGTAAAAAATATCGAATATCGAGGAAATCTCGATCTACAAAAGCTACGAGAGCTCTATCGGGAAGCGGATTTTTTTATCCTGCCTTCTCAGTATGAGTGACAGTCTCTCGCCGTTCTCGAAGCGATGTCTCTCGGACTTCCGATTATCGGAGGCAGAGAAATCGATCCCAAGATTGAGCAGTCAGCATCGATCGGGATTATTCTCGAAGATCGACAGGATGTGGAAAAATATATGGAGGAAATACACACTCTCGAGGAAAATACTGAGAAGCTCAGGCATATCATGTGATCGAATATGGAGCGCATGCGATCCTACACATGGGAAAAACAAGCACGAAAATATCTTCATCTTTTCGAGGAAATAGAGAAAAACAAGTTATAAGTTTTTTAAATTCATACTGATGACACGAAGCGGTAATCGGGAATTTTGGTAAGAAACTGGGAAACAAAAAAACAAGCCGAAGATGTGTCATTGCCTCGCCAAGACAGGAATCTACGCTGGCGAGAAACTATAGAGTCGAATTTTCATGAAGGAATTCTATGCGAAAGAAACTGTATTCTGGAATATATCTGGAATGACATACCTTCGGCTTGTACCTAGGCAAAGAATTGAGAAAAGGAAAACTCGATTTGCTCTTTTTCATTGAAAGTATAAAAATACACATATAATACAGTCCTCTTTTTTTTCTCATGCAAAATCCCTCTTTTCCCTCCGTCGTGCGCGGAATCATCATCAACCCAGAAGAAAAAATCCTCATGGTACGCCACAGAAAAAGTGATCCCTGGGTATTTCCTGGATGACACGTCGAAGCGAATGAATCCCTTCATGATGCGATGCTTCGCGAGGTAAGCGAAGAACTCCGGATCACATGTACCTTCCAAGAAGGTCAGTATGAAGAGCCTCTTCCATGAGAAGAAGGTCTCGTGATGATCCCACTCCCGATCACCGGATATCAGCTCTCATACACGAGAGGAGAAAAAGATCGCTCTCGCACAGAGTATATTTTCGTTCTCGAGACAGAAGATAGAGTCTGAGAAACGCAACAAGAAGAGATACTCGAACATGCGTGGTTCGATCCCGAGGATATCGCTGGCGGAAAAGTCGAGACATTTCCGATGAATCAGCGGATCGTAGAAAAGCTTTTTTACGGGGAAGAATAATATCCTTCTTATGGGAAATACGAACTGAACATCGAAGCTATTTCATGTGCTCGATCAGTACGAGTGTATCGCATGTGTCGGCGGAGGAAGTGGCGGACATATTCAGCCGATTCTTTCTCTGATCGAGAAATTCCGACAGGAAAATCGAGAGAAAGATTTTCTCTGGATCGGCGGGAGAAAGAGTATGGAGTCAGAAAAAGCGCGCGAAGCG
Organism: Patescibacteria group bacterium UBA5532; assembly: GCA_002426885.1. Taxonomy (GTDB): domain Bacteria; phylum Patescibacteriota; class Gracilibacteria; order BD1-5; family UBA2023; genus UBA5532. Next base: position 70,696 of record DINU01000018.1, read on the forward strand.
CGCATTCCATTTTACTCGATCGCGACGACGAAACTCGAGACAACTCGCTCATGGAGGATATTTCTCTACCCTTTCGGGATTTTCCGAGGATTTCTCCGAGCGAGAAAGATACTCCAGAAGAAGCGACAGGAATATCCGAATCTCTGTGTCTTCTCGAAGGGTGGACCAGGATCGATCGCCGTCGGGCTCGCCACATGGTTACTCGGGATTCCGCTCTACATCCATGAATCAGATACGATTCCTGGGCAGGCAAATCGATATGTCTGATATTTTGCGACGCGGATTTTCCTCGGTTTTGCAGAAGCATGAAAATATTTTCCAGCATGAAAATCTGAAGTTATCGGGCAGATTCTCCACCCGATTTTCCTCGAACACAGGAAAAATACGACCTCGATCGCATGGCGAACGAATCTTCCGCATATTCTCGTGATCTGTGGAAGTCAGGGATCGCGTGCGATTTTTACGACACTTCTGCAGGACTGGAAAAAATTCCCGAAGGCTGAGTGGATTATCGCACTCGGGACAAAAAATACAGAATTTAAGTCAGATTTTCTCGAGCTCAATAAGTCAGTAAAAGCGACGGAATGAGGATTTGTGCATGTGTACGAATGGCTTCCGCAAGAGGCGATCGCATCGCTCGTGCGTGACTGTGATCTCGCGATTACACGTGCGAGTGCGACGACGCTCGCCGAGCTTACCTCGAGCGAGCAGAATCCGATCCGACTCATCATCATCCCACTTCCCTTCTCCGCGCGCGATCATCAGCTCGAGAATGCACGAGTCTATGAGAAGCAGTGATACACTCTGCTCGAGCAGAAGGACATCACCGAGCTTGCAAGTACAGTGGCATGAATACTAGAGTAAGGGTAGAATCTCGCCAAGAGAGATAGAAAACATATCCCACCGACTCATGAAGAAAGCAAGAAGGAGGGCGAAAACAAGCGAGCAGGAATCCATATGTGTAAAAAGTCACAGACTCGAATTTCCGTGAGGGAATTCTATGCGAAAGAAAATGGATTCCGGGGTAAGCATGGAAGAATACCGTCGGATATCATTTTCTTATGAATGGGAAAATGAAATACTGGGGCGAAAATGAGACTTAATAAACATTCTTATGTGGTTATATTGCTGAATTTATAGCATAATAATGCGGTTTATCGCTTTATTTTATCTTTACAAAAAGGAGGACGTACGCCTCCTTTTTTCATAGAATTTTCTGGTGCTCTCGACTGGGATCGAACCAGTGTCAGAGCCTTCGGAGGGCTCCATTCTTCCACTAAACTACGAGAGCATATACTGATTATATCGAAGAATGAGAAATTACAATGGAGTCTATAGAATATGCAATATTTTATGGATCGATATTTTTGAAGGAAACGAAGAAATAGGGTACACTGTACGAAGTAAAAGCCAAAACATGGCAGAAAGAGTTTTTCTCTGAGTCTTATCTTTTTCTTACCTTGCCATGCTATACTGGTCTCAGAATCAGTCGCAGGACACAAGAAATGATTCGCCTCTTACTCTCTTACACTTCTCTTATGACTACTCCTATCACTCACTTTAAACGCATCGAGCGAAAATATCTTCTGACACTAGCACAAAAAAATCTCCTTCTCGAGGAATTCAGTGATGAGCTTCTCCCCGATACATATGGAACAGGAAATGGAGTATACAAAGTGGAAAATATTTACTACGATACGCTTGATCTCCAGTTCTATAATGAGAAAAATACAAAAACGCATGGACATAAGAAACTTCGCATTCGACGATATTTTGAAGAAGATGGAGCCTTTCAGAAGGACTCGAAAGTATTCATCGAGATCAAGGAAAAGATCGATCATGTCACCGTAAAACGTCGAATCGCGATGAATTACCAGGATGCGATTCGCCTCGTGGAGCAAGGAATCCTCCCAGAAATGTCGACTGATACCGAAGTCATCTCTGAAATTCATGGCCTTGCACGTTACTATAACTTGAAGCCTCAGGCACTGACATCATACGAGCGACAAGCATTTTTCGGAAAAACAGATCCGAAACTTCGATTGACATTCGATACTGATATTACGTTTAAGAGAAAAGATATCACTCTCGGTGAAAAAAAGAAAAAGGATGGAAATATCGTCGATACGCGCACGACGATCCTCGAGGTAAAGGCAAATGGATCGATACCAGAGTCTCTTCAGACATTTTTCGAGAAAAATAATATTGCGCCCGTACGCATAAGCAAGTATGATACCGCTATCGAGAAATCAGAGAATACCATTTCTTCACTCGGAAAGATGTATGCTCAGCCACGTTCACAGTATAACTACAGCCTTTCTCTTGCATAATTTTTTTAACCTTCTCATATGGACTACTTTACCACTCTCTTCGCAAGTGTCACGGACACAAGCGTTTCGACCATAGATATTCTCTTTGTTATATTCGGTACATTTATCCTCGGAAGTTTTATCGGATGGATTTATAAAGAGACGTACAAGTGAAAACGATACACGCAGGGCTATGTCCAGACGCTCATCGTCATGGCGGTGATCATGTCCATCATCATGCTCATCGTCGGATCGAATATCGCTCGTGCCTTCACGATGATGGGTGCACTCTCGGTAATTCGCTTCCGAAATAATATTAAGGAGACGCGTGACATCGGATTTATCTTCTTTGCCATGGTTATCGGTATGGCGATGGGGGTCGAGCTCTATCTTCTTGCGGTACTCGGGACATTCTTCATCTCTGCGATTTTTTTCATCATGAATCGATTCGACTGGTTCTCTCAAGCAGAAAAAACCGTGCAAGCACTCTCGTTTCATGCGCCAGCGGATTCTGATTATCAGAACATTCTCGATAAAATACTCGGAAAATATCACGCCGTGGGTATACTGACGAACATAGAGACGCATGAATGAGATCATGGGGACACGCTTGAGCTGACATATAGAATCGAGTCGAAGACTCCGCTCAATGGACCAGAATTCGTCGCATCTCTCAGAGAAGAAGGTAAAAACAAAAAGATAGTATTTACGATCGACTCATAACTTTATTTTTCTTACTTTTTTTATTATGAACTCACTCCAAAAATATCTCCTTCCGCTCTTGCTCGTAAGTCTTACGACCCTCACAGCATGTACGACAAACACGTCCGAATCGACGACCGTAAGCGGAACAAGTGTGACGACATCCACAAGCTCGACACAGACTTCTGTCACGACAGTAAGCTCGAGCGATATCACACTGAATAATACTTCGATCACGATCGATCAGCCCGGAACATATACGATCGATGGAACTATCTCTGATGGTCAGATCAGCGTAAATGTCGGAGAAGATCAAGAAGTCACTCTGAATCTCGCTGGCGTCTCTGTGACGAATACAACCGGAACTGCACTCTACATCCAGTCTGGAAAAGCAACGATCAATCTCGTCGATGGGACGACGAACACTCTCACAGATGGATCGAGCTACAGTGCACAGGGTGATGAAGATCCGAATGCGACACTCTATGCAGTCGAAGATCTCGTTATCACGGGGAATGGAATCCTGACGGTAAAAGCAAACTATAATGATGCGATCTCTACAAAAGACGATCTGTCAATAGAGGGTGGAAGTATCACGGTCGCTTCTGTCGACGACGGAATTCAGGGAAATGATTCAATTACTATGAATGGTGGAACGGTCACGATCGATTCAGAAGGAGACTCCTTTAAGTCAGATAATGAAGAAAAAGGAACCATCGAGATAAATGGTGGAACACTCACGATTAACTCTGGTGATGATGGAATAAAAGCATACTCGATGATCACTGTAAATAATGGTACGATCAGAGTCGAGAGCTCATACGAAGGAATGGAATCAGAAAAGATCATCGTAAATGATGGAAGTGTCACGATCCGCTCTTCTGACGACGGAATAAACGTCACCTCAAGTTCAGCAACAGCAACAGAATGACAGCCAACAATGGGTGGAACTCAGACAGAAAATAGTGACATAAAACTCACGATCAATGGATGAACTGTCCTCGTCAATGCAGATGGTGACGGACTCGATGCAAATGGATCGATCGAGATAAACGGCGGAAATACGATCGTCTATGGTCCGACAAATGATGGAAATGGAGCTCTTGATTATGATGCGACATTCACGGTAACTGGCGGAAGTATCATCGCCTTCGGAAGTGCTGGAATGGCTCAGAATATCGGATCGACTTCGACACAGAATGGAGTCCTGATTAATCTCACGAGCCAGCAAAGTGCAGGATCGACCTTTACTCTGACAGATTCCTCAGGGAACACAATCACAGAGGAAACATCTGAGAAAGTCTACACCTCGATCCTCGTCTCGAGCTCAAGCCTGAAAACAGGAGAAACATATACATATTCGACCAGTGGCGGAACAAGTGGAACATTTACAGTATCATCCGTGACGACTCAGGTCGGAACAAGTGGTGGAATGTGAGGTGGAAGAGGAGCTCGTCCAGGGATGTAGTATCTGAGAAAATTAAAAAAGTCGCTTCGGCGACTTTTTTTGTGGACTTCTGTGATTATCACTTCGCACACAAAATGCAGTTGCACACCGCCTCGCGGGGGTAGGAATCCATATTTGTATAGTAAACGAACTGAAATAGGAGAAATTCTGATATTACTTAAAAAAAATAAGCCGAAGGCTCATAATTCCTGTGAATACAGGAATTCAGGAAAAACGAGTAAGAAAAGGAAAGATAAAATTTGTGCTATTCAAGTGAAAATACCACAGAAGGAAACGAATGCTCGCAAAGAACCAAAAATACAAAACAAAGTTTTGTCATTCCTGCGAAGGCAGGAATTATGGAAAAACGAGCACTGAGTTCGAATTTTCGTCAAGAACAAAAAATCAGAAAAAAGTCGTCGTTCAGAATCAGTAAAAAAGAAATACAGGTATTCTGTATTTCCCAAAAAACTCCCCGAAGGGAGTTTTTTTCAAATCATCTGGTGGAGATGGCGGGAACTGCCCCCGCGTGTTCCGAGGTGTCATATATACATCTACGTTTCCTATCCGATTCTGCTACTCTTCCATACCAGAGAATGGGAAAGAAAAAGGAAGAGGAGGGATTTCGTTACGTATCATAATCTGAAATATCTCAGAAAGGAATTATGTACGACTTATGATACTGAATTTCCTATAAGTTTCAGAAAGTCAGGGTGTAGCAGGTCATCCGACACTCAGTCCCAGAGGGAAAGGCTACGCTGCAAGAGCAAAAGATTTGTCGTTTGCAGCAGCTCGCATAAGGCGAGCAAGAGGTGAGTTTGCACTTATGTGCGACTGTTTTGATAAGGAAGCACAGACAGCTCCCGAAACGCATATATACGGCACGGATCTCAGAGTCGAATACTATATCATCCCCGTGACGTGCACAGTGTATGTATTTTTCTCGGAAAGTCGAGTAGAAAAGTGATATCCTCCGAGAGAAAGAGAGTTCTTACACGAAAAAATATGCCAAGAAAGCGAGAAAGAATATATTTTGAATTCTGGGTTTTCTTCATAATATAACCCACATATCCGAACTACATATTATGACCAAAGATCAAGAAAGGGCCGAGCTTCATAAATCTATCTGGCAAATGGCAAACACCGCCAGAGGAAGTGTCGACGGCTGGGATTTTAAGCAGTATGTCCTTGGAATGCTCTTTTATCGTTTTATCAGTGAAAATCTCACGAAATATATTAACGATAACGAACCTGATAGTCATTTTGACTATGTAAAAATTACTGATGCACAAGCGGAATATGGGAGAAAAGATACGGTCAAAGAAAAAGGATTTTTTATCCTCCCGAGTGAGCTCTTTATCAATGTCGTAAAAAAAGCAAAAAACGATCCTGATCTCAATGAAACACTTTCCAAGGTATTTAAGCATATCGAATCATCAGCCAATGGGACGGAAAGTGAAGACGATATCAAATGACTCTTCGATGATTTTAATGTGAACTCGAATAAGCTCGGTAACACTGTCGAACAGAGAAATAAAAAATTAACAGAACTCTTGGAATCAGTCGCCAATCTTCCACTCGGAAACTATGATGAGAATACGATCGATCTCTTCGGAGATGCCTATGAATATCTCATGGGCATGTATGCATCCAATGCAGGAAAATCAGGAGGAGAATTTTTTACTCCTCAAGAAGTCAGTGAGCTCCTCGCTGAGATCACAACTGTGGGCAAAATCTCCGTCAACAAAGTCTATGATCCCTGCTGTGGGTCAGGTTCTCTCCTTCTGAAATTTGCGAAAGTCCTCGGTAAAGACAATGTTCGCCAATGATTCTACGGACAGGAGATCAATATCACGACCTATAACCTCTGTCGTATCAATATGTTTCTCCATGATATCAACTACGAAAAGTTCAATATCGCGCATGGAGATACGCTCACTCATCCTCAGCACTGGGATGATGAACCGTTTGATGCGATCGTCTCCAATCCTCCCTACTCGATCAACTGGGAAGGAGACGCCAATCCCATCCTTATCAATGATCCTCGTTTCTCCCCTGCGGGTGTCCTCGCTCCCAAATCCAAGGCCGATCTCGCCTTCACGCTCCATATGCTGAGCTGGCTCGCGACCAGTGGGACGGCTGCGATCGTCGAGTTCCCAGGAGTGCTCTATCGATGAGGAGCTGAAGCCAAAATCCGCAAATATCTCATCGATAACAACTACATCGACGCTGTGATCCAGCTCCCGCCAGACCTCTTTTTCGGGACATCGATCGCGACCTGTATCATGGTACTCAAAAAATCCAAATCTGACAATAAGACGCTGTTTATCGACGCATCGAGTGAGTTCGTCCGTGGAAGTGCCAAGAATACTCTCAGTCCAGACAATCGCAAGAAAATCCTCGACGCCTACACTGCTCGCACGGATAGCGAGTATTTTGCTAAGCTCGTGGATAATGCCGATATCGCTACCAACGACTACAATATCGCGGTCTCGAGCTATGTCGAGCAAGAAGATACCAGAGAGAAGATCGATATTACAGAATTAAATCAAAAAATCGAAACGATAGTGGCGAGACAAAGTGAGCTCAGAGCATCGATTGATCAGATCGTGGCAGAGATAGAGAGAAAGTAATTCAGTTATAAAGTACTCCTTTATAACTGACTCTATTTATAACAAAATTCATCATGACGCAAGACATCCAAGAACAACACAGTAGTATCATCCTCTATGAGTGAGGAAATGGAGAATTTCATGTCGAAGTCCGTCTCGAAGACGAGACCGTATGGCTCACGCAAGATCGTATGGCTGAGCTTTTTGATGTACAAAGACCCGCAATCACAAAGCATCTCAAGAACATTTTTGATGATGGAGAACTGGATGAAAAATCAGTTAGTTCCATTTTGGAACATACTGCCACCGATGGTAAAAACTATCAAACAAAATTTTACAATCTTGATGCTATCATCGCCGTCTGATATCGCGTCAACAGCAAAAAGGCAACCAACTTCAGAATCTGGGCGACCAACATCCTCAAAGAATACATCAAAAAAGGATTTGCTATGGATGACCAGAGACTCAAACAATCCTGATGAGGCAACTACTGGAAAGAGCTTCTCGATCGTATCCGTGATATCCGCAGTAGTGAAAAAGCTCTCTACCGCCAAGTTCTCGATCTCTATGCGACCAGTATCGACTACGATCCCAAGAGTCCTGTATCCATCGAGTTCTTCAAGATCGTGCAAAACAAGCTCCACTATGCCACGAGCAAACATACTGCTGCCGAGCTCATCCATGAGCGTGCTGATGCGACCAAAGACTGGATGGGGCTCACCACCTTCGCAGGAGCTATCCCTACACTCTCTGATGTCACCATTGCAAAAAACTATCTCACACAAGATGAACTCTTCCGTCTGAATCGTATGGTATCAGCATTTTTCGATCTAGCGGAGATCAAAGCCAGCGAACAGACACAGATGACGATGCACGACTGGATCACGGAGCTCGACAAGTTCGCGGACAACTACGGCAAGTGAGTCCTTTCGGATGCTGGCACCGTCTCTCATCAGCAAGCGATCGACAAAGCGACGAGTGAGTACCGCAGCTATCAAGCCAAGACGCTCTCTCCCGTAGAAGAATCCTATCTCGAGAATATCAAGGCAGTACAGAAACAAGTCGAACGCCAGACCAAGGGAAGTGGGGAAGGTGGATAGAGAGGTGGCGGAGATAGAGGGGAGATAGATTTTTATTACTATTTTTCAAAATTATGAAACTTCAAAAGATTACAATTCAAAATTTTAGAGGAATAAAAGAACTAAAAGATTTTGAACTAAAAAATCTCTCTTTATTGGTCGGTGAGAATGGATGCAGCAAAACATCTATTTTAGAAGCAATTAATTTTTGTCTTTCTCCTTATTTTTTATCTGGAAGAATAAAACACACAGATTTTTATCAAGGCGAGGATTGCGAAATAAATATTTCACTAGAATTTGATGAAACTTTTAAAGCTTTTCTACCTGATTGATATGCAAAACAGGAAGTTGAATGCAATAAAATATGTTTGAATATAAAAAAAAGGAATAGAGCAACACCTAACAAGGCATTTTCCGACATTGTTGTGGTTTCACATTATGTTCTACCAAATAGACCTAAAGACAATGATAATGGCTGGGAGATCACTAGAAAAACATGAACAAAATTTAAATTTGATGAAAGATTACTTACTTTTCCCTTAGAAACTGAAGGATTATTAAAAAGTTTTTATTTTCAAAAAAATAGAGATAAACAAATCCAAAAGGGATTTAATTCTTCTATTTCTTCGGTTTTTGAAGACTTCAACTGGAGGTTTAATAAAGAGATAAGAACTCTAGAAGAGAAAGAGGATTTTGAGTGAGAAAAATTTATCATTCAAAAAAATAACTTTGAAAAATATATTTTGGAACAAATTGATGAGAAATCACAAGAAAAAACATTTGAAACACTTAACACTAAACTTAAGAAAGTAGGATTATCAGAAATTAACTTATCACTCATTGATGGTAATGCTCCTTTTGATAGTGCATTTTTATCTCAAAAGTTTGATAGTTTGGATCTTTCTATATGACAAATATGATCAGGCATAGAAATGATTGTTGCTCTTATGTTTTTGGAAACAATGGCAGAAATTTCAAAAGAAAATATCTTAATATTGATTGATGAACCTGAGCTCCATTTGCATCCGGAGTTGCAATATAATCTTATCAAACATATAATTTCATCTTTTGACACCAATCAATTCTTACTCTCAACTCATTCCCCACTTTTCGTTAAACAAACTCTATCTAATGACAGTGATAAAATTCAAATCCATTGTTTGAAAAAAGAGGATAAAGAGATAAGAGTTCTAGAATTAGAATCAAGAGTTTTGCCGTATCTTTCAGCAAATGAAATAAATTATATTGCATTTGGACTTCCTACAGAAGAATATCACAATGAATTATATAATGAAATTGAGAATAATTTTTGGAATAATCCAGGTAATGATTTTAAAATACTAAAAACAGCTTGAACCTATGACATAAAAGATTGAAGGCAGATTGTCTTTGATAATGAATTTTTTAACAAACAGAATAAAGAACTTATAGATAGTCCATTTATGACTCATCAAAACAAAGTCACAAAACACACCTACATCAGAAATAAAATACATCATAGTAAAGATTACTGATGATCTCCTACGACTCAAGAATTGGAGGAATCAATAGAAAAGATGAGAAATTTATATAACAATTCAACCATATGTCCCACTCCCACCCCACCCTCTCTTCCCCCATCACCCAATACTGCCCCGATGGAGTAGGATTTTTGGAAGTAGGTAAGATTTGCCAAGTAAATCGTGGGAGAGTGATGTCAAAAGATTATCTTAGAGATAATGCATGAGAGTATCCTGTATATTCTTCACAGACTCTCAATAATTGAGTTTTTGGATTGATAGATTCTTATGATTATGATGGTGAATACGTAACTTGGACTACAGATTGAGCAAATGCATGATCAGTATTTTATCGCAATGGAAGATTTAGTATAACAAATGTTTGTGGATTATTAAAGCCGAAAGATGAAACTTTTTTACATGTTAAATATTTGGCATACACTTTATGAACTATTGCAAAGTCTTATGTAAATGCTGGTATGTGAAATCCTAAAATTATGAGTAATGTAATGGAAAAAATCTCCATCCCCATCCCACCACTCCCCGTCCAAGAGGAGATTGTCCGTATCCTCGATACCTTTACCGAGCTGGAGGCGGAGCTGGAGGCGGAGCTGGAGGCACGCACACAGCAGTATGAGTACTATCGTGATAGTCTGCTGAGTTTCGAGGATGATGAGGTGGAGTGGAAAGAATTAGGAGAAGTAGCACACTATTCAAAAACAAGAATATCAGCAAACGAGCTGAATCATGAAAATTATGTTGGCGTTGATAATCTTTTGCAAAATAAACAAGGTAAGACACTATCAAATTATGTTCCTACTTCTTGAAACTTAACAAAGTATGAGGTTGGAGATATTTTGATTTGAAATATTAGGCCTTATTTAAAAAAGATCTGGAAAGCTAATAATTGTGGCTGAACAAATGGAGATGTGCTGGTTATCAGAATTAAAGAAGATGAAACTCTTAGCTCTGAATATTTATATTATTTGATATCATCAGAATGATTTTTTGATTATTCAATGCAACACGCAAAATGAGCAAAAATGCCTCGTTGAAGCAAAGAAGCAATAATGAAATTTAAAATCCCCATTCCATCGCTCGAACGCCAAGCTGAGATTGTCCGTATCCTTGATCAGTTTGATGCACTCGTGCATGATATCTCAATCGGTCTCCCTGCAGAGCTCCAGGCTCGTAGACAGCAGTATGAGTGCTATAGAGAGCGACTCCTGACTTTCAGACCTCTCAATCCTGACAAAGACGATGATATGCCTCCGAGCTATACTCCAAATAATAATGCTCCGACAACACCAATGGGTGGAGGAAAATCTCGAGGTATCCAGCTCATCCAGACTACCAAACCTTTTACGCCATATGGAATTATCGCCGAGCTTCCAAATAGTATCATTGCCTTTAAGTATACATAATATTTTTCTATGAACCTTCCAGCCATATCTCCGACCGTAATAGAGAATTTTCAGCCTTCTCCTCGCAGAGCTGAACACTATCAGAGTGAGGCAGAACTCGAAAAAGAGTTTGTTGCACAGCTACAGACACAAGCCTATGAGTATCTACCGATCACACAGGAGTCTGACTTGATCATCAATCTCAGGACACAACTGGAGAAACTCAATCATTACACTTTTAGCGATCAGGAGTGGAAGCACTTTTTTGACAATGAAATAGCCAATACCAACCAGGGTATTCAAGAAAAAACCACCACCATCCAAGAAGATTATATCAAGATACTCAGACGTGATGATGGGTCAGAGAAAAATATTTACCTCATCGACAAAGCTAATATACACAATAATACTCTCCAAGTCATCAACCAATACGCTACTGACGATGGTCAGAGATCCAATCGCTATGATGTGACGATACTCGTCAACGGACTTCCTCTCGTACATATCGAGCTCAAGAGGAGATGAGTCGCTCTCCAAGAAGCATTCAATCAGATCAATCGTTACCAGAGAGAAAGTTTTTGGGCAGCGAGTGGACTGTTTGAGCATGTGCAGCTCTTTGTCATCTCCAATGGGACGCATACCAAGTATTACAGTAATACAACTCGCTTCTCTCATATCAAAGAGCACAATGGCAATAACAATTCCAAAGGTAAAAAATCAAGTAATAGCTTTGAGTTTACGAGCTGGTGGGCTGATCATACCAATAGACCGATCACGGATCTTGTCGATTTTTCGAAGACTTTTTTTGCGAAGCACACGATCCTCAATATCCTGACTAGATATTGTGTATTTACCGCTGACAAGTCACTCCTCGTGATGAGACCCTATCAGATCGTCGCCACAGAGAAGATCATCAATAGGATAGAAACCAGTACCAATTACAAAAAATATAGCACCGTCGATGCGGGATGATATGTCTGGCATACGACCGGATCAGGGAAGACGCTCACGAGTTTCAAGACCGCACAGCTTGCAAGCAAATTACCGTATATCAAAAAAGTCCTCTTCGTCGTCGATAGGAAAGACCTCGACTACCAGACCATGAAAGAATATGATAAGTTCGAAAAGTGAGCAGCCAATAGTAATGGAAGTACTGCCAAACTCCAGAAACAACTCGAAGATCCAAACGCTACGATCATCATCACCACCATCCAGAAACTAGATAAATTTATCAAGAAAAATAAGGGACATGAGATTTTTGGTGGACATATTGTCCTTATTTTTGATGAGTGTCACCGTTCTCAGTTTGGAGATATGCACAAGTCCATCACCAAAGCATTTACCAAGTATCATCTCTTCGGGTTTACTGGGACCCCGATCTTTGCGATCAATTCATCCTCTGGCAGTCATCCTGATCTGAGGACGACAGAACAAGCCTTTGGAGAGAAGCTTCATACCTATACGATTGTTGATGCTATCGCTGACAAAAATGTCCTCCCCTTCAAGGTGGATTATGTCTCTACCATCAAAAAATATGAAAATATCGAAGACACTCAAGTCACTGATATTGATAGAGAAAAAGCACTTTCTGACCCCAAGAGAGTCAGCAATATCGTCGAGTATATTCGTACTCATTTCGATGCCAAAACCCATAGGAACAAATTCTATACCATCAAAGAGAGGAGACTGAGATGATTTAACTCGATCTTTGCTGTATCATCTATCGATATGGCCAAACTGTACTATACTGAATTCCAGAAACAACTCAAAGATCTCCCGAGCGATCAGAAACTCAAAATAGCAACGATCTTTAGCTATGCAACCAATGAAGAAGATGCTGATGGCACCACGGATGAAAACTCAGAAGATACCAATAATTTAAGTGGTACAGACAGAGATTTCTTAGAACAAACGATAGAAGACTATAATGCTATATTTGGTACATCCTATGACACCTCCTCAGACAAATTTCAGAACTACTATAAAGACGTCAGCCAGAGAGTGAAAGAGAGAGAAATCGATATTCTGATCGTGGTCAATATGTTTTTGACTGGATTTGATGCGACAACGCTCAATACACTCTGGGTCGATAAGAGTCTCAGATCACATGGTCTGATTCAGGCTTTTTCTAGAACCAATCGCATTCTCAACACCATCAAAACATTCGGGAATATCGTCTGTTTCCGTAATCTCGAAAAAAGGACGAATGATGCTATAGCTCTCTTTGGAGATAAGCAAGCAGGCGGTATCGTCCTGCTCAAGACTTTCGATGAGTACTATAATGGATATGAACAAAACGATGAACCAGTAAGAGGTTATAAAAGTCTTGTCGAAGAATTACTATCCAAATATCCCATAGGAGAAAGAATACTCTGAGAAAGTAACGAAAAAGGATTTGTGAAGCTCTATAGTGGTGTGTTAAAGGTACGAAATATTCTCTCCGTATTCGATGAATTTATCGGACGAGAAATACTGACAGAGAGGGATATCCAGGATTATCATAGCATGTATATCGATCTCTACCATAAATTCAGAACGAAACACACTATGGATAAAGTCAGTATTAATGATGATCTCATCTTTGAGATGGAGCTTATTAAACAAGTGGAAATAAATATCGATTATATTCTTGATATGATCAAGAAGTATCACACGAACAACATAAAAGACAAAGAAATACTCGCCGATATCAATAGAGCCATCGAATCAAGTGTAGAACTCCGCAACAAGAAAGACCTGATCGATCAATTTATCGAATCACTCGATATATCTTCTCAGATTGATGAGGACTGGATTACTTTCGTAGAGAAGAAAAAACAGGAGGAATTACAGGGGATAATAGAAGAGGAGAATCTGAATCCCGAGGAAACCCATATATTTATAAAGAATGCCTTCAGAAATGGCGAAGTTCTCGCGACGGGTACTGCTCTCGCAAAGATTCTTCCGCCAGTATCTCGCTTCAGTCCCGATGGAGAGAGGACGAAGAAGCGTGAGAATGTGATCGCAAGACTCATGCGATTTTTCGAGCGATTTTTCGATATATCCAGGAAAGAAACCGAGCAATAATCCCGCACAAAGGAGAAAAACCCTGTGCATTATTCTCCTCCCATTTCGAGAAAAAAAATCGCAGAAATCCCGAGCAGAATACCGATACACTGATATATATTCAGTGTCTCATGAAAGTAGAACCAGCTTACGATCAGAAGTGTCACGATATTAAATATTTCCAGGATAATAGAAGCGACAGCTATGTTCGTATATTTATAGCTCAGCACGAGAAATATAAGCCCCACGAGATAGATCAGAAGTCCAGCAACAAATATAAAAGGACTATTATCCATAACCCACTTCTTCATAACGATATCCCCCACCGTAAGGACAGAACCACCGATGAACAACAGTAGAAATGGGAGGTATTGCATAAACATGACATAATAATGTACGTACTGTACACGATTTCTCGAGAGAGAGCAAAAAATCGTGTATTTTTATATTTCCAAAAATAAAAAGCATCCGTCTGAAAACCGATGCTTTATGATCACATTCTGTGGTGGCGAGGAGTAGAATCGAACTACCGACACAAGGCTTTTCAGGCCTCTGCTCTACCACTGAGCTACCCCGCCAAGAGTGGAGTAAAGATATGGAGAAATGAAAAGAAGTCAATGTTTTTCTTTTTATCCTCTCAGAAATCTCATAACAATGAGGAAATTATAATATTTGACATATATGCAAATATGTATTATAATTTCATTCGAAATACAATACTCAATACCAAAAACATTTATGAGTTCACAAGAAATAGGAATTGTCCAGAATTCTCAGAGACCATCTCGAAAGAACATAGAATGGACAAGTGCGATTCTTTCATTTTTGTTTCTTCTCGGAGTCTATCTCCTCTCAGGACAGGACTCAAATGCGCGAGACATTACCGAATCATATTCTTCAGAAATGACCATTCTTGCCGAAGATGCTATATTTACAGAGGAGTTGTATAATAACGGACTGAGCCGAGTCGTATATTTTCAGTGAAAAACGATAGAAGCAGTCATGTCCGAGGTCGATGGGAGCATCGCGATAAAACGAGTCTACTTCGAAGCACTCAAGTGAGTCGTCCTCGTCGAATGAGACGAGAATGCACCCAGAATCCAGGAAATCCTCGCCACACTCCGTAAGACGGAATAATCGCCCCCCACATTGTTTCCTCAGGTCTTCCTGAGGTTTTTTATTTTTTCTGTCCTTTCAGTATCCAGCCCTCTCGATGTGTAATCTCGACCGTTACGACATCCCCGATGTGTACATTTTCTCCCGGAAAATAGACTTCCTTGAAGTTCCGTGTCCGTCCGCATGCATTCCCTCCATCATCGAAGCCTGTCACGAAAATCACTTCCGTACGACCGAGCATCAGATCTGCCCTCCGGATCACCGACTCACGAAGAAGATTATTCAGGATTTCCCATCGTCGTGCCTTCTCGATCGGAGAAATATCGTCTGGAAGCTCGCTTGATCGCGTCCCAGAACGCGGAGAATATCGCGCGATATATGCGAAGTCAAAATCACATTCTCGCATCGCCTGCGCTGTCGCCTCGAATTCTGCTTCTGTCTCTCATGGAAAACCGACGATAATATCGGTAGAAATAGAAAAGAGTGGATCACGAGAACGGAGATACTCGAGCTGTGTGCGAAAATCCTCATACGTGTGCTTGCGATTCATGCGATGTAAAAGTGAATCCGACCCAGACTGAAGCGCAAAATGTAGATAATGACACAATCGCGGAAGATCGAAATGTGCATCGAGAATATCGCGCGTCATATCGTGTGGATTCGAGGAAGTAAACCGAATCCGATCCAGTCAGTCGATCTCATTCAGCGATTCGAGAAGTTCACGAAACGGAGTTTTATTTTTTTTCTGTAAAAAAGATGTCACCAGCGGTGGAATCTGATCCCAGGAATCGACACGAAATACTCGATCACTTGTGGGTAAATTCCTATTCCACGGCCGAGAAAAGATAATCACTTTCGCATCTGTATGAGCCGTAAATGCCTCGATATGATGTGGAGCATCATCGATCATGATATCGAGATTATGGAGCTGTGTGATTTCTGCTTTTTTATCTCAGACCGTATGTGCAAACAGAATATCTTCGAAGCAATCATCAGGAAATTCCTTTTTTACCCACTCGTAAGTGAATCACTCATCTTTTTCAGGCCGAGATGTCACGAGAAAAAGCGTATGTCACGCCTCCTTAAGCTTCCGAATATTCTGAACGACTCCATCAAAAAGTGGTAAAGAACGATGATGTGCGTAGAAATTTTTCATATAAATCTCTCGCAGATGCAGATCATCATTAAAAGCATGATTAAAAATATCAGGAAGCTGAATATTTTTTCCATATTTCTGGTTATACTCATCGAATACACGTTGCTCGAAGGTGAATACAAGCGTATCGTCGATATCGATCCCGATACGGAATTTTTTTCCTGATGATCCGCTCGAGAGCCACTTCATCTCCGCCTCATTCCAGAGCTTTTTCCGAGTTTCTTTTCCATAGCTATTTACATTTTGTCCGAGAAGCGTGACCTCGCGAGCGCCCGCAAGTACGTGTTCGCGAACTTCCGCGATAATCTCATCTTTCGGACGACTGACTTCCCTTCCTCGCGTATACGGCACGATGCAGAATGAGCAGAAATTATCACATCCCATCTGGATGATTACATTCGCAGATGTCGGATTTTCACGGATCTGACGGACCTGAAGATATTCATAAAATTTCGCATCATTCCCGATATCTTCATCATAGATCAGCGAGAGCAGTTTCGTCAGATATGAGACTTCCTCGATTCGGAAGGTAAAATCGATACTCGGCGATCGCACAAAAAGCGAGTCATCGTTATTCATAAGTGTGTCCGTATCTTTCAGAAGTGAAATTATCTTCGTGCTCTTGCGTTTGTACTGCTCTCATGCATCCGCGTGAAAATGACGTTTTGCCATACCAGTACGACGCACCATGCACCCCGTGATACCGAAAAGTGGTTTTTGCGTTTTTTGCTTTTTATGAAATTGCTCGACGGAGTGAATAAATCCGAATACTTTATCCTCTCATTTCTGCCGGACAGAACATGTGTTCAGGATAATGAT
Organism: Patescibacteria group bacterium UBA5532; assembly: GCA_002426885.1. GTDB lineage: Bacteria > Patescibacteriota > Gracilibacteria > BD1-5 > UBA2023 > UBA5532. The sequence goes on from DINU01000018.1 coordinate 87,883, forward strand.
ATCTGCTTTTACAGGATCAAGTACCTTTCTCATACCTGCACCGAGGAGGATCATATGCACTTTCTCTGAGTCTGCGATATTCATCTGACATCAGAAAGTCTTTATGTAGTAGGTTTTTGGATTCATAGCGCCACGAGTATATAAGAAGACGACTGTTTTTCAAGTCGAGAAAATGGAATAAATACAGTGCGTGAATACATATAGTATTCTCTTGTTCGAGATGACCACTATATATTCTTTATGATTCATCTTGGAAAAAAGAAAAGAACACATATAATACTTCCCGTGATATCAGGAACGAAATGAAGTTTTCATTTCGCAAAGCCATCACACAAGAACACAATTTTTATACATACTTAATCCTATACTTTCTATGGCATCATGAGAAACATTCGTCGCAGTTGATATCGGAAGTGCAAAGATAAAATGTGTGATCGGAGAATGGACCGAGGAGAAAAAACTTCGCATACTCGGAGTCTGAGTCTCTGAGTCACACGGGATCCGAAAAGGGAATATTCTCGATATGGAAGAATTTAAGAATAATCTCGACGCATCACTCGCAGATGCCGAGAAGATGACAGGAGAGCAGATATCACATATCTACGTCGGAGTCTCATGAGTTCATATCGATGTCGCAAAAAATACTGGGATTGTCGCAGTCCATGGGACAGAAGTCACAGAAGATGATGTAAATCGTGCACTCGATATGTCACAGAATGGGATCGATCTTATGAATCGGAATGTGCTGAAAGTTATTCCGGAAAGTTTCGGACTCGATCTCGAGACAGGGATCAAGAATCCAGTCGGAATGAATGGGAAAAAACTCGAAGTCCGAAGTCATATTTTTTCTATCGGATCGAATATCCTCAGTAACCTCAGAAAAGGAATCTACGATATCGGCGTCGAAATCCTCGATGTCTATCCGAATGTTCTCAGTGCATGAGAGGCATCCCTCTCTCGCCGTCAGAAAGAGCTCGGCGTCGTCTGTCTCGATATGGGATCAAGTGTGACGAATGTCGCAGTCTATGAAGAAGGATCTCTCATCTACGCTGGTATCATCCCGATCGGATGAGAGCATGTCACGAATGATCTCGCTCTCGGACTCCGAATCTCGATCGATACTGCCGAGAAGCTGAAGCTCGAATATGGTGATCTTGGGTTCGCTCCTGGAAAAGACGAGGACCAAGAGATCGACCTCTCGAAGTTCTCGAATGTCGATACGATTACGATATCTCGGAAGTTTATGACTGAGATTATCCGAGCTCGATACCAAGAAATCTTCTACTATGTGAATATGCAGCTGAAAAATGTCGGTCGCGATGGTATGCTTCCAGAATGAGCCGTCCTCACAGGAGGTGCTTCGAAAATGCGTGGAGTCGTCGGTCTGGCTCGAGAATCACTCCGTCTTCCTGCCATGATCGGTATCGCAGAAGATCTCGATGGAGCAAGCGGGACATCGATCGGAGACCCTGTCTATACATCTGTTATTGGAGTTCTTCTTCTGGCACAGAAATACGGGAACCTCCGCAAACCATTTAAGCTGAATCTCTCGTTTTCGCAGATATTCGCAAATATAAAAACATTCGTTAAGAGACTCCTTCCATAAATTTATTTCCTCTATTTCCCTAACTTTTCTTCTTTTATGCCTGCTAACGACGACAAGCTCAAAAATCTCCTACGCAATAATCTCACTCCGACACAAAAAAATACCTCCCATGGAAGCTCATCACACACGGAAGTAAATGTCGGGGAATATATATCTCCCGTCGCGAAGATCAAAGTAATTGGTGTGGGATGAGGTGGATGTAACACAGTCAATCACATGATCGAGTCCTGAGTACAGGGCGTAGAATTTATCGCGATAAATGCCGATGCTCAAGCACTCTTCGTGTCGAAAGCTCCGATCCGCATCAATATCGGAAGAGCAACAACTCGTGGGCTCGGTGCTGGTGGAAATCCAGAAGTCGGAAAAAAGGCAGCCGAAGAATCAAGTGAAGAAATCAAGCAAGCTCTGTCAGGTGCCGACATGATTTTCATCACGACAGGACTCGGATGAGGGACTGGTACAGGTGCCGCTCCAGTGATCGCAGAGATAGCGAAGTCGCTCGGTGCACTCGTCGTCGGTGTCGTCACGAAGCCATTTACATTCGAGGGACAGCGACGTGCTACCCAGGCACTTGATGGATATGATAAGCTGAAAGAAAAGGTCGATACACTGATCACGATCCCGAATGATAAAATCCTCTCGATTATCGATAAAAAAACTCCCCTTCTCGAGGCATTTCACGTCGCAGACGAGATACTGAAGCAAGGTGTCGAGGGTGTCTCAGATCTCATCACATTCCCATGAGTGATAAATCTCGACTTCGCAGATATGAAGTCTGTCATGGAAAATGCAGGATCAGCGCTGATCGGTATCGGATATGGAAGCGGGGAAAATCGTGCTACTGAAGCAGCACGAAATGCAGTCGAATCTCCACTTCTTGAGCTCTCGATCGTCGGTGCAAAAGGACTCCTCTTTAATATCACAGGTGGCTCAGATATGTCCATGTTCGAGGTCGAGGAAGCATCTCGCATTATTACTGAAGCATGTGATCCGAATGCAAATATTAAGTTCGGTACGAGTATTAACGAAGATTACACAGGGGAAATGAAAATCACAGTTATTGCGACTGGGTTCTCAGGGGAAGCACGTGGAAATACGATGAATAAAGGATTTATCAGCACGACTCCTTTCTCTCAGTCTCGTTCTGGTACTTCAGGAGTGACACCACAGAAGTCCGGCTTCGAGTCTCACACCGTGAAGAAGAATCCACTCGCTCCCGGCAACTTCACAAATACTCCGACACATGCATCACAGCCGACACAGAATCAGTCACCACAGAGCGATCTCGACGTTCCTGCATATATTCGTAATAACTACTAGAAATACCTGTAGTAAAAAAAATCAGCCCGAGGGCTGATTTTTTTTTACTCTGAGGAAATTATGTATTCCGTGGTTCTCTTATAGAGTATCTTCACTTGAATAGCACCACAATTTTATATTTCCTTTTTTACTCGTTTATAAGTAAATATGAATCCTGTATTCGCACCAATTATGAGCCTTCGGCTCGTTTTCTTCAAGCAATAAGAATTTCTCTTATTTGAGTTCGTTTACTATAATGGCTCAGGCGTATTGAAATCCTTCGGATCTTTATTCGGGTAATCTATTCCGAGAGCTTCCATAATATCGACCATTGCCTCTCGGATAAAATAACGCATTGCATCCACATCAATCTGATCAACATCTTCATCTGGACTTTCTGTATCAGGACCTGTAAGTAGATCTTTTTTACTGAGAGACTCTTGTAATGCCAGACTCTGATCAAGAAGCTGTGCCTTTCCAAAATTTGTCATAAAAGTTATGGTAAAAGGATACCGTGGTATATTCTAAAGAAGAAGAAGAAGAAAGCAAGAGAAAATCATCATCTCTTGCGAGCAGGAATTTTATACAGAAGAACAGAATAAAACTGAGTTCTTGGAAAAATCGAGAAACAAGAAGGAGGGGAAATTCCCTTCTTAGGGCTCTATCCGAAAGTTGGCGTGGATTCTGCAGGAACGCGAAGAATCCATGTATGAACGAACCGAAAGTTCGAATTCTCACGCAGAATGAAATAATTGACTTCCCTACTCTTCTTGATATTCTGAAAGATATAAAACAAACTATGAAAAAATATCTTGCTCTCGACCTCGAAACGACTGGACTCGATCCCAAAAATGACACAATTATCGAGATTGCGGTCATATGTTTTCATCTCGAAAAACATGGAAATACCTATGAATATATCATCGACGATGAGCGTCATATGCTTCTCGATCCTGAGAGACCGATTTCTCCTGAGTTTTCTCTCATCACTGGGATACAAGAATCCCTTCTCCGCGGAAAAAAGACCTGGAATGAAGTATGCGAAAGTATTCAGAATTTCTTCGACATATGGCAGGATGCGACGCTCGTATGACAGAATGTCCAGTTCGATATCGCGGTTCTGGAAGCACATGGAATTTGTTTCTGATGAGCGAAGCAATCATATACCATTCTCGATACTTTCGAGCTCGCTGAGTTTCTCTCGCAGGATGCAGAAAGTCTGAATCTTTCTTTTCTCTGTGAGAAGTACGCGATCAGTGGCGAGTGAGCACATCGTGCCTATAACGATGTAAAAATGTCGATCGAACTTCTGAAATATTATATTCAGATGGCATGAGCGCGTGATACTACATTTCTAAATCTATTGCATATTATCGCAAATAAGACGAAGTCATGATCTCTCACATCATTCCTCGATATTATCGAAGGAGATACAGAACAGCACTCACAAAAAGAGTCTCCATCGCTTCGTGAAATATTTTCACAGATTCTCGCTCACCCGACATGAGCAGAAGTGGAAATAAAAAAAGACATGCCTCAGAATACTCCGGTACATCGCCACATTCTCCGAGCAGAAAAAGGCCAGGAACATGCTTTTCTCGAGATGCATACACAGGAAAATGCCCCGACCTTCCTCGTCGTTGCAGGAAAAGAACAGCTCCAGTGGATCGCGGAATGATGGGAAGAACGTGGGCACGAATGCCTGACACTTATCCCAGAAACTTCCTTTATTACACCTGAGAAGCTCATCCGCTTCATCGAACAGAATGATGGATTTGAACCGAAAGTCGGAATATTTCTGATGAAAATGTGTATCTGGCTCAGGACGACAACTACAGGTAATCTCTCCGAACTTCGGTATTATAATAATGAATTCGACCTTCTTGCATGATTTCGCACAGAAGCACACGAGACACATTTTTTTACAGAACGACAAAAAGCAACCATCCGACCAAAAACACTCGTCCTCATCGAAATGTCGGAAGTACTCGCGATCGATATGCATGCATTTCTGGGGGAGAAAATCCTTATTCGAGAACCCTTTCTTCTTGATGCGACGATCCGCAAGAAAGCATCACACCATATTCATTTTGACTTGCTGTATGCCTTTTTCTCGGAGTGAGGCTATGAAGCGGAGAGTTTTGCGGTCGACTATATCCGTAATATTCTCGAGTCGATCCCCGATCGCCCTGATTATAGTGATCCTCCGCCATGAGAATACGGCGAGACCTATCACTTTTCTCAGGAGACATTCTGGTGTCGAGGTGGTATCATGCTCAATCGCGCGATCGATACGCTCCTCCATTTCCCGAGAGAAAAAACATCATCATATATATATGAGATGATTCATGCACTCTCGAAGATCAGCAAGACCGAGGATCTGAACATGAAGCTCATCCTGAAAATCGATACGAGAACGACACTTTCCTTGATTCCGCAAAATGTGCAGACGCTCATAGGAGAGATATTTACACCTTTTCATGCGGTAATTCCATATGATTTCTGACTCACAGAGACACGCATGGAGACATTTTTTCAGGAAAATATCTTCGAATTTTCGGATACGGTGGCAGATGAATACAGGGATAATCCGCTTGTCGGGGATTTTTTCATGCGAAATACACAGCCCCTCGCACAGCATATCATGTGAATATCACGAAGTGAACAAAAAGGCGGGATCGTCGTCCTCGTAACGAGCAAGAAGCTCGCGATCGATATCCGCACGATGCTCGGGAATGCACTCACAGATGATCGAGAAATTCTGACACAGGGGGTGTCTGGGGGAAAAGAAAAAATGCTTGCGAATTACTGCAAAAATCCAGAAAATACGATCCTGATCGGACTCTATGATACATGGATACAGAGTGCAAAACTCTGGGGATCAACGGGTTCGGTGTTTCTGATGAAAATCCCATTCGATCCGCCGACTGATATTTTTTCTCTTGCGCGCACGATCGGAGTCGCGAATAACTTCATGGAGTACAATCTCCCGACGACGATCCTGAAGATCCATACTCTTCTTTCACATATCACACTTGCAAATCCTGATGCACGCATGGCATGTCTCGACACACGTCTCTGGAAGAATGACTGGGGAAAATATATTCGAGAGGAACTACTTCCGAATGAGAGGAAATAATACTCCGAGAGAAAAAATAACGCGATTATTTGCGAGGAAGAAAAAAGTATGTTACAATTTCTTTGTAATTTTTAACTTTGTGTATGGATCCAAATTCACAAAACACGCCTCCAAATACCCCGAGTACACCGCCTCCAGCACCGACTCCAGCTCCTCAGCCGAGTCCACAGCCAGCGCCACAAGCAACACCCGAGAGTAAGAATACCAAGTCTCAGATATTTCTGAACACCGACATGAAGAAGGATTCTGCAAACGAGAATGTGTTTAACTACATGATGGACGGGAAAGAATTCAGTCGCGCACCAAAGGAAAAGGTAAATTCCATGGAACTTTTCGAAAAAATTCTCCGCTGGTGTATCATCGTGGGATGAGCGACTCTCGTGATCCTTTTCCTCGATACACAGCTTCGCATGCAGGAAGATAACACGAATAGCGCATTTAAGTATTCTTTCCTCTGTAACTACTTCGTCTGGGGCATCGAGGACTATCAGAACACTGACTGTAAGACAGTGACTATGGTCGAGACTGAGATCACAGCTCAGAAGAAAAAGCTCGAGAATCGTATTATCGAGTCGCTCAGCGAGTATTTACCGATAAAAATCCAGCAGGGATCACTTTTTGCCCTGGAAGAAGCATTTATCGCGGATACGATGAAAAATAAAATTCCTTTCATCGATGTGATGTCTGATTTCCAGACTGCGAAACTCAGTGTGAACTCAGGAAGTACTGAAGTTGTCAGCTGTAATGGGGTCCAGATCACGAGTAAGGGAATCCTGAACTCACAATGTACAGTATATGGTGGAAATATCTGAGAAACATGAGAATCTGATAATCTCGGATCAGCACGTATCGAAGCGATGAAATTCGTGGAATACCTGAGCGACCCGACGATAAGTCATTTTATCATCACGACTCCACCATCATCACTGAATATTAAACTCATAAATGATAATGAGCGAGAGAAGCTCGGGCTCTTCGGATTGCCATTTACGACTTCGACATTTGTCCCGATCCAGCTCCAGTACATAGCACCATTCTGAAATAATTCTGGTATCTAACATTTTACCTTCTTCTTATGCTCGTCTATAAAAACGCCCAGATCAAGTACAGCCTTCTCTTCGAGATTCTCCTCGTACTGATATTCGTGATGCTTTTCTTCTTTTTCATCATGCCTCGCTATGAGGTACTCGGGAATCAGATCAATAGCACGAATGCTCTCATCACAGAGTATCACACGGTAGAAAGTGATGGTATTACTTATGGGAATCTTGTGACTATCGCAAAAAGAAATAATAAGCTCCAGCTAATAGCGCTGATAGAAAATTATAAAAGCGATGTCCAGAAAGCTATCGTCAAGACTGGAAGTACTGCGACCTATGAAGCATGGCTCACAGATGCAAAACAAATCAGCCTGAGCGAACAATATCTCGTATCTCGAAAATTTGCATTTATCAATAGCATCATTCCGACACTCCATGAAAATGAACTCTTCTGAACCAAGGAAGAACCGATTACACTCTCTGCGCTCGTGCGCTATGTAGAAGGAAATATTCTCGGGAAATACGACGTAACGAGTCTTTCTCCGATCGGAATCCAGACGATCTCATATACGGACTCTAATATCCTGAAAGAATATGGAGCCTCTACAGGATCGATCGGATACTTCGATATCACATTCGACATCGAAGGTCAGAATACAAATATCGAAGATATGGTTCAAGGGATCGAGAAACTCGGGGATCCTGCGAATCTCGGAGATATCAATGATGTAAATGCTCCATCTCCAGCGATCATGAGTAATCCACTCGTAACGATCGAGAATCTCTCGCTCAATAATAATATTACCACTGATAATAGATACGAGATGAATGCAGGAAGTATGACGCTTCGATTCTATGTCCGAGGAGCTTCGAAGGGTGATATAGAAGCAATACAGGCAAAAATCAAGGAAACGATCGTGACACTGAAGACGAGTATTCTCAATACAGAAAAAACATGTAATGCAGAAGTGGCTCGCTGTGAAGATCTTAAGAGTATAGAATCAGCAATCAATGAGATCGAGAAAAATGCAGAGAGTCTTATCAATGTAAAAGGAAATGAAGTTGCTCAGCTGAATGTACTCAGCCAGCTCTCTGCTTCCATTGATGAAATTCAGAGACGATTGGATGAATTTATAGCGCTTAATAGCACGGCTGAATCATTTTCAACGACTTCTAGCACAGGATCCACAAGTACCTGATCGACAGATTCTACGGCACAATAATTCAGATAATCATTTTCTCCTATGGCCAATTCTTCCATCGAACTTCTCAAAAATCAGATATATTCCTGAGAAAATATCCAGCAGGTATGTGATCTTATTATTATCGGCGCCGTCGAGATGCAGAGCTCAGATATCCATATAGAGCCTCTCTCGAGTAATGTACGTCTCCGATATCGACTGGATGGAATGCTACGAGAAATTCTCGAGTATCAGCCATTTCTGCATCCACAGATCATTGCCCGATTTAAGATCATGTCGAATATGAAGATCGATGAGTCGCGTGTACCACAGGATGGACGTCTCTCGACGACGATCAATAATATCCCGCTTGATCTTCGTGTCTCGACACTTCCGACGGTACATGGAGAGAAGATCGTGATGCGTATCGTCGATAAGAGTAAAAAAATCCCAAGCATCGATAAACTCTGAGTCGAAGGGCATAACTATGATCTTCTCGAGAAAGCAATCAATCTCCCGAATGGAATCGTCCTGACAAGTGGTCCAACCGGAAGTGGTAAATCGACGACACTCTACGCATGTCTCTCGAGTCTGAATAAACCCGATGTAAATATCATGACCCTCGAAGATCCAGTAGAAAATCAGATCGACGGTATCAATCAGTCACAGGTTTTTCCTGATATCGGATATTCTTTTGCGAATGGACTCCGAACAGCTCTCCGTCAAGATCCAGATATCATAATGGTGTGAGAAATCCGTGATAAAGAGACGGTGACGATCGCGATCGAAGCGTCACTGACGGGGCATCTCGTCGTCTCGACGATCCATACCAATTCTGCTGCAGAGACGATCACTCGTGTCCTGAATATGGGAATACAGGCCTTCCTGATTCCCGCATCATTTAATGCGATTATCGCTCAGCGACTCGTGCGCGTCCTCTGTCATGCGTGTAAAAAACCGATGGCTCTCGAAGAACTGGATGAGCTGACTCGATGAAACGTACAACATGCACTTTCCCGTATTTCAAAAGAAGAACTTACCCGTCGTGTCCCGAAAGAAATCCTCGCAAAACCAGTCTTCTATAAGCCAGTCGGATGTCCTGAGTGTGATAATGTGTGATATAAATGACGTCTCTGAGTCTATGAAATTCTCGAGATCACACCAAATGTAAAAAAACTCGTCATCGATGGAGCAAGTGCCACCGTTATCAATGAAGTCGCAATCCAAGATGGTATGATTTCCCTCGAACAAGATGGACTCATGAAAGCCCTGAATGGACTCACTTCGATCGAAGAAGTCTACTCCGCTGCGAAAGCAAACCAATAAATCTCCTGAATTTTTTCTATGTCTTCTGAAATCATCATCCTCGATAGTGACAACTCACGAAAAGTCGAGAAAAAGAAGTGATTCTTCCAGCAAGTGAAAGAACTTTTTGGACCGAGAAAAAAACTGACTCTTCGAGAAAAAGTCGTGTTTTTCCGTATTCTTGCGACCATGGTAAATGCAAGTCTGACGGTCCTGAAGAGCTTCGAGACACTTCGAAAACAAGAAAAAAATATCTCCGTACGTATGTTCTACGATGAGATGATCTCGAAAATCCAGGCATGAGTCCCTCTGAATCAGGCGCTCTACGACTATAATGATAGCTTTAATGCTGCGGAAGTATCGATCATCGAAGCATGAGAAAAGACCGGTCGACTGAACGAGTCACTCCTTCAGATCGCGGATCAGACAGAGAAAATCGATGCAGTCCGACGAAAAGTAATGGGAGCCCTCACCTATCCAGCAGTTCTGATCCTTGCAATGATCGTAGTCGTAGCGATTCTGATGATCAAGGTCATCCCTGCCCTCATCGGATTTTTCTGAGAACCAGAAAAACTTCCTGATAGTACACGAATGATCATGGCGGTCAGTAATCTCTTCCAGGAAGGATGGACATGGATCCTCGGATGAGTCCTGGCTCTGACACTGATCGTGAATATCTGGAAACGAGGAAAAGAAGGAAAGTATCACTATGATAATCTGATTCTGAAGATTCCGATCGCAGGACCACTCATGCGGAAGATGATTCTCTCGCGTTTTTCTCGAGTATTTTCGAATCTTCTCGCGAATGGAGTATCAGTCATCGAGTCGATCCGAATCGTCGCTGATGCCGTCGATAATGAAGTCTACCGCCAGCGTCTCCTCCTTCTCCGTGAAGATGTACGAAATGGTATCAAGATCGGAGATGGACTCGAAGATGATCCTCTTTTTCCTGATCTTCTCGTACAAATGATGAAGGTCTGAGAAGAAACTGCCCGAGTCGATGAGACGATCGTGAAAATCGCAGAATTCTACGATAGTGAGGTCGATATCGCGATCGAGTCCCTCCAGAAGCTGATCGAGCCAGTGATTCTCTTCGTGATGGCATTCGTCGTCGGTATGATCGCCCTCGGTATCTTCGAACCGATTATGGGACTCGCGAATACGATCACAGGGTAAAGGGTACAATACGTGAAAAATATTTCTATAAATCTCTCCTTCTGGGGAGATTTTTCTTGAGAGAGGGGGTGAAAAATCGTTCTCGACAAATAAAATAAATGCATATAATGCACCCACAACCCGTACAGAGCGGTAAATTGTCTTTTTTTGCTTGGAGAGATCATAAAAGAATTCATATATCTATTTATGAAACACTGTCCTTTTTGCTCTGGGGAAATCCAAGACTCTGCTCAGAAATGCAAGCATTGCTGAAAATGGCTCGAGAAAGAGGGTAATTCCCCAGAACGAGCCGATGAGAATCCTGCAGACGATGCCTCCAGGCAAAATGCTCTCGATGAGAATAAGACTCAGAAGTGTAGCGACGTATCAGGAATAGGATGATGGCTCCTACTTCCATTGTTGGGATTGTTGTACGTGGTTTTTTCTACACTGAGTGGACTGAGAGATATCATCTCCATGAGGTGAGACATTTTGGAAGAATATCTCTATGTTTTTGATATATTAACCGTTTCTGATGTGATTACGTGAGCACTGGCAGTATGCTCACTCATTCTTTTTTTCACAAAAAGTAAAAGATTCCCGAATGTATACATAGTTTTTCTGGTGAATAATTGTATCATGGCGCTACTCTATCTTTATATTACTGAATCCGCCTGACTCGGAAATGATTCAGGACAAGAAATTGCCAGAACTCTTATGCACCTGATCGTATGGTGACTCTATATGAAAATGTCTGTCCGAGTAAAAAATACATTTGTTCGCTAGTCCATCTCAAAATATGTAAGATAAATAGAGGTCTCCGCGCGAATTGCAAAAGTTAAAAACATGATCTGAAGAATGGTAAATTCCCACGAAAAACATTTCTTTTGCTTTTTTTCATTTCTCGATATACTTCCCCTGACATTTCCGAATGTCGTTTTATTATTATTTTTTCTCTATGTTTTCTCTCGAAGCAAAGATCCGTACAGAAACAGCAAAAGAGACTCGCGCCAATAAACGCACTCCCGCTGTCGTGTATGGCAAGGATGTCCCTTCGACCAGTATTTCTGTCGATTCATCTACATTTCTCCGTCTCTATCGTGAGGCAGGTCAGAACCATGTTGTCACACTCCAGTTCGAAAAAGAAGAGCATCCAGTTCTGATTCATGAGGTTGTTCGTCACCCAGTACGATGAGAATTTCTTCATATAGACTTTCTTGTGATCGACATGAAAAAAGACACTGAAGTCGATATTCCAGTCATACTCATCGGTACTGCCCCAGCAGTGATCGAAGGAAATCAGATCATGCAGTCACTCCAGACCGTAACAGTAAAATGTAAACCAAAAGATATTGTCGATAGCTTCGAGCTCGATATCTCATCTCTCGAGCATGTGAATCAGACGCTCCATGTCAGTGATCTCGTAGTCGACACGAAGAAACATACGATCCTGAATAATCCGGAAGAATCAATCGTCTCAGTCCATGCGATCAAGGGTGCGGTGGAAGAAGAGACAGAAACGCCTACTGAAACAGAGGCAAGTGCTACAGAAACATCATCAGAGGATAAAGAATAATTGCTTCCTATGAAAATACGACTTGTCTGAGAAGGAGCTCCTCTCACAGAGCTGAAGGAAAGCGTCACGAAGGTGATCACTGACATGAATCTCAGCTATGAGATCGATATCAGTACGACCGATGATGCGAACTATAAGCTCGAGCTCGGCATCACTGAGAATCCAGCGCTCTGCATCGAAGAAGAATCGATCGACTTTAAGGATGTCATTTTTCAGGGGGAAATCCCGACTGAAGAAGAAATCCGATCAATTTTCGTATCGATCCTCGGAGATGAGGATGACACGGGATGTGGAGATGGCTGTGGCACATGTGAAAGCGGATGTCACACCGTCGGGAAATAATCTGAAGAATATGGAAAATCGCCCAGAGGGGCGATTTTTTTGTATGTAAAGAAAAATAATGCTACAATAAATCTATACTTTTCCTCAATATATGGAAGACTCTCAAGAAAAATATATCACTTAAGAAAAACCACAAAATACCGCATCTGAAAGGATTCAAAAAGATACACTTATAAAAATTATTCAGATGCTTGCGCTGCCCGTAGTGATTTCAAAAGCACAAAGATGGTGCACGACATATTTTTATAGGGAAGATTCTATTGAAATTCAGTACAAAGATAATGATGAGATGTATATTAACATGATCGACATGCCTGGACGATGATTTGAGGCAATGATGGCAATAATTCTTCTCTGATACCAAAATAGCAAAAGGATTATTTCCTTGGTTGCTCTTCCTCAGGAAAGTTCCATAAATAATGATAAGGAGATTCAACGCCCAGAAAGAAGAAAGAAGGTACTCATTCAATTCTATCAATCTTTCGGATTCCAACATACGCCTTCAGGAGCAAATAATCATCTCTTCCTTGATATTTCAGATACAGCATGGCAAACATGGATCGGGAAGAAGATTCAACAATACACGGAAAACTGAAATTGGTGAAGAGATATTTTCGAGACGCAGAAATCTAAGGAATAATCATGAACCTCATTATTTTTGAAGAAAACCCTCTAAAAATAGCCTACATTTTATTTCATTTACCGTAAAAACTCAAATCTAGAGCAAAAACCATACTATACTTCTCGTCGTCATGCAGTAGAAATCCATGTGAAAAAGAGTGCCAAAGTCCTGAACTTCCTGGAAGAATCGATGAAAGAATGAAATCCTGAAAAGAAACAAAATGGAATTTTATCATTGCTTCACACGAGTGAATCTATACTCGTGTATGCGTCCCCTGGGAGAAAATCGAATACACCTATTCTCGGTTTTCTGGGGTTTCCTCCTCATCATCATCTGGCAAGAATCCATCATGCTGAAGTAGAACCATTTCACGATATGTATCCGATGACTTCATAAGCTCGGCATGATTCCCCCAAGCGATGATTTTCCCATTTTCGAGGAGATAAATCCTGTCGGCATTCTGGATCGTCGAGAGTCGGTGAGCGATCACGACCGAAGTCCGCCCCTGCATCAGCCGATCAAATGCCTCTTGCACGAGCTGTTCCGTCTTCGTATCGAGCGCGCTTGTCGCCTCATCGAGGATCAGAATCTCGGGATCAGCGAGGATCGCACGCGCGATGGCGAGACGTTGTTTTTCTCATCCTGACAGTCGAAGTCCGCGCTCTCCGACCTCTGTCTCAAACGCATCCGGAAGACTCTGAATAAAGTCATAAATATTTGCCTGCCGACATGCCCGCTCGATCTCTCACTCCGTAATCCCATCACGTACATATTCCAGATTATGTCGAATCGTCTCATTAAAAAGCGTCGTATCCTGGAAAACTGCCGCGAATTTCTGTCGATATGAGTGCAGTGTAAAATCATAAATATCTGTATCATCGATACGAATTTTTCCTTCTGTCGGTTCATAGAAACGAAGTAACAGCTGAGTGATCGTCGATTTCCCGCTTCCAGTATGACCTACGAGCGCGATACGCTGTCACTTCTCGATCTCGAAATCGATATCCTGCAATACCATACGCTCAGTATCTGGGTACCGAAATGACACATTTTCGAATGTAATCGAGTGCCGAATCTCCGTGAGTTCTTGTGTACCGGTATCGATTTCTCGTGGCATCGCAAGCGTCTCCTGAAGTTGCTCATATTTCGCGAAGGACTGCATGAGCTGCTGATAATTCTGAAGGATCGAGAAAATCGGAGTATAAATCGTCTCAGTAAAAGAGAAAAAAAAGAAAATCGTACCGATCGTAATCTCGCCCCGTGCATAGAGATAGATACTCACCGCAAAGACAAAAATCCGAGGAATAATTTTTATAAATCGTCAAAATGAATTAAATCGAAGCCAATATCGACGAATAGAATACTGTTTCTCTTGTGCGATCTGGAAGAGAGAATTCGCATAGGTTACCTCATGATCTTCCCGTGCTGAAACCTTTATGATATGAATATTCGTAAATATATCGCTGATACGTCCGAAGAACTTATCCCAGTATATATTCGCATTCTTCTGATGGGAATGTGCAACAGAACCGAAATATTGCGTGAGAAACAAGACGAACGGAAGAAAAATAAGCGCGACAAGTGTAAGAATCGGGCTGATAATAGTCCCGAAAATCGTCAGAATAATCAGAAATGCCCCATACGGAAAAATCTCGAGAAAGAAAATATCAGCCGTTTCCCAGACAGATTCGATCGCTCGATCGAGAAGTTTTACCTTTTCTCCATTCTGAACGCGAATATGATACGGAATCGGGAGTCCCATCATCGCACGAACACGTGATATCCCTGCCTGCCCCCAGTCAGTCTGGGCGCGATCAAGCAAAAAAATACCATACCAGTACCGACTGAGCATCACGAGAATGCTGATGACAAGCCACCCAAAGAGAAGCAGTGCAATCTGTGAGATATTAATCTCCGTCGTGAGTCATGACTCGAGCGTGTCGATGATAAACTTCGAGAAGACTGGCTCTATACTCATCCCGAGTACATAGAGCATCCCGAAAAAGAGAAGCATTTTCCATGCAGCTCGGATATGATGGAATTCTTGCATCACCATAAAAAGCGTCTTCCAGAAGCTCGTTGGGTGTGTCTTTTCTGTATCAGTCATAAAAAAAGAGTTATAAAAAAGTTTTTGAAGAAAAAAATGAATCTATAGGAATCGGGGGAAATAAGAGTATTTTTGGTATGTGTCTGGAAACGAAGTGAAATCTGATCATTCCTGCATGGGCAGGAATTCGTGTATGTACATGAATTATAAAAATGAGATCAGAATGATCATATTCACAGGAAAAACTATGAGACGGAATCAGAGAAATTATGTCAAAATCTCGTATCCCGTGTCTGTGACGAGGATCGTATGCTCCCACTGTGCCGACAGTGACCCATCTCTCGTACGGACAGTCCAGTTATCAGCATCGAGTTTTGATTGATATTTCCCGATATTTACCATCGGCTCGACAGTAAATATCATGCCAGCACGAATCTCTGGACCAGTTCCCTTCTCTGCACGATGAAAAACAGCAGGATCTTCATGAAAATTCACACCGACACCATGTCCTGTATAGTCCCGTACGACAGAGCATCCCTCGCTTGTGACATACTGATTGATCGCGAATCCGATATCTCAGAAATGTGCTCCCGGTCGTATCTCTGCCATACCGATCTCGAGCGCTCGCTTCGAGACTCGGATCACTTTCTGGGCATTTGGCGAGATTTTACCGACAGAAAACATACGCGATGCATCCCCGAAGTATCCGTCGACGATCGACGTCACATCAATATTCAGAATATCACCATCTTTCAGGATCTCGTCGCTCCGCGGAATTCCATGACAGATGACACTATTCAGCGATATACAGGTAAAACGCGGATATCCACCCTTTCCCCAGCGATTATTTCACTGATAGTTAATGCATGCGGAAGTCCCACCATTGCGGATCGTGAACTCATTCATAATCGTATCGAGTTCTTCTGTGGAGACGCCTGCTTTCACATACGTCCCGATCATATCGAGGACATCGTGTGTCAGTCGTGATGCGCGCCGAATTCCT
Organism: Patescibacteria group bacterium UBA5532; assembly: GCA_002426885.1. Classification (GTDB taxonomy): domain Bacteria; phylum Patescibacteriota; class Gracilibacteria; order BD1-5; family UBA2023; genus UBA5532. Next base: position 104,198 of record DINU01000018.1, read on the forward strand.
TCGATTTGCTCTGGAGTTTTTATGATAATTTTATTTCACATAGTCGGTTGTAGAAGATAAACACTATATCCAAGATAAAAAAAGTATACATGTATTGCAGAAAAATACAAGCTAAGTTCCCAAGAAGCGATCCTCGAGAAAAAAAGAAAAATGCAAAAAACTATTGCGAAGATGCGAAAAAATTCAATAATGAATCTATTCTATTTCTTCACTTTCCCCATATGCAATGATTTCATAAGAATATCGAGGAAGCTACCCTCGAGAATACACTCTTTCGCCAGGTGCTCTACACAGGGAAAAATATGCAACTCGTCCTCATGACCCTGAAACCACTCGAGGAAATCGGCATGGAAATCCATCCCACAAATGACCAGTTTTTTCGATTTGAGCAAGGGATCGGAAAATGCATCATCGACGGAAATGAATACATGGTCGAAGATGGCGATGCAGTCATTATCCCCGCAGGATCCGAGCATAATGTGATAAATACGAGTAACGATCAGGATCTGAAAATGTATACACTCTATGCGCCACCCCATCATACAGATAAGACGATTCATATGACACGAGAGGATGCGATCCATGATGATGAGGATTTTGATGGAAAGACGACGGAGTAATTTTATGGGTAAAACACCGCTCAAGGCGGTGTTTTTTTGTCCAGAAATTCTCATAGAAAAAAACCTCTCTATCCTGCCATCATCTCGCACGAGCAGAAATATCTCTGAGAATAGGTGAAGCCCAAAAATAAGTCTTCGACTTATTTTTATCTCGTGCACGAGGAATCTATGCGAATAAGAAACACAGAGTCAAATTCTCACACAGAACTGAACCCAAGAATGAAGCGAAACTTTGTCATTCCTACGTATGCAGGAATCCATGGGAAGAACGAATCACGGATTGAATGCCTGAAAAGACAAAATCTTGTTCTTCCTCGAAAGTATTATTTCGAATACTATTTTCGTTTTTTCTACAATATTATCCGATCACATCTCTCGGCTTTGAGCCGTCAGCAGGTCAGACGATCCCCATATCTTCGAGAATATCGACGACGCGCGCTGCACGACCATATCAGAGCTTGAGATGGCGCTGAAGCATCGAAGTGGAGCATTTTCCTGAGGAGCGAACGAGCTCGATCGCTTGCTCGATAATCTGCGGATCCTCATCTCCTGATCCTTTTCACTCTCCTGAGGACGATCCTTCCCAATTTCACCGATCTCATTCGACGATCGAAGCATCATAGAGGTCTTCGAGCATAGCAGGATCGATCGTCAGTCGGATATGCTTCACGACACGTTCGACCTCATCCGTCTCGACGAGGACTCCCTGAAGACGCGTCTGCGTCATTGCGCCCGTCGGGAAGTACAGCATATCTCATCGCCCGAGAAGATCTTCCGCTCCCATCGTATCGAGGATCGTTCGCGAATCGATCTGAGAAGCGACGGTAAAAGCGATGCGCGAAGGGATATTCGCTTTAATCGTCCCAGTAATAACATTGACCGATGGACGCTGAGTCGCAAGGATCAGATGCATGCCGGTCGCACGCGCCTTCTGGGCGATACGCATGATCGCGCTTTCTACTTCTTTTTTATTTCCACTCATCATCAGATCAGCAAGCTCATCGATCACGATTATGATCGCTGGCATTCGCTCTTTCCGATCGACTTTCGCATTATATTCCTCGAGATTTCGGACATTCAGAGGCTTAAATGTCGAGTATCGACGTTCCATCTCTGCGACAGACCATCGGAGTGCATTCAGAGCCTTATCTGGAGAATTAATGACCGGTGTCAGAAGATGTGGAATCCCATCATAGATCCCGAGCTCGACCTGCTTCGGATCGACCATAATCAGGCGGAGATCATTTGGAGTATTCTTAAAGAGAAGCGAGAGGAGAAATCCATTCATTCCGACGGATTTTCCTGATCCCGTCTGTCATGCGATCAGAAGGTGTGGCATTTTTCCGAGATCTCAGACGACGTACTCGCCATTTATATCCTTTCCGATCGCAAGCGTGAGCTTCGACTTGCTCCGAGTAAATATCTCATTCGAAAGGAGTTCTCGTATGCCGATCGTATCACGCTTCTCATTCGGAACCTCGATCCCGACGAGTCCCATCCCTGGGATCGGCGCCTGGATACGGATCGATTTCGCTTTCAGTGCGAGTGTCAGATTATCTTTCAGCGCCATGATCTTCGAGAGTTTTACGCCATCTGCAGGAAGAATCCGATATTGTACGACCGTCGGACCGACCGCTTCCTCCATCATTTCGACCTCGATCCCGAACTGCAGAAATGTCTTCTGAATAATGAGTGACTTCTCTTCGATTTCCTCATCAGTCACGACATTTATATGATGTATCTCGTTCAGAAGTGCAGGCGTGGGAAAATCCCATTTTCAGAAATCGATCTGATTTTTTTCTGAATCTGTATTTTCACTTCATTTTTTATCGATTTTTACCTTCGTCGTAATCGCCTCAATAACAGGAGAACGCGGAGAAAAAATACTCCCCAGTCATGATTTTTTCTCTTCGAGATCTTTTTCTCGGATAAAAGTCGGCTTCTTGCTGATTTCCTGTTTTGTACGATCCGTCGAGATTTTCGCGATTTTCTCCTCGAGTTCTTTTACTTTTTGTGCATGTTTATCTGATCGATCGGGGAGAATCTTCTCCTCTCGCGTCGCATCACGGAAGCTCTCGATCGATGGTGCGACGATCTTCTCGTGGACATTGCGCAGAATCGTCCGATATGAGATGCGGAGCGTCATCCAGAGTGAGAGCCCGAGAAGCGCAAGGGTAAAAATAATTCATGGAACAAAGCCAAAATATCGGACAAGCAAAAGATGAAAATCAAACTGACCAATCGGAAAATCAGCAGCAAATCCGAGGAGTGTCGTGAGAGAAATCCATGAAAAAAGAATCCCGAAAGCCCGTGCAAGCGACCAATTTGCTCGACGGAATAAGATCATAATCCCGAGAATACACGGAACAAAACTCAGAATATATCGATAATACTCTCCCGAAAGCTGAAAACCGATGTTTTTCAGAAGGGTCCCCACGATACTCCCCTGCTCCGTAAAGAAGATCAATACAGAAAAAGCAAGGAGAAGTCAAGCGATCAGAATATTCACTGATTCCGCGGTCATGAATGAAGAGTGGGAGCTTCCCTTACGAGAAGAAGAATATTTCTTTTTTCACATGCGGGAGAGTATACGGAAAGAATACGAGAAGTAAAGCAACTTCAGAGAAAATAACCCATTTTTTTCAGGATATATTCTTGTGGGAAAAGTATGAGTACGAGAGTATTGCTCAGGAAAAAATCTGATAGTATTGTTTCTTCACCAAAATTCCACACTTCATACTTGATTTTTTCGTTTTTTCTTTTATCATCATTACATGATACAGTTTCGTACATTTGTCAAGCACACTGCCCTTCTATCAGTTCTCGCACTTGGGTGCGTCCCTTTTTCTGTAGCTGGTGCAGAAAGTACGACAGCACGTACCGATACGATCGACATCACAGCACTTGAGACAGCTGAGAAAAAAGATCTTGTAATCCAGGATATTAACTCGTACATTCTCGAAGTATATAAGGCTCAGGGGGATAAGATTCTCCGAAATCTTGATATTACACTTCGAAAGACACTTCCGAAAGCAGAAGATCAGATACAGGCATATGCACGACTCCAGTCTGCACTCGTGGAGAATAGAAAACAGCTCCAGAATGAAGAAATGAGTGAAACGCGCCGGGCGTTGATATCTGACTTTTTACTCTATCTGATCGAACAGCTCGACGTACGGATTCATGATTTATCCTAGAAGAGATATATTTGTAAATACTTTTTTATGAAGCACTCCCTGAAAAGGAGTGATTTTTGCTTGCAGAGAAATCGAAACCCCATATAGTATCCGCATATAATTTCTCATATGAACACAGAATACTCTCTTTTTCTGAAGAAAGTCTTTACGCTTCTGTTTATTGCGGTTATCCTCTGGGTGCTCTACACGATTAATTCTGTCGTCGTAATCGTACTTCTATCTGGATTTCTCGGGATTCTGATGAATCCACTCGTGACGCTCATGCAACAGAAGCGAGTGCCTGCATGGCTCACCGTGACAGTTATTTACATTCTTGTGCTGATCCTGATCTTCTTCGTCATCGGGACGCTCGTGCCACTTATCATTCAGTATATCAGTATCGGTATTTCTGGATTTATAAAATGGATCCAGAATGTCCAGCTGATCTACTCGACTGAGTGAGTCGCTGGTTTTCATCTGCCTTCATGGATAGAAGGATGGCTGAATTCTCTCCTGTGAGGAAATGCGCTTGATGGAGTACTCGAGCTCTTGCAGGCGAATATAAAAGAAATTCAGCTTTTTCTGACCGAACAAGCAAAAAATATTACGACTGGAACATTCAATATTGGGAGCAGTGTGATCGGCTTTATCAGTACATTTATCTTCGTCGGGATTACGACATTTCTTCTTGTGCTCGATCGGAAAGCAGTCGGTAATTTTGTGCTCGATGTACTTCCAGAGAATCTTGCCCGATACTGCACTGTAAAATTCCGAGAAATCGAAGAGATTCTCGGATCATGGATCCGGGGACAGATCGTACTCGGTTTCTCGATCTATATCACGACACTCATCGGACTGACACTTGTCGAGTGGTTTATGGGAGTGACATTCGAGAGAAAATGAACGATCGCACTGATCGCTGGTATCATGGAATTCGTCCCATATCTCGGACCGATTATCTCAGCAATTCCAGCACTGGTCGTCGCTCTGAGTATCAGCTGGGAAGTCACACTCGTGACGCTTGTCTTATATATCGCGATCCAGCAGCTCGAGAATAATGTATTCGTGCCGATTATCATGAGTAAATCGCTCGATCTCTCACCATTTTATATTTTCATCGTCATGGTAGCATGAGGAATGCTCGCATGAATCCTCGGGATTATCCTCGCCGTTCCGGTCGCTGCCATCATGCAGAAGCTCGCCACAGATCTGATCCAGTATAAGAAGAGTCGATCTCATTCTTCTTCACCGATCACGACGACACCGATCGAGAAGAAACCAAAAGTACCCCCAACATCAAAGGCGAAAATACAATCTGTGAAATCATAATTACTCTGCGAGTTTGAACTTCTGGATTTCTGAGAGAAGTCGCTCAGTTACAAGTCGATCACTCCATGGAATCGATCCGTTTCTTGTGACTTGGACGCTCTCAGATCATTTTCCAGCGATGAGAAGAATATCATCCCGTTCCATCATGATCAGTGCCGTACGGATCGCATCTTCTCGACTCGGAATAATCCAGTAGTTATCCCCTTCTTTTCTCGTGATTCCTGCCACAATCTCGGAGATAATCGAGAGTGAATCCTCTCCATAGGTATCATCATCTGTGACGATCACGACATCTGAGAATGCATCCACGACGGCTCACATTTTTGGACGCTTTGTCCGATCGCGTTCACCAGTCGCTCAGAAAACGGTCAAAACCCGTCTTTTCGGGTACATCTTCCGAAGTGTATCGAGCACGGCACGGAGTGAATCTTCGGTATGTGCATAGTCGATATAGATCGAGAGATTATCCGGATTCGGGACTTTTTCCATACGTCATGGAATATTCTCGAAGTTCTCGATCGCCTTCTGAATCTCTGGGATTTGCATCTGCTGAGAGACGAAGACACAGATAGAAGCGAGGATATTCGCGATATTAAATTCCCCGAGAAGTTTCGTATGGACATGAAAGAGCTCTGATGGCATTTTTACATCAAAATCAGTCCCATCTTCATGATATACGATATTCTGGGCTCGCACTTGCGCGGCTCCACGAACAGAGAAGGTGTACATATTATCGACCGCAATATCTCGAGAGAGAAAAAGATCTGCATAATTCGAGTCTTTATTCACGACTCCCACCTTACGAATATCGCGACGAATGCCGTATTTATAGAGATTTCGAAAAAGAGAGAGCTTCGTGTCGACATAGTTCTCCATCGTATGATGCAGATCGAGATGATCCTGAGAAATATTCGAGAGGACCGCAACATCGTACCGAAGCCCGTAGACGCGATTATAGAAGAGCGCGTGACTCGAAGTCTCGATAACGACGTAATTACATCCTTCTTTTTTTGCGCGATTGAGGATTTTCCACATATCGAACGGATCGAGTGAAGTCATCTTCTTGGTATTCATCGTGACGACTCCATCCATCATGATCGATGCCGTCGAGAGCATGACGACTTTTTTCCCAGTTCCTTGCAGTCCAGAAGCGACCAGATTCGTGATCGTCGTCTTCCCTTTCGTTCCTGTGACACCGATCACGACCATATCCTTCACGGGATTTCACGAGAGGAGATATGCCGTCATTCCCCGCAAAAAATGATAGGACGTCCGAAGTGAAGAATCCAGAGGAATGATTTTTCTGAGATATTGGAGCATAGAAAGAGAAATGTGTGGTTGAATTTTATGGAAAAATTTATATTATCAAACTGAAATATGGATTCTTCCGTGTTTCCAGAAATTTATACTTGATTCGGATTTTTATGTTTACCATCGAAACAGGAGAGAAAAATACGATCCTTCGTACGAAGAGTGAGCCACTGAAGATGAACGAGATCGCGCAGTATCGAGCAATCGGCAATGATATGGTAAAATTTATACGCGATCCGAAAAATGGCGCTGCCGGGCTCGCAGCTCCACAGATCGGCATCAATAAACGATTTGTCGCAGTGTCTCTTTTGCGATCCTACTCTGATGAGGATTTTCGATCGCTTCTGATGATAAATCCAGAAATTCTCGAGCACTCAGAGGAGAAATATATCGACGATGAGGGCTGTCTCTCGATCCCAGGAGAAGAGTGAGCCGTCTCTCGATGGAACTGGATAAAAGTCCGCTACACAGATCTCAATGGAAAAACCAGCACACTCAAACTCACGGGACTCTCAGGAAGAATCGTCCAGCATGAAGTCGACCACCTTGACGGCATTCTTTTTACTGATAAAGAAGAGAGTCAGCACGAGAATATATTCATGAAAGCTCTCGCGATATAGCACTAAAATGTTTTCCGTACGTTTTCTATGAGTATCTTGTAGTCCTCGGGAAATCGCGTATTCTCGAGAAAACGCACGATTTGCTCGAAGATCATGTACGGATTCATGACTTTATAGAGAAATGCATTTCACTCGAAACGCATCGGATTATACTGTGTAAATGTGTTGCTATAGGTATTTTGCAGAGGAATTATCGGAACATTTCCAGCACGAACTGCATCGATAAGAGGAAGTGTACCATTCATATCGGTCACGACTGCATCGATACCGAGAAAATCTTTTTCTCGAAATGATGGAAAAACTGAGCTCATCACATCATCGCCATACATCAGACATGGTAATTCGATTCCCTGACACATCTGAGTCAGAGTAGCACGCATCTCAGCATCAGAAATATCGATCAGCAAGAGCATCGATACATCTTTCCCAGGGAAATATTTCTTCGCGAGAGACTTCCGAGCATTTTCCTTTCTTTTTCGGAAAGAAATGGGAGGATTTTCTGTCATAGATTGGTATTGGTATAAATCTAGAACTAGTGTAGCAGATTCTCAGGATATATGCCAGAGAAATCTCTTGACAGAGAGGATATTCCCACAGAGAAATAAAGAATCCCCCTGAAAAGAGGGATTTCTCGTACTTTCTGAAGGGATGAAGAGAAATTAGTTATTATTACAGATGGTGGTATATCTCGTCTCGAGTGTCGTATCACCGGCATGATTTGCGACTACGCGCCCATCACATGCGATGTTATTCGGAAGTGGTAAGACGAGTGTCTCGATTTTTTGTATTTCTGCAAGAGATTCTGTAAATTTCCCGAGGATAAAATAGACCCGGTATCGAATTTTCAAGAGTTCCACCGTCGGAGCATTCTGAGTCAGATACTGATCACTCAGAGAAATAACAGAGAGATAGCGTTTTTCAGAATATGCCTTATTAATCGCTGTCATACTGACGGGGACGTCAGGAGACACAGAAACCTCTGCAGAAGTATCTGTCGATCCAGAAGAGGCAGATGGAGTCGTATCTGTGGAAGTATTCACAGCAGTCGATCCAGAAGTCGTTACTGGTACGATCGTCGTTCATGGAAGATACGGAGATCGGATCCGAGTACGAGCAGTCTCTGAGTATGGATTACTTCATCGTGCTGTAATATATCGTCGAGTTCCTGGGTCGAAGATGAAGAGTCCGAGAAGTGTCCGCTCGAACGTCTCTTGGTTAAACTGATAGAGAAGTTTTGCATCATACGAACCAGAGAGTGTTCCTCCTGTAAAAATCACATCGACAAAGACGCGATTCATCGCACCTGTGTTTACGAATTCATACTCCCCGATGACTGCGCCAGCAGGAAACTGGTAATTCTCCCGGACTGCCTGCCACTCGCGATTCATGCGCTCGATCATACCCGCAAACTGCACGGAATAACTCGTCGCGATCGCACTGAGATTCTCAGAAACCTGTGGTGACACAGGTGCTACTTCGGTCGTCGTCCCACCAGTAAAGGAGATGATTCCACTTCCAGTCACTTGGACGATAATTCATCGTGAAGAAAGGATATCTTTTAGGTTTTTATTTTCCTGTTCAAGGGTCGTAATCCGGACTTCATTATCGGATACCTGATCACGAAGTGCAGAAATCGTCTCGATAAGCGAGGTAATCGTAGAACTTGGGCTCGTCGTAACAGCTCCTGAACCCTCTCCGAATGCGTGAAACGGAACGAGTAGAAAAACACAGAAGAGAAAAGAGAGATTTTTTCGCATAATAAAAAATAATTTTCCCCTATCATATAGCTGAAAGGAGAGAAATCAAACCTGTTCTCTGAAGAAGTGTTGCAGATTTTATATTTTATTCCATAATCAAGATAATTTAGGCATGGGTGCTTAAAAAATTACAATGTATCTGAATTATCGATGATCATCCACGATTGAGAGAAATCTTGCCACAGGGAGGATTTAGTGGTTTTCATATTCGATTTGGGGGAGAAAAGCAAAAAGAAGGAGAAATGCATATCGCACACTGGGACGAGCTTCTCTCGAAATACTGATATTTATTTCGTCCATAAAAGAGAATTTGTATTTTTTGCTGAAATCGTTAGAATCGGGACGCTCACTTTCTAGAGCAGATGCATATTCGCCTTCTGGGCGAAAGGAAAGTCCGGACATCATCCGAGAAGAGGAGAGCTAACGGCTCTGGCTCATCAATATACATAAAATGATGAGTACGGAAAGTGTCACAGAGACAATACTCCTGAGATTTTTCTCAGAAAAGGTGAAAAGCCCATCTCAGATGGGATCCGCTTCGGCGGAGTGGTAAACCCTCTCTGATGCAAGGAGAATGGTACTCAAGACATAACAGCACTCGGAATGGTGTCGAAGAGTATACTCCGCTAGAGCATTGAGGCGACTCAATGTCGAGATAGATGTGCATCGAAGTACAGAATCCGGCTTATTACTCTAGAAAGAGCTTTTAATTTCTGAAAAAAAACTATGAAACACCTCATGCTCGTCGGTATTCAGTGAAGTGGAAAAGGAACGCAAGCACGAAAAATCCTCGAGGCATTTCCAGAATATGTTCTCTTCGAGACAGGAGAAGAGCTTCGCCGAGAGGCAAAACGAGGAACACAAATGGGAAATGAGATAAAAGCGATTATCGAAGCATGACAACTGGTAAAAACAGAACACGTACGAGCGGTTCTCGAAGTTTTTCTCACATCCCATCCAGACACTCCGATCCTCTTCGATAGCGTCATCCGCAGTAAAGAGCAGAATGAGATTCTCAGCTCGATCATCCCAGAGTTCGACGTCATATTCCTCGAGCTCAGCGAAGAGAAGGCGATCGATCGCCTCTCGAAGCGAAGGATTGATCCTGAGACGAATGAGTGATTTGGAGCGGATTTCACAGGAGATACGAATCCGAAGACAGGAAATAAGCTCGTCACACGATTTGATGATACGCCAGAAAATATCCGAAACCGTATAAACTGGTCGATCCGTGACACACTTCCGCTGATCGGGATCTGGCGCAGTGAAGGACATACGATCCACACGATCGATGCGAGTGAGGGCGTCGAGACTGTCTTTCAGCAGATCAAGAGTGCGATTAATCAGAGTAAGAAAACCGTGTAAATACAAGAAATCGCTGAATTCTTCGGCTTTATGACATCGTCTTTTTATATTCACATCCCTTTTTGTCGACAGAAATGTCTCTACTGTAAGTTCGCGTTGACTCCTCGCTTCGACGATGCGAAAAAACGGCGTTATCTCGCCTATCTCGAGAAAGAGATAGAAGCGTATTTCTCGATGAGAGAAAGAGAAAAAGCTCGGACGATCTACTTCTGATGAGGCACGCCCTCCCTTCTTTCGCTCGATGAAGTGAAAAAAATCCTCTCACTTTTTTCCCATGACGAAATGACCGAGACTACACTCGAATGTAATCCAGAGGATATATCCGAGAGTTTTTTACTCTGACTCAGGGAAATCGGAGTAAATCGTATTTCTCTCGGGGTGCAGAGTCTCTCCCCTGCTGTACTCCATGCCGTCGGTCGCTCCGATGTCCGTGAAGTCTACAAAGCACTCGATATACTCCGACAGGTACAGTGGAAAAATCTTAATATCGACATGATTCTCGGACTTCCGCATGAAAAATCAGGAGCGATTTTTTCTGCTGTAAAAACACTGCATACAAAATATGAAAATATCTCACACACGAGTATCTACATGCTCGAAGAAGGCATATATCCGAAGGAATGGGCTCGCGTACACATCCCAGAAGAACACATGCAAGAAGAATATCGAGCGATTCGATCCTATTTCTCAGAAGAAAAATGGCATCAGTATGAGATCTCGAACTGGGCGAAGTCATGACATGAATGTCGCCATAATCAGGGCTACTGGAATCATACAGAAATCCGTGGATTCTGACTCGCATCCGCCAGTTATGAAGGATGAGTCCGGACAGAAAATGCATCGAGCTTCTCAGGATACTACGATGGGAAAATAAAATATGAAGAGAGGATCGATGCAGAAGAACGCATAAAAGAACGACTTATATTCGGGGTACGGACATTTCATCTCGAGTCTGATCTCGTACCAGAAGACGTAGGAAAATCACTCGTAGCGCAGTGACTCCTCGAGAAGCACTCCTGATGATATACTCCGACAGATCGAGGCATTCTCCTCGAGAATACCCTTCTCTTGATACTCTTCGAGAAGAGAGAGAAGAAATCTTGAGTTTATGAGAGAAATCATATAATACCACCATTCCAGATGCCAACATAGCTCAGTCGGTAGAGCACACCCATGGTAAGGGTGAGGTCACGGGTTCGATTCCCGTTGTTGGCTCCAGATGATAAAACTTTTGGTTGTAATCATATAAATGAAGAAAGTTCGAGAAATGCGCCTCAAGCCCAAACATTTCTTTTACCTTTTTCTTACCCTGATATGCTATACTTTCCGTGTATGTTACTGACATATGCGGTTTGCTCCGGTTTTATTCTTCACTTTTTCTCTATGGGCACACGTCATAAATTTTTACTTCTTTCGACTGCTATCACGAGCATGGCATTCTCGAGTATTATCCTCGGAAATACATCATACGCCTCGACACAGTACGTAAGCGCATATTCATATACAAATGGCTATACCGCTGGGAGTACGATTACTCTCGCAAATAAAAGTATAGAAATCACGCAAGCAGGGACATATACCCTGAAAGGCACGATCACTGATGGACAGGTCGTGGTAAATGTCTGAGAAGATCAGGAGGTTACCTTGATTCTCGCAGGGGTCAATATCACGAGTAGTCAGTCTGCAGCACTCTACATCCAGTCGGGAAAAGCGACGATCGAGCTCCAGGCAGGCACGACCAATACGCTGACAGATGGCACGACATATAGTAATCAGGTCGATGATGAGCCGAATGCGACCATCTTCGCGAAGGAAGATCTCGATATCACAGGGAATGGGACACTGATCGTAAACGGAAATTATAATGATGGAATCACGACAAAAGATGATCTGAATATCACGAGTGGGACGATCACTGTGAAAGCAGTCGACGATGGTATCCGCGGAAAAGACTCGATCGATATCGAAGGTGGGACGATCACAGTCACCTCGGGTGGTGATGCGCTGAAGTCTGATGAAGAGACTGAAGGGACGATCGATATAGATGGTGGAAATATTACGATTTACTCAGGTGATGACGGGATAAAAGCATACTCCGTTATGACGATCAATAATGGAACGATTACTGTCGCAAAATCAGTCGAGTGACTCGAGGCAGAGCAGATCGTCCTGAATGGTGGGACTATCGCGATCACATCTTCCGATGATGGGATAAATACGACAACAAGTGATGACAGCTCGACTGTCTCAGAAATGATGGCACAGGCAGGTATCATGCTCACGATCAACGGCGGAACGATCATAGTCAATGCAGAAGGTGATGGATTGGACTCGAATGGAAGTATCGAAATGAACGGAGGAAGTGTGACTGTCTACTGACCGACCAATGGTGGAAATGGAGCACTCGATTATAATGGAACATTTATTATTTCATGAGGAAAAATCATAGCCGCTGGATCGGCTGGAATGGCGATGAATGCAAGTACAAGCTCGACACAAAAAAGCATCCTGATAAATCTCAGTACAACTGTCTCTGCGAATACATCTTTCGTCATTACTGATACAAGTGGAAATACAGTCCTCAGCTTTACCTCACCAAAAGTATTTCAGTCAGTTATGTTCTCGAGTAGCAGTCTAACAGCAGGAAAAACCTACACATACTCTGTCGGCGGGACCACCACAGGCACATTCACGGTCTCAAGTTCAGGAGCTCTGACACAAGTCGGTACAAGCGGAGGAATGATGGGTGGAGGAAATGGTGGAATGATGCCTCCAGGTGGATCAGGTGCCATGATGGGATCTGGAAGAATGACTCCTCCGAGTGGAACAGGTGGATTTATGACGGGCGGAATGGTACCACCGACGATGGGCTCGGGTGGAACTATGCCCCAAAATATGGGATCTGGTACAATGACACCACCGACGATGGGATCTGGTGGAATGATACCAGAAAATACTTCCTCTGCAGTGCTTTTCCCAGAATTCGTCGGTGTCTGTAGCACCAGCTCGACTTCCCTCTCGAGTACGAGTGTCATGGAATACTACGACACTCTCGGAATAGTGAATCGTACGAATGCAGAATCTCGAAATCTCACTCGTGCTGAATTCCTGAAGCTCGTGCTGAATGCTGCTGGTATCGATGTATCTGGCGAAAGTGCTCCGAATTATTCTGATGTCAGTGCTGATAATAGCCTTGCTCAGTATATCGCCTATGCGACTCGCGTCTGAATGGTGTCTGGACAAAATGGAAATTTCCGACCGAATGATGGCATCACTCGTGGAGAGGCGATGAAAATCCTCGTCAATACGACAAATCTAACACAATCAAGTGGAACGACCAATTTTACTGATGTTCCGACGACATATTCTCTCGCATCATATGTCCAGACAGCGCAGAGTAACTGTATCGCACAGGGAGTCACATCGACGACATTCGAGCCACTTCGTGGTATCACTGTCGCTGAAGCCGTGAAAGTGCTCTATAATATTTCTCGGACATAAGCAAGTTTTTATAAAAAAATGGCACTCGAAATGGGTGTCATTTTTATTTGAGTAGACGAATCTGAAGGAAAAAAACAAAACACTCGCTTTGTTATGATCTCATGAGAGTAGAAAACCAACATGTACGAACAGAAAAACAAGCCAAAGGCTTGTCATTCATGCGCATGTAGGAATCCAGAAAAGATGAGTAAAAACTTCAAATCTCAGCCAAAGAATTCTCTACCAGGAAAACTGGATTCTGGGATAAACCCGGAATGACAAATGAGAACATTATTATCTCGTACAAGAAGAATCTAAGTCAAAAAAATGAAAACAAAAAAGCCGCCAGATCCACTGGCGGCTCTAATAAAGAACTTACCACCTATCCACAATCGCGGCCACCAGGGCCACAAATGTTAGACCTAGGGCTAGCCACAATATTGCTAGCCCCAAAGTGGGGAAAAATAGTGACACGACTAGACCTCCCATGGCGACTAACAGCGCCAGTGGGAGGAAAAAAGCGAGGATTTCCCCCATCTTCCTTCTCCGAAGCAAGTTCTATCCGACCCGAGAACTTGCCATTTCTGTGGGAAAAACAAATACTTCGGTCGGACGAGTGAATAATATATATATATCGATTTGTCAAACATTTTGCACGTGGGTCTTTTATCCCCATGAAACCCTACTCACTTCCTGATCCAGTAAGCTCAGGATACTCCGCACTACTCGGACTTCCGAAGAATCGTGGCGTATAGACCCATGAGAATGGTCCGAGTTTTACCGGGAGGATTCCATTCGGATTCGGAGAAAACATCTGGAAATACCCGAAATCAAGGAGAACTTTTCCGATGATATGCTGACGTGAGATAAAGTGTGGCTCATCCGCACTCAGATCAGAACAGATAGAAAAACACGATCGTGAATCCGCTGAGTTGGGACGATTATCCCCCATAACCCAGTAAAATCACTCTGGAAGAGTAAATGTGTCATGCGTGAGATTAAATGGAAGTTCTGTAAAGCGAACGACGCCATCAGCTGAAATATATGGCTCGTCAAGAGCGATAAACGAGCCGGTACTCTGGACCTGGATCCATGTCTGTCCGCTCGCGATCCGGATCGTATCCCCCGGAAGTCCGATCACACGCTTAATATAATATTCTTTTTCACGACTGACTCACGGAGTAATCACGACGACGTCTCCACGTGCCGGGTCGCCAATATGAATCGGGAGATTTCCGAGCGTCATGCTGACACCCTGAGCGAGAAATCGCGTGACGGGATTCGAGTAATTATCAGGATTCAGTCAGAAGGAGTTATGTGCGTCAAAATATGAGAATTTATCGACGAGAATATACTCTTCATTATGATAGCTCGGCTCCATCGAGCTTCCGTTAATCTGGAACGACGCGATGAAAACCTCTCGGATAATCAGGACGATGACGATAATCAGAGTGATATCCCGTATAAGCAGAAAAAACTCCTGTATATTCCGACTCTCGAGAATAACTTTTTTCTGAGCGGGGTGATTTTCCTTCTCAGATTTCTTGATTTCTTTCTGATCTATAAACATAGGAAATAACCGATTGTGTATATAAATGGATATCGGAAGTGTAGGAAATTTTCGCGTTTTTTCCAGTTCTTTTTTGCTTTTTTAATTATGAATTTTTTCCGTGACACTGCTTGTATTTTTTTCCACTTCCACATGGACATGGATCATTCCGTCCGACGACTGGGATCTGCTCTTTCGGCTCAGGTTTTACCTGGATGACACGTATCCCTGTATCATCTGGCACGTGCGACAGGGGAAGTGAAGCACTCGGCATCGCGGTCGCAGAAAGCGTCGGCTGACTAAAGCCTTCGACACCACTCTCAGCATAGTCCGAGAGAAGTGTCGACTGAAGTCGAACTTCGTCGAGTGCATCTTTTGGCTTCGCAGTAAGGATTCACTTCGCGACTCGGTATGCGATATCGTGTAGAAGCGTGACAAACTTCTCGTACGCACGCTCCTTATAGACGAGAATCGGCTGTTTTTGTGCGTATCACTCGAAGGCGACTTCTTCTCGAAGATGTGCCATCGCATCGATATGATTCATCCAGTATTCGTCGATCGTCGTCAGAGTCAGTCGTCGTTCGAAGTCAGAAAAGGCTTCCTCTGTACCAGAATTCTTGAGTCATTCGACCGTCTCGAGGAGAAGTGTCAATGTGCGGTCGATACATTCTTCGATCGTATCGGCACCTTGGTAGAGCTCTCGTGTCACGACTCCTTGATCAGCAAAATCATTGACTGCATCGACCATCATATCGATCGAGTCATATATTTTTTCGTCACCGACGGCATGTCGAATCGTACGATCGACTTCGCTCCGAATCATCTCGACGACATCCGCATGTATATCAGCGCCATCGACTATTTTTCTTCGACGAGAATAGATCGCAAGACGATGGTGATTCAGAACGTCGTCATACTCGAGGACATGTTTTCGAATGTCAAAATTCCGACCTTCTACCTGTTTTTGGATCGTCGTAATATTCCGCATGAGCATCTTACTCTCGATCAGCGGATCACTCTCTGGATGCGATTCGAAGCGTGTCAGCACAGCAAAAAGCTTATTTCATCAGAAAATACGCATGATATCATCATCTGGCGACACCATGAACTGACTCATACCCGGATCACCCTGTCGACCAGAACGCCCACGAAGCTGATTATCGATACGCCGTGTCTCGTGCTTTTCTGTGCCGAGGACAAATAATCCCCCGAGCTGATATTCTTGGGTTCCAGCAGCGCCTTCAAGAGTAACTTTTCCACTGATCGATCGGACTTTCTCATCGATCTTAATATCTGTCCCACGACCCGCCATATTCGTCGCGATCGTCACCGCTCCGAACTGTCATGCCTGCGAAATAATCTCCGCTTCTCGAGCATCTTGTTTTGCATTGAGGACATTATGCGGAATATTTTCCCGCTCGAGTAAGCTCGAGAGGTACTCACTTTTCGCGACAGAGACGGTCCCGACGAGAATCGGCTGACCTTTCTCGTGAAGGGCTTTTATGAGCTTGATCACATAGTCAAATTTTCCACGCTCATTCCGAAACAGAAGATCTCCGCGATCATCACGAATGACTGGACGATTCGTCGGTACCTGAAGCACTTCGAGATGATAAATCTTAAAAAACTCTTCTTCTTCGGTCTTAGCGGTCCCGGTCATACCAGAAAGTTTTCGATAGAGTCGAAAATAATTCTGAAAGGTAATCGATGCAAGTGTGCGAGATTCTTGCTGAATCGTCACTCATTCTTTTGCCTCGATCGCCTGATGAAGTCCATCAGAGTAGCGACGTCATGGAAGCGCACGACCTGTATGCTCATCGATGATGAGGATCTCATTATTGCGGACGAGATAGTCGATATCGCGATGAAATACGACCGAAGCTTTCAGCGCATTCTCGATATGATGGACATCATTAAAGTATTCACTGACGTAAATATTATCGACTCCGAGAATCCCCTCAAGCTTCTGAATCCCATCTTCTGTCAGAGTCGCTGTCCGCTGTTTTTCATCGATCTTGTAGTGTGTCTCAGGTGTGAGACTCCGAGCGATCGCTGCAAATCGTGGATATTTCGCAGTCGGCTCACTGTCAGGGGCAGAGATAATCAGTGGAGTCCGGGCTTCATCGACTAGAATCGAGTCGACCTCATCGATAATCGCGAAAGACAGTGGTCCCATCGATCGGCGCTCAGGCGTAACTGCCATATTATCCCGGAGATAATCGAATCCGAGCTCATTATTCGTCGCATAAACGATATCTGAATGATACGACTGTTTTTTCGTCTCGAGATCCTGTCCATGTCCGATCACTCCGACTGAGAGCCCAAGTGCGTTATAGAGGATACCCATTTCCATAGCATCACGATGCGCAAGATAGTCATTTACCGTGACAATATGCACAGGCACTCCCCCGAGCGCGTTCAGATACGCCGCGAGTGTCGCGACCAATGTCTTCCCTTCTCCAGTTTTCATCTCTGCAATCGCCCCACCGTGAAGGATCAGACCTCCGATCAGCTGGACATCATACGGGATCATATTCCATGTATATTGTGTTCCATTCGGAAGGTCAAAAGTCTGATTATAGATCAGCTCACACGTGCGACGATGTAAGGCAAAAGCCTCGAATTTTGTCGCTTCGAGAATCCGCTTCATCTCAGTGTATCCTTCATCTGTGAGTGGATCGATATCAGAGAAACGAGATCGAAACTCATCTGTTTTCGCTTTTACCGCGTCAAGCGAGAGGATAGAAGAACGGTATTCTTCCTCGATCTTCTTTATAGCATCGAGATCACGTTCATAGGCGTGGACTTTTTTATCAGATGGATCACCAAATATACGAGTAAAAAGGCTCATAAGAATCAGAAAAATAGAAACAATTCCTCCAAACGAAGGAAGTACAGGGGAAGTGTAAGGATTTCTCTTTGCTTGTCAAAAAAGTATATTCTTGGTGTGGTAACACAGAAAATCTACACGGAGATTCTGACTATTTCTTACACACGCCCTGAGAGCATGGACAACTCCTCTTTGATTTTTTCAATTTCTGAATAGTATTTTCTTACCTTAATTTTTCTCTATGAAGAAATTATTCCTTTTTCTTCTCATCCTTCTTCCTGTCCATACTTTTGCTTCAGAAAGTTTTGAGTGTATCAAAGGAGATTATATATCTAACTGAGAGTATATATACACATGTGGAAGCTATACATTATACTGAATCACAGATGCAACAAACTTTAGAGTAACACAATATACAAGTGATGAAATACCACTTTGACTTACTCAGTCAGTTAGAAGCATATGCTGAAATGCAAACTACCTTTCTCTGGAACATGCTTCACAAACCTCTTGGTGGTTCTACGATGATAATTCATTTTGAAAGACATATACAAAACTATGAGCATGATCCATAATGGAAATAGGATGACTTACAAAAAACTGTGTCTGTCCTGAATGAAAAACATTCGGAGAAGATAAACTCTGCTATACGCCTGAAGAACTGGCAGAAGCAAGACAAGCAAAGATAGCCCAGAATCAAGCTATCCTTGCATCAGGAGAAGAAGCACTCCGCGCAAAACTCGAACTTCAGAAACAGCAAGCAGAAGCAGAACAAGCACGTATCGCTCAGGAAAATGCAGAGACTCAATCGGGAATCCAGGCAATCGCCCTAAAGAATGCAGACATCGAAAATCAGCGTCTTCTCATCGAAGAACTCAGAAAACAGAATGAGCGTCTTACACAGATCGTCACTGGAGCATTCTCATGAGTTACGAACACTGGAACACTTGTCAGCTCTTTCGCGAGAAACTATTCTGGAAGTACAAATACCGGAACTCTCTCAGGAACAGGATCGAAGACTCCGATAGAGCTCCTCCGAGAGAGATTCTACGCGAATCAGAAAGCGCGTCTCGAGGCTCACTATGAGAAACTTCGGAATATACGAGCTGGATTCCTGAAACTTCAGGAACAGGAATAGATCAAAATAGGAATAGAATCCCTTCAGAAATGGAGGGATTTTTTTCTTGTGGTCCATACGACTACAAAACAGATAAAAATAGGAAATAATTATAATGGAATCATGACAGACTATAATTCTCGCATACCCCCAAGTACGTCCTATACCTCTCGTTCCTCTGTCACAACAGAGTATCAAGCGAGAGTGGGTGTCGTGATCGATCTCGGGCATCTCCTGAATGAAAATCGTCATTTTGGACCTCCAACAGATCCAAAACTTAAAAAAATAAATCAAAAGTATCATTATTTTTTATAATGCAATTATGTCACAAGAAAACATTTTCTACGTATCGCAGAAATGTAACACCCCACAACTTATAAGATTACACGTCAAAATACGCTTTATATGAATTTTCTAGAGGTCATCCTTTCATTAATAGAAATCTTAAAATCCCTAGTGTTGTTGGTGTTGGTGGTGGTGGTGGAACTCTTTAGTGCTGCTTGAGAATGGTTCAGTGACCACACAAGATGGCTGATCATTCGGATGCGATTGAAATGGACACTTCTGCAGATGCTCTATGAGCGTAAATTACTAGAAAAATTACCAACACTGAAGGTAACAAGAAGAATGCATGCAACACAAGACATATTACACCTCCGAAGGTCTTGAAAATGCAAGAAGATTGAAATAGATATGCACGAGAAAGCTCTCGAAGAATGGCTAAAATAATATCCTACTCCTCGAGGAACGAATCGATAACTTTTTTATATGATGTTCGTGCTTTTAAGTCTTCAAAGGTCTGATCTCCGGGGATGAGCTTCTCCGTAAGACGTGCGACTACCTCTGGATTCGAGTACATTCCGATCATGTCGTTGATTTCTTTTTTCATTTCCTCATCCGTGACCTCGATCTTCAGAATCTCCTGAAGCTTCATAAGGATGAGCTCCCCTCGGAGTCTCTGCTCTGCTTCTGGCTTTACGATCGTCTCGCGATACTGCTCTTCGCTCATCTGCATGTGAGCCAGATAGTCATCGAGCTTCAGCCCCTGCTGTTCGAGATTTCCTCTGTGCTCACGGACTACATTCTCTACTTCACGCGCGAGAAGTGCGGGGCCGATCTCGAGTGTCGAGATCTTTCTGAGTTGTTCGAGGAGATTCATCTCATCTGTCCGTCGTGCATCCGCACGTTTTCGGAGTGTGATCTCATTCCGAAGAATCTCACGGAATCCTGCGAGATCCGTCTTTTGTCCACGTAATCCCTCGATAAAAGCCTCATCCCATGTCGGAGTATGTGGCTTCTCGATCTTTTCTATATCGACGATAAAATACACCTTTCGGTTCTTAAATGCATCACTGTGATAATCAGCTGGGAATGTGATCTCGAACTCGACTTTTTCTCATTCTTTCGCACCGACAAGCTTCTCCTCAAATCATGGGATAAATGCACCCGATCCGAGAATCAGTGGAAAACTCGGAACTTTTGTCTCAGGAATCGCGTTTCCGTCTTTTTTATCATATCCCTGCGCCGAGAGCGTCACGCGATCTCCCATCAGAGCAGTGTCGCCCTGGATTTCTGTGCCATCATGTGCTTTTTCTCCGACACGATGATAGTGAGTAAATCGCTTCTCGATCGCTGAAATCTCCTCATCGATTTCTGATTCCTCGACTTTTGTACTGGTTTTCTTGACCTTGATATTTTTCAGTCACTTCTCCTCGATCGCGACCTCTGGAAGGACCTCGATCTCGAGGGTAAACTCGAGCGGATCCGTGCTCGTGATAGAGGTAATATTTCCTGACGCGACAGGGATGATATCGAGCTTGCGGAGTATCTTGGCATACGCCTTTTCGAGGTACTTATCGAGTGTACGATTCATGATAAATTCTTCTCCGTATTGGCGGACGATCGCCTCTTCTGGGATCTCCGAGCCCTGTCGAAATCATGTTACTTTTCATTCTTCACGAATATCATCGAGCACGTGATTCCGGACTTTCTTGATCTCGGCACCAGACTCTTTTACGCTGACTTTGTATGTGTAGGGATTGATTTTCTCGGATGTAACTTGCATAGGAAAAAGATTAAAAAAACGGGGATATTATAGGGAAAACGCGGAAGAAGGCAAAAAATAAAACAGGAGTGTCAGAAAATACTTCCTTTATATCTTTTTTATACCTTTTTTTTCATCATGTTGTATCTCATTTTATAATTATTCTGCGGAAGATATGCTTTCTCGTAATTTTGTAAATAACCAATATAAAGGGTAACTGCTGTCGGATTGTTTATCATATTATCTCGTCAAATCGATCTGAGGAGCTCTACATCGCACTCCTGAAGCTGTGGCATATATGCACTATGATTACCTCAAGACTTTCTATACTTATACCATGCTCACAGTGATGCTAATTCCTCTCATGATCTCCCCTCTAGCTTTTTGGGTTGTACATTGAGTTCTATTCACTGCGAATAGGGTTTAACTATATAAGTACGTTGATTCAATAGAATTCGAGCAATCTGATACTGCACAAATGTCTGAAAAGAAAGTACCTTCCGTAAAATTTCTGACTCCAGTCCGTTTTTTTCCTTTTCTTTCTTATCTAATCTACAAAGCACTGCATGAACTCTCTCAGATCAAGACTTTTTCTGTGGTCCTCGTCTTTCCGATGATTTCTTAGGAAAACTTGCAACACTATCCACTCGGTTGGAATGATTTGCACTATTCAACATATAAGAGATTATATAAATACAGTTATATAATCTACGTAAAAAATATATTATGTCAATATATATTTCTATAGAATCATATCGATCACTTTCTCTTCGAGATTTTTCTTCATGACTTTCATATCACATTCCCCATCGAGAATCGTGGAATTCACATGAATATCACGGAAAACATGTGCATACGTATCGATGATGCGCGCCTGCGTCCGTTTTACATAGAGCTGGCGATCGTGGCGCGTGAGTTTTTTCCCATCTGGAGCATAGACGAGCGTATTGATAAAACTCAGGGTGAGGATCGTCCCTTCTGTATGATGTTTTTTTACCTTCAGAAGTTCTGCGCGTTTTCCGAGACGCTTCAGAGACTCATCGAGACTGATCGTCACATAGACCGTGTATGCATTATCGAAAAGCTCCTTGTAAATCGTATTTCTCCACCAAAAGAGTCACTGCTTCAGCTGTGTCTCTTCGTCAAGACCCATGATAATTCCGCGCACGAGCAGAGTATGCAGTCCGCGGTCGAGGATAACGATATGATTTTTTTTCAGTGCTGGGATGACTTCGCGTTCGATCCGATAGAGGAAGTCCGCCGTCTGAAGAAAAAGATTTGTCTCAGGAAGGACGCGATCGTCGGATTTTTTCAGGGCATCATTCTCATGAAGAAATTCTCCGATAACTTCACTTTTCCACTCAGAAATCGTGACTTTCTTACCGAGCTTACGAAGCATCTTCGCAAGCGCATGAATCTGAGTCGTCTTCCCTGCTCCATCTGGTCCATCAAAAACGAGGAGTGTTCCCGGAAGTGAATGTGTATTGGAAATATTTGGACGCATAAAAAGAAAACGAGAAAGATTATTTTGAACAAGAAGTGCGGACACCCATAAGTTCGACATCGTATTTTTTCTGGAAATACTCAGCGATTTTCGAGATGAAAAGCGGAGTCGTCTTATAGACTGGCGCTGTCCCATCGATGATTTCCATACCATTTTCCTCGGCGAGGATATCGTATCCTTCGATGACTTTCGTCTGAAACTTCTTAAAACTTTCGATAATATTATCGGAGTAACGGACGTCCATCCCTGCTTCGTAGTGCTTCAGAGGATTTCGCCCTATAGCGCGCTGAGCTGCGGTATCGACCGCGATGCGGAAGTAAAATGCCATATCAGGCACTGGAAAAAATGCATCATAAAACGGCTTCAGCTCATCCATCTTCAGTCCCCGGGCATAGCCACGCGCAAGTGCCGTATACATGTATCGATCGCAGAGTACGACCATACCAGCATTCAGAGCACCACGAATCTGTGTCAGATATCGCTCGATAAAGTCAGACGCGTAGATCATATCGAATACTGCTGCCGGCATATATGGATCATATTTTTTGAGTTCTTTCTGCATCGTATGAATCTTGATCGAAGAGTTCCACTCGGTGTGGACACAGAAAAAACCATTCGATTCGAGGAGATTCTTCGCGATCAGAAGCTGAGTCGATTTTCCACTTCCATCAGAACCTTCGACGATGATAAGTGTCCCCGGTCTTTCGTCTGTCGAACGAAAACGAATTTTCCGATCGGAAATCTTCGGAGATGATGATCGCTTGGATATCGTGGAATTCTTGGGCATACGGGAAATATATCGACAGGTATATGGTACAGTATTGTATGAGATCTGTCAAAAAAACCACTTCTTTTCTTGTATTTTATGTGGCAGAAATGGAAAAAGTATCTGTAATTTATTTTTTCTGTTTTTATACTCTGTGAGGTATATATCTATGTTTTCCCCTATGAAAACATACTTCTTTTGACAAGAATAAATATTTCTATCTCGTAAACGTAGAAAGAACGAGGAAAAACGTACGCATCTATTCTCGGGAGAAAACTGGAAAATAATATATTATCCCTGAGGTGCACTCGTCTCTCGGAGAAAAATATCGAGCTCTGTGCTGTTCTGATCATCGGTATAAATGGTTCCATTTTCATCCTTCTGATGCTCAGAATATCCCGGAGTCGCGACATTCGTCATGATAAAGTTCGTAAGATATCCCGTATTTCATGGGGAAACATTGAGAATATACACAGAGCCAAAAACACGAGAAAGTGTCGCGAGAAGATTCTGAGAGAACTCGCTCGTAAGCGACGTGTCGGTGATCATATTTATGAAAACCGCATCTGAGTGACTCTGGAGATCAGAGAAAAATTCTTGCGTCAGGGCTTCCGCAGGAAGACTTTTTCCGATATACACGTCGATCACGATCGCATCATATCGCTCGCGCGATGTCCGGAGAAAGTATCGTGCTGAATCAGGGTAAAAATGAATCTTTGGAGAAAGTGTTTTTTCAAGAAAATATTCCTCAGCAATATCCTGAAGCGAGCTATCGACGTCGACGACATCGATCTGTGTGATATGATCAGACTCGGCGAGCTCATTCGGAAGAGTAAAACCTGCTGCTCCGATTATGAGGATTTTTTTATACTCACGCTCAAGGAGCCGATGCTTCAGCTCGATAATATATGAGAAAAAACTCTCTCCAAGACGCGTATCGATCCCCGATGAGAATGCGCTATTCTGAGAAAAAATCCGATAGATTCATGCGTCATAAATCCGAATATCGTGGTATGAATTTGCGGTGGAATATATCGTACCCGCACCGAAAACTGGCTTCTGAAAAAGCGAAAAAACACAGAGAAAAAACACGATAATACCTCCTATATTCCACGGAGAAATTTTTCTATTTCGTATCATTAAGATCGTGATCCCCGAGAGGATACACGCGTTCAGTGTCGCGGTGTGTGCGACACCAATCAGCGGAAAGAAAAGACTCGAAGTCAGCACCGATCCGAGAAAAGATCCGACAGTGGAAAAAAATAAAAGTCGCCCCATTTTTTCACCAGTATTATCCGAATCGATCATCTCTGCGAGAAGTGGAAGTGTCTGGGATGCGAGAAAAACAGGAAGGAAAAAGAGAAGGAAAGAAGCGCATAAAATAGAGAAAAAATAACTCTCGGTAGTATGGAGAAGAAGATCGAGAATGCGCGTGTCGAAGGAAAATGTAAAAAGCAAATAATACACCGAAGCAATCACGAGATTCATCGTGATTTTCTCGGCAAGTCGACCACGATAGGCGCGAGAATTTTTCCCTCCGCGATAATATCCATATGAAAGCGCGAGGAGAATCACACCGAGAATAATCGAAGTCGAGATCGAGCTCGTACCGATCAGTGGAGTAAAACGACGAAGCGCGATAATCTCGATCGAGAGCGTCGTGAAGCCTTCGAGAAAAGCAATGAATGGGATGAGAAATGCCATACTTATAAGGTCAGAAGAAAGACTTGGTCGAGTATATGTCGTGGATTTACATTCGTCGTCTCGAGTGCGATGATCGCATCTGTCAGTCTGGTAAAAGTCTCCGCATGAGCAACAGAAGCTTCCTTCAGAAGCTCGAGGTATTTTCTGAGGATTGCGAACGCCTGCGAGCGCGTGAATTTTCCCTTATATAGAAGTGAAAGAAGTCTGACGGGATCTCATGTGATATACGCTCTGAGAGCCGAATCGAACCCATCTGGAAGCACTTCTGTGTGGGAGATATTTTCTGATACGAAAATCGTACGTGACTGAATCGTCGGAAGTAGAAGCTCCGCCTGAGTCGTCGTGAGCAGAATCACACTCTCCTGAGGTGGCTCCTCGAGAATCTTCAGGAGTGCATTCATCCCAGCGATCTCGGCCGTGTCGATATCTCGCAAGATATAGATCGCTGGTGGATACAGTGGCTTCTCATTCGTACGCTCGATAAAGGCAAGGACCGTCTTTATAGGGAAACTATTTTTCTCTGCCTCGCGTTCATAGAGAAAAAAATCTGGTATATATTCGCGTGAGTCGAGACTTTCGAGGAGAGTATCTTTTATCTCGGAGACGAGAAAACACGCATCTTCCTCGCTGACAATCAGTGGGAGGGGAAATTTCTTTTCCTGAATCTGAGCGATGAGTGAGTGAAGCTGTGGAGAATACATTGCTTTTGTGAATATTTTGGTAAACTTCTCTCGAGATTTCTCGGAGAGTATAGCGGGTTTCATTTTTTTTCCAATTTTATGTCGCGTCGTCTTTCGGCTTTTCTGGTCTTACTCGGGATTGTCAGTATTCCACTCTGATTGTACTGGTATTTTGTCGCATCGATCACGACGCAGATACAGATCGTAGCGGATCCGGGCGTCGATTTTCAGATCACACTCAGAGGAAATCTCCCGATAGATTCGACATTTTTCACGAACTCTTCTGTTACTACGACCACGTACGACTGTAACGGATCGTGCGAGAAGATCACTATCATCCCGATGAATTATATATACACCGCGACTGCAAGCGGATATCGCGACCTGGAGGGGAATTTTTCTATTACGCGCGGAGAGGATAAGACACTGACACTTGCCTTCGAGCAGGCATTTACAAGTGAGATAATTTCACAGGGTACGACTCTCAATACGGAGGAAAAGGCGCGATTTGAAGCATGGAAAACAGAGGAAAAAAGTGATGCCGAATTACTGACTGTCTCCGATGGACTCCCCTTTCTCCAGACACTCCGAGAGAATGGACTCGAGATCGGCGTCCTGACAGACACGAATCTATACGAGAAATATTTTATAATTCCAGGGATTACATCACTCGGAAAAAGCGATCCTGATGGGATTACTGTGATCGTGCATCGCGATGATACGACGGAGATCTATCGCCTCAGAAATGCAGAGAAATACATACTTCCAGGGGCTCAGACAGTCCTCTCGCTTCATGAAGGAAAGACGCTCCGTATCACGACACTCCGAGGGTGTTATGAGGAAGTATCCTCGTGAATATGGGAAATACATCCGCTCTATGATGATATTATCGAGTGAGATCGGTATATATATGGGCTCGTGAGATCGACGGAAAGAAAGGAAATTCTGAATATCGCAGATACGGCAAACGACACAATATTTCGGATCGATCCCGTGACTCGCACACGCGAGAAAATCCTCGAAGATACAGATGCAGAGTATCTGACTGAGGAAAATGGTATGATCTGATATAAGACGACGAATGGGACACAATATAGAATTCTCGGGGAGTAAATTCTCCTTGAGGTCTTTACTCTTTATTCCCTAGGAAGGCATCTCGGATTCCGATATTTTGATGTATCTTTCGGATGAACTGTCTCAACAAGTACAGAAATAGGTATAGCATCTTTAACTCAAACAGGAGGGGTGTTATAAGAGAGTATCGCATAGAATTCTCAGTCTCTTCACCGAAGAAGATTATTTACCGTCCGAGTGACTTTCTCAATGAATGTAGGGATCACATACGCTGTGGCCTTTATTCTCCAGGAAGGCATGGAAGAAGTCATGTCTATATCTCGAAATCGTGTCATAGACTGAAATTTACTTTAAGTATGCGATCTTTTTTTCTATCTACCCAATATTCCCAGAAAATCAGTAAAAACCGCTTCTAAACACTGATGTGTAACACTAGTAAATAAAATCAACCGTACTCAGAATATCTTCTATTATACAATTTCCCTGAGCATCTTCTGTATAACATGCCTGGCCCAGAAGAGGATACAAGATTATCTTGTTGAGTTTTTTATTAAAAAGTCAGTGAAGTACGAGATACTCAGTTTCACGATATATTCCTGCACCGCCATCATACCACTCTTCCCGTGCCACATAAGAAATTTCTGCGCTTTCGGTACCATCCCGACGAAAAACAAAGGAAAGATCCTGAGAATTATAGTGACCTCCAAAAGATTGGTCAAAGTAGTATTGTGCGATATACTCTTCATATCCTTGATTGTAGAGGTTTACAACTTGAAGTGTATGAATATCATCCCCATTGGAAAATACAATACTTATGGTGTCTGAGTTTTGGACTATACGTGTATCAATCCAGTCAGACCCCAGTCAGACGAAACTTCTCGGATATCGAAAACGAATTCATAACTCAGTATTTTCATAATAACTCCAGTCTGTAATATCACTCATAACTGGGCGTTCTCTACTACAGTATCCCACCTGAAATGTCTCGCCTCGTGTTACATTGCGATTTGGATAGAAGAATGTACCCGGAAAAAGAGAATGAAGACATCCGACTTTCTCGGCATACGTGATATAATCATGAAGATCTCCGAGTCGTGACGTGACATCAGAGTAGGAACTTTCTCATCCACTTTCTCACACCATTCACATCGTCATCTTTATCATCTCAGCTCGAGTAACAGGATCAGATGGACGATATCGTGAAAGAGATGAGTCTACGAGACTTCTCTGTGCCAGTGCTTCGATATATCCACAGAGATCTCCGAGTTGTGTATTTACATCAGGGTACATTTCACCTGTACATACTAATGGGGGAATTCCACGCAAGTTCGCCACTATCTTTGCCATTTCTGCACGAGTGATGGTATCGTTGAGACGATATCCACTCGTAGAAGACTGTGAATTTATTACCCCTATATCCACGAGTCCTTGTGCTGATTCGCTTGCAGACAGAGAGAAGTCTGCAGACACAGAAAGTGCAGAGGAAAGAGAAAGGAATACACTAAGAACAAGTGATGAAAAAAAGTATCGCATAGTGTGAAAAAAAGAAATAGAGATTCTGGATGTATTGTGTTTCTTTTTTATTTTTGTCAACGAAATGAAAGAGAATATACCCCACCCTCGCTGAATTGCTTTTTTTCTCCTAGAAAGCAGAGAACACTATCACTTGATGATTGACTTGATTTCCTCCTCCTTCTTCGTATGCTTGCTTTGTTTTTTTATATCCATTATGTTTCTCTCCGATCGTGACATTCGCACCGCCATAGAAAATAACACGATTTCTATCTCTGACTTCGATCTCTCCCGGCTTCAGCCCGCGAGCTACGATATCCGCCTCGGAAGTAAGTTCTTGATCGTAAAAGATTATTCTGTCATGAACATCGACCCGACGAATCATATCCTTCCAAAATATGAAGAAATCACTGTCACGGCGGAGGAGGGATTTATCCTGAGGCCTGGCGTAACGGTCCTCGGGATGAGTATCGAGAAATTCGGATCAGAGAAATACCTCATCCAGCTCTCAGGAAAGTCATCACTTGCGCGTCTCGGACTGATCGTCCATAATACAGCAGGACTGATAAATCCAGGACACTATCTGAATATTACATTTGAGCTCGCGAACATGAACACGATACCGATCATTCTCCGTCCTGGGATGGATATCGCACAGATCCTCTTCGCAGAGATGAGCTCTCCTCCAGAGCAGGACTATCGTGAGATCGGTCGCTACGGCGAAGGCGAGGGGAATCACCAGGGATATATCCCGAAAGGAATTCGCTAGATTTGTATTTCTGCAAAAATCAGGGGCATATCACACACAAGCAAGAATCTATGTGTAGAGCGAACGAAAGCTAGATTCTCGTAACGCATCGAATGCAAGATGAAGTCAAAAAAAAACAAACTGTAAGTACACCAAGAATCGGGTGTAAAAAATGGATTCCGAGTACATCCGAAATCATAAAATTTGGCACTATGTACATGAGAAGTATATAAAGAATTTCGGCGATGAATTCCCGGATATCTTTCGATAACGAAGGGAAAATTTCACATCCCCAGAGAATCAAAACATCCCAGGATTCTTACTGAAAAAATAGAAAACTCCGTTTTTTCTGGAGATACTTCTCGATCTTCAGAGATGCGTCATATCCCGACTGGATCAGGATATCTCTTTTATCAAACTCATGATACTCGACGCTATTCTCAGGATAGAGTACGAGCGCGTCTTTCCGTGTCCCAATCGATCGGACTTCATTCTGGAGCAGGATAATATCGAGTGATTTCTGGAGCGTCTTATAGACTCGAGCAAAAGGCGTATTCGAAAAAAATCCATCCGACACAATATCCGACGAACTACCAGGTTTTTTATAGACAGAGACAGCGATCACTTTTTTCTCCTGTTTCCGCGCGTATTCTATGGGAAGATTCGCAGTAATCCCACCATCGATATACGATTCATGGTGCATCTGAAACGGGACAAAAACGCCAGGAATACTGATCGATGCTCGGATCGCATCGACCACATTTCCAGTACGAAACAGAATCGTCTCACCACTATTTATATTCACAGCGATAATCGTAAGAGGGATTTTTAAGTCAGAGAACTGAATCTCGCCCAGATGTTCACGGAGAAATTGCATTACTTTTTTCCCTTGGATTCCACCTCGACCCATATCGAAGTCGACCAACTTCAGAAACGTCATATCTTCCAGGACTTTTTTCATCTTTTCCGTCGAGAATCCAGCACTGTAAAAGGCTCAGACGATCGCTCACATACTCGTCCCGACGACCTCCGTCGGCGTCACCCGAAGCTCTTCGAGTCTCTGAATGACTCAGATATGCGCGATACCTCGGGCAGAACCACCACCGAGAATAAGAGAAAAAGGAGAAAACATAGGAAAATTTTTTTCACTGTATCGAATTTCTCAGAAATTTCCAGTTACATTTTCACAGAAATAGTCGTCCCCTTCCCTTCTGCACTCTGAACGGAAACCGTCCAGTGATAGAGCTTTGCAATACGAGATACAAGCGCGAGTCCGATGCCAGAACCAAGGACTCCACTCGCAGGATCGACACGGAAAAATCGATCAAAAATGCGTTCCTGATCTTTTTCTGATATACCGACACCAGTATCCTGAATCGTGAGTGTCTTGCGGGTAAATGCGATCTCGACAGAACCATTTTCTGTATTATATTTCATCGCATTTTCGATCAGATTATGGAGAAAGAGTGAAATATGTCGCTCGCTTGCGAAGACGCTGGCATTCTCGGGAATATGATTCGCGACTGAGATATCTGGATATACTGACGCGAGCTTGGCGATCTCGGTCTGAACGATCGGAAAAAGAAGACTCCGATGATCATGATCTGGAAGTTTCAGATCAGCAAGCTCGAGAAGTCACTCGATCGATGTATTCATACTATCGATCGCTGTCAGACTCTCATCCACGAGAGACATGTCCGGCTTCTTGCTATCACGCAGAAGCTGAAGCGTCCCGGAAGCGATTGCGAGTGGTGTCTTCAGCTCATGTCCCGCATCATGGACGAAATACATCATCGTATCGAGATTTTCTTTTACCGGCGCGAGCGTCTCTCGCACATAGAAGCGCACGAGAAAGAAGAATGGTATCACGATCACGATATCCATCAGAAAAAACTGAATCAGATCCCGAAAGATCCCATCGAGTGTATAGTTTTCCGGTGTGACAAAAAGAATCAGATTTCCGTCACGTGTCTGAGATTTCCGCATGAGAAAGCCCTGCTCATAGACGATGGTATTCTCTGAGAATGTCGTCACTGCCTGCTCGATCACTCATGAAAGAGAGGAGAAATTCTGACCCGGAAGCCGATTATTCAGGATTTGCCCAGAAGTATCGAATGTCACAAACCCGATATTCATGGGTCCGTGTTGATTCTCTCATTGTCAGGTATCACCGGTAATTCGCTCAGAATCTCGGATAAAATTTTGTTCCTGGAGATTTTTTTCCACGAAATAACGGGTCCCTAAGAAGAAAACTTCAAAGCATACGAGAAAAAGAAAAATCCACGTCAAAAAGAGTCGAACGAGTCGTTTTTCTGTCTTCTGAAGATGGGATGGGTGTGATGATTTCTGCATGATAGAGGAAACGAATGGGATGGAGAGAAATCTATGTATCGAGCTGAAAAAAACAAAGTGAAGCCTCATCATTGTGTCGTGAAGATAGGAATCTATACTCGCGAACGAGTGGAACAATGAATGTTACAATGATGTTATTCATGTGAAAATACTAAAACATGAGATTTATTTCATCGATGTAAACACAAAATCTACGGGGTAAGAATATATCCGTGTCATTTTCGCGTCTCGACAATACCAGGGATTTTCTTGCGAAGATATCAGATATAGACTTCGACGACTTTCCCATCTTCCCAGCTATCATAAATCCCCCAGACTTTCTCGAGAAGCTCCGTCTTGGAGATCGTATATCCCGCATGCGTGGCAAAGTAAAGAAGGAGTTCATATTCGCGCTTTGACATGTGGATTTCTTTTTGGTCGAAATGAACGACCTGATTCGCGACATCAATCTGAAGTCTGCCAACTTCTATAATTTCTGTCGATTTATGTGTCTGACTCCGACGCCCAAGCGCCCGAATACGAGCGACAAGCTCACGATAATCACATGGTTTCGTCATGTAGTCATCTGCACCATAATCGAGTCCTGCGACGATATCATCCTGCGTCGATCGTGATGTCAGCATGATGATCGGCATCGTTTTTCCCTCGGCTCTGAGTCTCCGACAGACTTCGATCCCATCCATCTTCGGGAGCGCAATATCGAGAATAACGACGTCATAATTCCCAGAAATAGCTTCTAGGTAACCACTTTCTCAGTCGGTACGAAGCGTACAGCTAATATCTTCATTCGCAAGGTAGCGAACGACAGTCTGAGCGAGCGGAAGTGTATCTTCAAGAAGGAGTGTATGCATAGGGAAAGTATACGGAAGCATGACAGAATTCAAATGAAAAAAAGAAACATGATACAAGAGAGGAAAAATACTGCTCACGTATCATGTTCTGTGATTTTTTCATAGTCATACTGTATGAAAAGGTAACTCGATGCGTCTCTCGGGAAGATTGCATATGTGTACATGCCTGCCGTCAAGGAGATCTGTATCTCAGTTACATGGAAATTATAGCATATTGAGGTAATAAATACGTAAGAGACTCGGGAAGTGCTTCTGAATTTTCAGAAAAAAATCAAGAGCAATCCGAGAGTCATGTCATCCCAAGTATAGTGAACTAACTGGAATAAGAGAATATTCGATATTATTAGGAAAAACAAGCCAAAGGCTTGTCATTCCGGGTTTATCCCGGAATCCACGCTCGCAAACAAGCAAAAAGAGAAATCAGAAATTGATACTATTCCAGTGAAAATACTATAAAATGAAAAAAAGAATGTGTGTCATTGTCTCACATAGACAGGAATCCATGCGTGTGAATGAGTCTCAGGCACGAGTTTTTGAGTGGGAACGAGATACCGAAGTATGGTTTTCTGAAAAAAAACGAAACAAAAATAGATTACCCGCACCCGAAGAATACATGAGATGGAACCCCAAGGAAAAGGATCAAAGTCAGAAAATCATTTTGACTTCATCTCGGAAGCGTCTAGAATATGGGAAATCTTCGCCATGCTTTTCGATACACACTCACATCTCTACTTCGAACCACTCTCAGATGATCCAGATGGTGTCATCGCACGCATGCTCCGAAATGGAGTCGATCGCGCAGTGCAAATCGGCTGCGATATCCCGAGCTCGCTGAAGGCGATAGAGCTCTCATGAGAATATCCAGAGTTTCTCCGTGCGACGGTCGGGATTCATCCGAGCGAATGTACAAGTCTCAGGATCGAGGAGACTATGGAGGAACTCGAGTCGATTCTGATACAGAATCGTGATAGTATCGTCGGTATCGGAGAAGCGGGGCTCGATTATCACTGGATTTCTGAGCCACCAGGAGATAGTATCCTGACCGAGGAAGAGCTTCGGGATTTTCATATCACCCAGCAAAAAAGTATCGCCGATATACAGAAGATATGGTTCCGCGCACAGGCAGAGCTCGCAGAGAAGTATCATCTTCCGCTGATTATCCACACGCGTGACGCACGAAAAGATACTCTTGCGTGTATCAGTGATTTCCCTGTGAATTTTGCGATTATGCACTGCTACAGCGAAGATCCAGACTTTGCATATGCGCTCCTCGCGCATTCCCCTGAGATATACTTCTCTTTTTCTGGGATTCTGACATACAAGAAATCTGATCCGATCCGTGAGACAGCAAGGATACTCCCGCTTGATCGTATTCTGATCGAGACGGATGCACCATTTCTCGCACCTCAGCCAGTCCGAGGAAGTGTCAATGAGTCGACATATGTCCGATATGTCTTCGAGCAGCTCTGTGCGATCCGAACAGAGAGTCCTGAGGAGATTGAGCAGACACTCTGGGAAAATTCATGTCGTGTATATGGATGGAGATAGATTGTTAGAACTCAAGAGAAAAACCTTAGCATATGCTAAGGTTTTTCTCTGAAGATACAGAAGTGGAAGTTCAGTGGATTGTGTCTTCCTTTTCTAGAATCTCTTCGGTTTGGAATCTATGGTCTAGAATCCTGGAGGAGGATCCTGGATGAAGGTAGAGTCGTAGTGGATGATGAAAGGATCTCG